>NZ_CAKKTM010000070.1:1176-11663 GCF_920888515.1 Protofrankia sp. CiP1_Cm_nod1 | reverse complement strand
CGCGCCGCCCGCGCCGCCGGCTACGGGGCCGGTAGCCGCGGCGCTCCCGCCCGCCGGAGTGCCCCGGCCCATCGAAGTCCTGTTCACAACATCCCGCCCAGAATCCCGCCCGGAGCATCCAGGAGTCACGACGCCCGCCGTCGTCACGGGGCCAACCGTCACAGTACCGGGACGTTGGCGGCGACTCGGTCACAGCGGAAAGTGATCCCGGAAAAACCACGGGCGAACCGCCGCGGGCCACCGGAGCGGACACCGTCAAAGCGGATACGGCAAGCGGGCACGGCCGAACGGATACCGTCGGGCGGATGCCCAGCAGATCCAACAGATATCGTGGACGGGTGGCCGCGCGGAAACCGGTGTTCCGCGCCCGTTCCCGCATATGTAATTCCACATATGTGATCCCGCGCATGTGCTCCCCCGCTCCGGGCATGGCCCGCGGACGGGAAAGCCCCCCGCGGGAAGGGCAGGCCCATGGCGGGAAGGGAGAGCGGCCTGAACGCGCATCCGGTGGTCCCGGTGGTCCCGGTGGTCCCGGCGGACGCGGCTGACCTGCACACCCATTCGACGGCGTCGGACGGCCTGCTGCCGCCCGCCGACGTCGTCCGCCTCGCGGCCGCGTCGGGCCTGGCCGCCATCGCACTCACCGATCATGACACCACCGCGGGCCTGGCCGAGGCCGCGGCCGCGCTGCCCGTCGGCCTCACCCTGCTGCCGGGAGCGGAGATCTCCTGCCGGGTGCGGGCCGGCCGCGGCCGCTGGGTGAGCCTGCAC
The DNA here is from genome assembly GCF_920888515.1 of Protofrankia sp. CiP1_Cm_nod1. Classification (GTDB taxonomy): domain Bacteria; phylum Actinomycetota; class Actinomycetes; order Frankiales; family Frankiaceae; genus Protofrankia. The sequence goes on along the minus strand of NZ_CAKKTM010000070.1, from coordinate 10,892 downwards.
CTGCTCGCCTACCTGTTCGACCCGGCCGAGCCGGCGTTCGCCGCGGTCCGTGCCCGGCTGCGCGACGAACGGGTCAGCCGTGCCCGGCGCATGGTGGAGAAGCTGGCCGCCGACGGCCATCCGGTGTCCTGGGAGCGGGTCCGCGCCCTGGCCGACGGCGTGGTCGGACGCCCGCACGTGGCCGAGGCCCTTGTCGAGGCCGGCCTGGTGGACGCCGTCCAGGACGCCTTCACCCCCGCCTGGATCGGCCCCAGCGGCCGCTACTGGGTGGACAAGGACGAACCGGATGTGGCCGAGGCGATCCGTCTCGTCCGCGAGGCCGGCGGGGTCAGTGTGCTGGCGCACGCGTTCGCCGGCAGGCGGGGCCCGACCATCGGCCCGGACGTGATCGCGCGGCTGGCCCGCGACGGCCTCGGCGGCCTGGAGGTGGACCATCCCGACCACACCCCGGACGCCCGCGCCCGGCTACGCCGGCTGGCCGCGGACCTGGATCTGATCGCCACCGGCGCGAGCGACTTCCACGGGGCGAGCAAGCCCCAGCCGCTCGGCGCGGAGACGACCTCCCGGCGGGCGCTGGACGCGCTGGTCGCCGCGGCCCGCGGCGCCGAACCGTTGACCGGCCCGGCGGCACCAGCCCGCTGACCGGTCACCGGCCGGTCAACGGCCAGCCACGACCGTCCGCCCGCCAGCCAGACCCCGGCCAGACCCCGGCCGGGCGCCGGGCCGCCGGCCGGCTACACGCTCTGGCCGCAGCCACCGCCCGGTGGGTGCCGCGCGGGCGGGTAATGGTCGAGCCGGCCCAGCAGGTCGGCGAGTGTGTCCAGTTCGTCGGGGCTGAAGTGGCTGGTCACGTGTTTGGACACCCCGGCGAGATGGGTCCGGGACGCGACCCGCAGCCGTTGGCGGCCCTCCGGGGTGAGGGTGGCCAGCGTCCCCCGCGCGTCCGACGGACACGAGCGGCGCTCGACCAGGCCCTCACGTTCCAGCCGGTCGACCAGCCGGGTCAGTCCGCTGCGCGACAGCAGCACCGCCTCCGCGAGCTCGTTCATCCGCAACGCGCCTTCCGGCGCCTCGGAAAGCTGCACCAGCACGTCGTAGGAGGCCAGCGGCAAATGGTGCTCGGTTTCGAGGTCGCTTTCCAGCTTGCGGGTAACGTAGGAATGAGCTCGCAGGAACTGACGCCACGCGCGCATCGATCGCGGGTCGACCAGCGGTTCCTGTTCCACTGTTTGCTCGTCCACCGTCACGTGGATCAGAGTACGTCGGCACTATGGGCGCGGGCTCGGACTCGCCAGGGATGTCAGATGATCGACAATTTGACCGACCTCGACGGGTTGACAGCCGGCCCATCACCTCTCGACAGCCGCGCCCGGCCCGTGGACGGCCGTGGGCGGCCCGGTCACGCCAGGGCGCCGGTCGGCGCGCCGCCGAGCACCGCTCGCCCGGGGGCCGTGCCGTCCGCGCCGGAAGCGGCCGGGTTCGTACCTTGTCGGACGCGTCCAGGCTGGACCTACGGTTATGGTGGACGTGCAGGCGTGCCGGCAGGAGCCGCACGCACCATCACACAGACCGGTCGAGGTTCTCTTGTCTGCTTCCCGGCCTAGCGCGGACGCGATCCAGGCAGCTCTCGCAACGGTGCTCGACCCTGAGATCGGGCGTCCGATCACCGAACTGGACATGGTCGAGTCGGTACGTGTCACCGACGACAACACCGTGGACGTCGTGGTGTTGCTGACGGTCGCGGGCTGCCCGATGCGCGAGGAGATCGTCTCTCGGGTCGATCGGGCGGTCACCGCGGTGCCGGGCGTGCGAGGCACGCGGGTCCGCCTCGAGGTGATGACGGCCGAGCAGCGCGCCGCCCTGCACACGAAGCTGCGCGGAGGAACCGCCACCCGGGCGATCCCGTTCGCCCAGCCCGGCTCGCTGACCCGGGTGTACGGGGTGGCCAGCGGCAAGGGCGGCGTCGGCAAGTCGTCGGTGACGGTCAACCTGGCCGCGGCGATGGCCCGCTCCGGACTGTCGGTCGGCGTCCTCGATGCCGACATCTACGGGCACTCGATCCCCCGGATGCTGGGCGTGGACCGTCTGCCCACCCAGGTCGAAAAGATGATCATGCCGCCGCAGGCGCACGGCGTCAAGGTCATCTCCACCGGTATGTTCACCCGGGGAAACCAGCCTGTGACATGGCGTGGCCCCATGCTGCACCGCGCGCTGGAGCAGTTCCTCTCGGACGTGTTCTGGGGCGACCTCGACGTCCTGCTGCTCGACCTGCCCCCGGGCACCGGCGACATCGCGATCTCGTTGGCGCAGCTCGTGCCCTCCTCCGAGCTTCTTGTGGTCACCACTCCGCAGCTCGCCGCGACCGAGGTCGCGGAGCGGGCCGGCACAGTGGCGGTCCAGACCCGGCAGAACGTCGTCGGCGTGGTCGAGAACATGGCGTGGCTGCCCTGCCCGCACTGTGACGGGCGGGTGGACGTCTTCGGCTCCGGCGGCGGCATCGCCGTGGCCGAGCGCCTCAGCCGGGTCCTCGGGCACGCGGTGCCCCTGCTCGGGCAGGTGCCGATCGACGTCCGGCTGCGGGAAGGCGGAGACAACGGCGTCCCGCTGGCGATCTCCGATCCGGACTCCGAAGCGGGGAAGATCCTCCGGGGGGTGGCCGAACGCCTGTCGTCCCGCTCCCGTGGGCTGGCGGGCCGTTCCCTCGGCCTCACTCCGGCCCGGCAGCACTGACCGCGGCGGATCCCTCAGCCGGCTCCTGTCGGCGATCTTCCGAGTACGATCTCGGAGCAAGGCGGGAACGAGCAGGGCAGTGGCCTGCGGGAACACTGATAGGACGCGGCTGCCCCCCGAACAGCCTCCTGGACCGTCCGTCCAACGGCCTTCCGGGCGGGCCGGGAACTCAGGTCGCGTCGCCGTCGAACGGCGGCGCGACCGGCGGCTGGCCGGCCGCGGTACCGCCGCCAGCCGCGGGAGAGGCGCCACCGCCGGCTCCGGAGGACACCTCTGGGCCCGGCCGGCCCGAGCTGTCGGACGTGCTCTTCGTCAGGGAGGTGGCCTTCGCCAGGGAGGCGGAAGCCGCGGACCCGGGCGACGACGTGGTCAACGACGGCCCGGTCGAGGACGGCTTGGCCAGGGACGTTCCATCCGGCGACGCCTTGGCCAGCGACAGAGTGGGCTTCACCTGGATGGCGGCGTCCTCATAGGAACCGGAGTCGTAGGAAAGCCGCGGACGAGGCGGATCCACCGCCCCGGGCAGGGCGTCGGAGTCGTCGTCGAAGAGCATCTTGTCGAAGGACGTCCGCTTGGACAGGTAGGACGGCAGCACCGGATCGTCGTCCTCGAGCAGGTGCTTGCGGACGAAGGTCTTGGGGTGCAGGGTCCGCAGATCGAGGTCGGCGAACTCCGGGCCGAGCTCGGAGCGCAGCTCCTCGCGCATCCCGGTGGCGGCCTGGCGGATCTGACGCAGCATCCGGCCCGCGTCGCGGGCGACCTTGGGCAGCCGCTCCGGGCCGAACACGAAGAGGCCGATCACCAACAGGACAGCGATCTCGCCCCATCCAACGCCGTTGAACACAGTTTCACACTACCCTGCAATCGCGATCAACGAAACAGGCTTGCCGACATCCACCGGCCAGCCGTCGCCCGGGCCACGCCTGACCGGTCTCCAACTATGCGGACAACGCCCGGACAACCACCCATCGCAGTGTCGTCGTCACAATACTGTCATCGCAATGTCACCGCCATCATACGATCATTGTGTTTCTGGCATCACAACGTCGCCATCATCGCAACGGCTCCGGAACCGGAGCTCCGGGGCCGGCCCCGGAGCCCGAGCATCGACCGCGTTCCGCCCACCTACCCGTACCAGCCGTCAACCCCGTACCAAGCCGTCAACCAGCGGACACGGGCATCCGACACGGCCGGCCGTGGCCGCACGGTCAGCCGGACTGCTCCCGCAGGGTCACCTGAGCAGCCTGCGCCCGGCCGTCCCGCTCGAACGTCACAGTGATCCGTTCGCCGGCCCGGTGTGCCCGGGTCGCCGTGATCAGATCGTTGATGCTACCGACAGCGACGTCTCCGATCCTGGTGATGAGATCGCCGGGACGCAGCCCGGCCAGTGCCGCCGGCCCCCCGGCCTCGACGCCACGGACCAGGACACCGGCGGACGTCCCGGCCCCCGTGGGGGCGTTCGCCGCAACCGTGACCGCGGACACCCCGATGTGCGGATGGGTGGCCCGCCCAGTCTGGATGATCTCATCGGCCACCGACTTCGCGTAGTCGATCGGGATGGCGAAACCGACACCGATGTTCCCGGACATGCCATGCTCACCGTAACCACCGGGCACTGTCGCGATCGCCGTGTTGATGCCGATGACCTGGCCGCTCCCGTCCAGCAGCGGACCGCCCGAATTGCCCGGGTTGATGGCGGCGTCGGTCTGGATCGCGCCGATGAGCAGCGACTCCCCGCCGGATTCCACCGGCACGGTCGGGTCACGGTCCAGCGCGCTGACGATACCGGTGGTCACGGTCCCGGCCAGCCCCAGGGGCGCGCCGATGGCGACCAGGGGGGCGCCGACCACGAGCGACCCGGAACGCCCCAGCGTCGCCGCGGGCAGCGGGCCGTCCGCCCGGATCCGGATGACGGCGAGGTCGGTCCTGGGATCACGGCCGACGATCTCCGCTGGCATCGGCTGCAGGTCCTGGTAGCGGGTCACCGAGACGCGCGCCTTCGCACTGACGTTGGCCAGCACGTGGTTGTTGGTCAGGATGTAGCCGTCCGGCCTGATGATCACACCGGAGCCGGTCGCGGTCGCGGCCTGGGTGACCACACTGATCGTGACCACGGACGGCAGCACCCGCGCGGCGATGACGGAGACCGGGACGCTGCGTTCACCCGGGGCCGGCGTGCCGCCGCCTGCCGCGCCCTGCGACGCGGGCGCGGACGAGGCCGTCCAGCCGTGGTCGCCACCGGACGCGCCGTAGGCACCGATCATGCCACCGACCACCCCGCCGAGCAGCCCCGCGAGCAGCAGCGCCAGCACCGGGAGCGACGAAAGGCGGCGGAATCTCGCCGGCGCGGCCCGGCGCGGCCCACCCGTCCCGCCCGGATGGCGGGCGCCGGCCGGCTCAACGGCACCAGCGGCACCAGCGACACGGTCACCCGCCCGCACGCTGCCGTCGGCAGCACCGACAGCGGTCGGGCCGCCATCCATGGCGTCCTCGGTGGTCGTGATGTCGGCGGCCACCGGACCGGCGCTGACGCCCGTACGCGCGGCGGCACCCCACCACTGGGTACCGGCCGGCCGCCGCAGGCCGATCGGCAGCGCGGCACCGCCCGGCCATCCGGTACCGGTAACCGGGACCGGCCCCGGGGCCGGACGGGTCCACCACGGATCGGTTGGCGGGTCGGAGGGCCCGCGGACGGCGCCGTCGAGCCAGCTCATGTCATTTTTCGTACCCGAATGCGCTATTCCAGTGATATTTCCCGACTCCGACGGCTCCTGCTTCGCCCCGCCCGGCCCTAGGCCAGCGGGCGTGTCCGCCGTGGATCCCGCCTGTGGCGAGTACCCCGTGACAGGCCCGGAGCGCGAGGGAACGGCGACATTCTCGCTGCCACTGCTCATGACCGCTTCGCCTCCCGACCGCCGCTGGGGCCTGCCCTCCGGATCGTCGCCTGGCCTCGGATCCACCGAGCCGCTCCTCGCGACGCGTCGGAAAGCCCAGCGTAGTCACCGATATTCAGCAGACCGACTCCGGAACGTGTTCGGAGACGAGCTGAGTCGTCAACCGCCGTGACACCCGCAGGCGGATGACCATAGCGCACCGTTCACGCGCCTACCACCGTACGACTCGCGACACGGATCCCGGGCTGCCAGGGCAGCGGAGGTGACTTCCGTCATGTAGGTGACATCCGCCATACAGGCAGCGGTTTCCACCTACGATGCCTTCGGCTGTAGGCGGCTTCCGCCGTGTGCGGACGACAGTTCCCAGCTGCGGTCTGCCCGGTTCTCCACCCACGGCTTGCCCGGTTCGCCGACGTTCCGCCTACGGCTTGCCGGCGAGGGGACGCCGTACGCTGACCGGTACGGATACCACGCTGACCGTCGGTGCCAGACGGCTGACCCTGACCGCGGTGACACCGGTGGTGAAGCTCGGCTGTACCACCGGCACCACGGCCGGAAGGGTCGACGACGCGGGAAGCCCGCTGGGAGCGCGCGCCTCCCCGAACGCGGCTCCCGCGACGGCGAAAAGCAGCACGGCCGCCGAGCCCACCAGGGTGCGCCTGGCCCGGCTACGGCGATACGCCGCGCGTACACGCGGATCCGCCGGCCCGGGCCGCGGGCGCCGGCCACCCGTGGCCGGCGTGGTCACGCGTGGTGCCACCCGTGGGGACGGCCGGCCGGCCGCCGTCCATCCCTCCTTCGTCGACGCCTCTGACAGGGCCGCAGGCAAGATCACAGCGGCTGGGACGGCCGGCGTCCCGGCCGTGAACGCCCGCCTCCCGGTGGGCACATGCGCCTGCGGCGGCGACCACGTCGAGCCGGCCGCGTGGACGTCTCCCCAGCCATGGGGATGGCCGGACCGGAACCTCTCAGGGATGCCGGCGGGCGGCTGCGCGACCGGGTAGCCGACGGGAGCCGCTGGATCGGCCGGAAGCATGGGGCTGGCTGGAAACGCGGAGCCGGCTGGAAACGCGGGGCCGGCAAGCACCCGGTCGTTGTCCGTGGCGGAGGGAGTACCCGCGACGAACCGGGTGGGGATGGCGGCCGCGGCCATCCGCAGCAGCCTGTCCGCCACACAACCCGGCAGCACAGGGCCGCCGAGCGCCGCCAGCCGCGCCTTGAGGCGACGCAGTTCGGCTACTTCCCACTGGCAGGCGGGACAGCGGGCGAGATGCGCCAGGGCGCGGTCCCGGTCGTCATGGTCGAGCTGCCCGTCGACCAGCGGGGCGATCCGATCACCAAGATGGTGTTCGCTCACGCCTGCCGCTCCGGCGTGGACGTCGCACCGCCCACATGCGCCGTGGTCGGCGGTGCGCTCGCAGCCGCCGCCCGGCGAGGGATCCGGTGCGACCGGTGTGGCCGGTGCGCCCCGTCATCCGCCGGGGCCCGGCTGTCGGCCATGGGCGGGGACTGCGGCCCGGCCATGGCCGTCGGCGAGACGGCCGCGTTGCTGCCGGCCGGCTCGTCGGCCACGGCCAGCAGCGCCGCTTCCCCGGCTGTGGGCAGGTAGGCCGAGGAGCGCGGCGCCCGGTCGGCGAGCGCCTGCCGCAGCATCGCGCGTCCCCTGGAGATCCGGCTGCGGACCGTGCCGAGCTTCACCCCCAGGGTCTGCGCGATCTCCTCGTAGGAGAGCTGCTCGATGTCGCAGAGCACGACCGCGGCCCGGAAGTCCGGCGGGAGCGCGGCCAGTGCGCCTTCGATGTCGGCGTCGAAGTGCGACTCCGCGTAGACGGCCTCAGGGCTCGCCTCACGGCCCGCCAGCCGCTCGGGGTCGTCCGGCAGCGCGTCGAAACGGATCTTCTGCTGGCGTCGCATCCGGTCCAGGAAGAGGTTCGTGGTGATCCGGTGCAGCCAGCCCTCGAAGGTGCCGGGTGTGTAGTCCGCCAACGACCGGAACACGCGCACGAAGACGTCCTGGGTGAGGTCTTCGGCGTCGTGCGCGTTACCCGTAAGACGGTAGGCGAGACGGTACACCCTGTTACCGTGGTCCCGTACGACCTCTTCCCAGGTGGGTGGGACCCACGCGGCCGCGTCGCCACCGACCGTGCCAGCGGCATCGGCCGCGACAGACCCGGCGGCGTTCTCCTCCGAGGCCGGACGTGGCGGAGCCAGCCGGCCAGACGTGAACGTGGCCAGGCGCGCGTCCTGTCCGTTCACAGCCGCCTCTCGATCGGTTCGAGACGAACGTACCCGACGCGCCGGCCATGGCGCGGCAAAACCCGCAGCGGACACCGGCTGTTCTCCCCTCGATCCATCCCCGACACGAGGCGCGTTGCCAAGACGAACGCGCCATCAGCACCCGGCGTTCCCGTAGGCTGCCTATGTCATGCCCGACACAGTCACCGGGGCCGTCGATCCGACCGCCGCATACACGGAGGGCTTCCTGCTGGAAGACCCTCCCCTGCGGGCTGCCCGAGCCCGCGCCGAGGAGGTCGGTATCGTCCCGGTCACCCCGGGCACCGGTTCCATCCTGCGCTTCCTCGCCGCCTCTGTGGCAGCCCGCACAGCTGTCGAAATCGGGACAGGGACCGGCGTGTCCGGCACCTGGCTGCTGCGCGGGATGCGCCCGGACGGGACCCTGACCACCATCGACGTCGAAGCCGAGCATCTGCGGCTGGCCCGCCGCACGTACGCGGACGCCGGCATGGCACCCAACCGCAGCCGGCTGATCACCGGGCGCGCGCTCGACGTCCTGCCCAGGCTCACCGACGGCGCCTACGACCTGGTCTTCTGCGACGCGGACCAGCGCGAGGCCACCGACTACCTCAGCCAGGCCCTCCGCCTGCTGCGGGCGGGCGGCATCGTGGTCTTCACCGGCGCGCTCGCCGGCGGGCGGGTCGCCGATCCCGACGCCCGCGACGCCGAGGCCATCGCGGCCCGGGAGCTGGTCGCCGCCGTCCGCGACGACAGCCGGCTGACCCCCATGCTCCTGACCACGGGCTACGGCGGCCTCCTGGTCGCCGTGGTCGCCAGGTCCTCACCGGTCGGCTAGAGCGTCGGTCAAGTAGCGCGAGCCCCGTCCGTAACCACCCACGCAGGCCATGATCGGCGCGAGTTTGTTGTCGTGTGCGCTCTTTGGCCGTGTCAGCGTACACAGCGACAAACTCGCGCTGATCTTCTTCGGCGGCTGGCGTCCATCGACGTGTGCTGCTGTGCGCGAGGATACGTATGGTTACACGACCGGCGCTTTAGGCCGTTCGTTCGGCCAGGCTGTTTCTGCCGTTCGTTCCGCCGTTCGCGTCGTTCCGCCGTCCGCGCGGCCGGGCCTGCTCCGGATGGATGCTGGTTGACGCCGGCGGTGATCCAGACGGCATCCCGCATGATCGAACATCCGCTGGACATGACCTATGCCGTATCGGCATAACCTCGCCGGGCCGCCGACAGCACCGTAGGAGGGGTCAGGAGGCCAGCCAGGCCAGGAGGGTACGTACGCCCCAGCCCGTCCCGCCCTTGCTGATCTCGCCGTCGTCGGAGTCGGAGCGGGCGGTGCCGGCGATGTCCAGATGTGCCCAGGGCAGGCCACCGGTGAACTCCCGCAGGAAGAGCGCGGCCGTGATCGACCCACCGGAGACGTTCAGCGCGCTACCGGTGTTCGCCAGGTCGGCCACGGTGGACTCCAGCGCCGGCCGGTAGTCCTCGACCAGCGGGAGGCGCCACACCCGTTCGCCCGCGTCCGCCGCCGCGGACGAGAGCTGCTCGGCCAGGACCTCGTCGGAGGCGAACAGGCCGGCCGTCCTGCGGCCCAGCGCGATCGTGACCGCGCCGGTGAGGGTCGCCAGGTCGACGATCGCGTCCGGTGCCAGGGTGGCGGCGTAGGCGAGCCCGTCCGCGAGCACCAGGCGCCCCTCGGCGTCGGTGTTGAGCACCTCGACGGTGGTGCCGCCCCAGCAGGAGATGACGTCCCCGGGCCGCAGCGCGCCCCCGCCGATCATGTTCTCGGCGAGGCAGAGCAGCGCGGTGACGCGCCCGGGAGCCCGCAGGGCCGGCAGCGTC
>NZ_CAKKTM010000070.1:0-771 GCF_920888515.1 Protofrankia sp. CiP1_Cm_nod1 | reverse complement strand
ACCATGGTCGCCAGGACGGCCGCGGCGCCGGACATGTCGGTCTTCATGGTGGTCATGGACGTCGCGGGCTTCAACGACAGGCCACCGGAGTCGAAGGTGATCCCCTTGCCCACCAGCACCACGTGCCGGGCGTCCGCCGACGCGCGCGCCCCGTCCGACGAGGGGCCGCCGGCCGAGGGAGCGCCGGCCGAAGGGCCGCTGTAGGTCAGCCGCACCAGCCGGGGTGGGCGTGTCGAGCCCGCGCCCACCGCGACCAGCCCCCCGAAGCCCTCGCCGGCCAGTTCGTCGGGGCCGAGCACCTCGACGTCGAGGCCGGCGGCCCGGCCGAGCTCGACCGCGCGGTCGGCGAACCAGGCCGGTGACTTCAGCAGGCTCGGCGTATTGATCAGATCACGGGCGAGGTGGACGGCACGAGCGGCCGCGGCGGCGGCGGCGAGCGACGCCCGCAGGCCGACGTCGTCCGGATCCGGGACGACGAGCGTCACCTCACGCAGGATCCTCGACGGCTCGTCGGCGACGTCGGGCCCGGCATCGGCGGCGGACTCGACACCAGTACCGGTACCGGCAGGCTCAACGGTGACGGGCTCAACGGTGACGGGCTCGGCAGGGGTGCCGCCGAGGCCGGGGTCATCGGCATGACCAGCCGCGCCGCGCGGCGCGCTCGTCCCGCCCACCGCGGCGGCCGGATGCCCGCAAGCGGCGAACGGCCGGTAGGAGGCCAGCGCCAGGCCCTCGGCAAAGGCCCGTGCGGCGGCCGCGTCCACACCGGCC
>NZ_CAKKTM010000069.1:2852-9702 GCF_920888515.1 Protofrankia sp. CiP1_Cm_nod1 | reverse complement strand
CGGCGGGCCAGCGCGGCACCGGCGGCCCGCCACGCCGCCGCGTCCCGCTTGCCGGCCCCCACCAGCAGCAGCTTACGCGGGCCGGCAGCACGCCCCAGCGGGATGGCGATCACCTCGCCCTGGTCACCGCTGGCGCGTTCCCCCGCAAGCAGAAGATCAAGATCGATGCCGAGGGACTCGCCGACCGCGCGCCCGGCCGGGGTGACCACCGCGAACGCACCCGCCTTCTCCGGCGGGAGGGTCAGCAAAGCCAGCACCGGGGCACCGGCGTCCAGCGGGGCGCCGGCCCACGGCCTCACAATCGGCGGACGGGCAGCAGCCCAACCACTGTCCACAACGTCAGGCACGCTGGCTGCGCACGCTTAGCCGGCCGCCGACTTCAGGGCGTCCCCAAGATCTTTCGCTTCGTCAGGCAACAGCTCCACCACGAGACGGCCACCCCCTTCGAGCGGGACGCGCATGATTATGCTGCGCCCCTCTTTGGTGACCTCGAGCGGACCGTCACCCGTCCGCGGCTTCATGGCCGCCATCGGTGCACCTCTTCCTGCCGTCGGACCTGCTACCACCAGCGATTATCCCGGAGAACAGGCCGGGAACCGAAACACGTCACCCCGCAGCGCCACAACAGACACAGGCTGACAGGTCCGCAAACCACCAAAGGCACCCCCGGACCGCCAACACGAACACGATTCGAACCAACACCAACGATAAGGACACCGTGGACGACGGGAAAGTCACCGCCGTGTCGCCCGCACGCCACCCGCCGCGGCTCGACACAACAGCAGCACAACACGCCACGCCGCCGCCAGGGCCTGGCGGGGCGCCAGCAGCCCGCCGGCAGGCACGGCGCTGGCAGGCGTCAGCCCGGCGGCGGCGCGGGCAGCGGGCCGTGCGGGCCGTCCGGTGTGCCCGACAGACGCCGTATGCCGGCGGCGTCCGTCGGCTGGCGGGTGCCCGTGACATCCGGGCCCTCGGCCTGGCTGCCCCAGCCATCCTGGTCCGCGCCCCGGGCGGGCCAGGGGTAGCGATCGAGCCGGGCGAAGGAGGCCAGCCGCACCATCTCCTCGTCCCGCCGCGCGAGTTCGGCGTCACGCCAGGCGAGCTCGCCGGCAAGGCGCGCAAGCACCGCGTCCACGTCGGCCATCCGGTATCCCCGTAGCGCCATCTCGAACCGGATACCGGCCACATCGTCCGCGGACATCGTCGGTGACGGCAGGCGCTGGTCAGCCGCGTCGCGCGGAGCGGGCGACAACCGGTCGAACCTGCCCACCGCCAGGGCCGCGACAGCGAAGACGATGGCGGCGACAACCACGATCTCGACAGCGAGCAACACCCAACGATCGTTACACGGCTGGCGGAGTCCCGCCGCATGTGCCACCCCTTCCGCGCGCTTGCCGCCGTTGCCGGGCTGCTCGGGGAAGTCCGCGATGCGCGGCGGCCCCTGCCCACAGCCGGCCGGCGGCCCCTGCCCCTCGGCCGCGCGGCGGTCCGTGGACGGGTGACCAGCTAAGCTGGCCCGGATGCCCACCGACGTCGGGACCGCCGGTACGCCAGGAGCACCGGATGCCCCTCTCCCGGTGTTCCCCGCGGGCTGTGGTGGCGACCTGCGGCTCGGTTCGTCGACGTTCCACCCGTCCGACCTGGTGATCATGGCGATCGTCAACCGGACGCCGGACTCCTTCTTCGACCGGGGCGCCACCTACGGCGAGCGCGAGGCGCTGGCCGCCGTCGAGCGCGCGGTCGCGGAAGGCGCCCGGATCATCGACATAGGCGGGGTCAAGGCCGCTCCCGGTGAGGATGTCGACACCGCCGAGGAGCTGCGCCGGGTCGGCGGGTTCGTCGCGCTGGTCCGCGCCAGGCACCCCGACATCGTGATCAGTGTGGACACCTGGCGCGCCGAGGTCGGCCGGATCGTGGCGACCGAGGGCGCCGACCTGCTCAACGACGCGTGGGGCGGCGCCGACCCCCGGCTCGCCGAGGTCGCCGCCGAGCACGGGCTGGGCCTGGTCTGCACCCACGCCGGGCACCAGCCGCCGCGTACCCGCCCGCACCGGGTCACCTACGACGATGTGGTCGCCGACATCGTCGCCACGACGACCGGGCTCGCCGAACGCGCCAGGGCGCTCGGCGTGCGGCCCGAGGGCATCATCGTCGATCCCGGGCACGACTTCGGCAAGAACAGCCGCCACTCCCTGGAGGCGACCCGCCGGCTGCCGGAACTGGCCGCCACCGGATGGCCGGTGCTCGTCGCCCTGTCGAACAAGGACTTCATCGGCGAGGTCCTCGACAGCCCCGTGACGGAGCGGCTGGAAGGCACCCTGGCCGCGACCGCGGTGAGCGCGTGGCTCGGCGCCAGGATCTTCCGGGCCCACCAGGTGGCACCGACCCGGAAGATCCTGGAGACGGTGGCGGCGATCCGCGGCACCCGCGACCTCGCCGTCTCGCGCCGGGCTCTCGCGTAGCGACGTTGCGGACACGGCGCGGCCCCGCGCCCGGAACGGGCCTCCCGCGTTCCGGCGATCGCCTCCCGGGGCCACCGGAGCCCGTCACGAGGACGGGGCCGCCCGATTCCCGACACCTGTCCCGGACGTTACGGTGCCACCACTTCGCCGCCTATTCCGGCCCAGTTATTACGGAATTGTTGTGGACGTGAATCCCGTATGTCGTCACGGGCCGGATCCGCTCTGATTACCAGGCACCGGGATACCGCCCGCCCCGCCGGCCGCGCCCAGCGTGTGGCCGGCCCTGCCGCGAGGCCGGGCCGGCCACGGCGCGTACCTCCGGCGCCCGGCACGAAGGCAACGGGCAGCCGACGGCCGTTCCCCGGCGCCGTCGGGTCATGACATATTCCGGGCCCTCCGCCCACCACTTGTTGCCGGATGTGATTTCAACGGACACCTCGCGGGCCCCGGGCCTGGGGTAGGATTCACTTCTGCCACCGGACGGCAAGATCTTTTTATACATGTCGAGGGGGCCGGCCAGTGTCCTTCGAGTTCGACAGCCTGTTCAACTTCCGGGATCTTGGTGGACTGGCGCTGCACGACGAGCAGGCCACCCGGCACGGGCTCGTGTTCAGGTCGGACGCGCTGCACGGCCTGTCGGCGAGCGACCGCGGCTATCTCCTGGACGCAGCGGGAATCGGTGTCATCATCGACCTGCGGACGGCCGAGGAGGCCGACGGTGACGGGCTGCAGGACCAGCGCATCTTCCCGGAACTCGAGACATACCATCTCTCCGTGATGCCGGAGGGCCGGATCGGCCGGGAGCCGTTTCCCGACGGCCGCGATCCCGCGGCGCTCGCCGAGGGCTACTACAAGAACCTCATGGAAGGCTCAGCCACCATCGGGAAGGTTTTCGGCATCATCGCCGATTCCCTGGACAGGAACGTCCCCGTCCTTTTCCACTGTGCCGCCGGCCGGGACCGGACCGGTCTCATAGCGGCTATTCTCCTGAGCCTGGTCGGGGTCAGGAACGACGAGATCGCGCGGGACTTCCTGCGCAGCAACCACCACGCGCACCACATCGCCGCCCGGCTGGAGCAGAATCCACTGTACGGCGCGTCGAGCCCGGCCGGGCTCGGCCCGGCACTGCTGCAGGCCCGGACCATGGACATGTTCCTCGACCTGCTGCGGTCACGAAACGGCGGTGTCCTGGCCTGGGCGGCTTCGACCGGCATACCCACACCGATCATCGACGCGCTGCGCGCCGGTCTCGTCCCGGGTATTGCCGGCATCACCCGCTGATGCGCACGGCCGGTCCTTCCCGCTCCAGCCCTTCCCGCTCCAGCCCTTCCCGCTCCGGCCCCTCCCACAGCGATCCCCCTACGACGGGTTCGCGTCATGACGCCGGCGCGCTCACCGCCGCCCGCGGCCGGCGGCCGGCCCGGCCAGATAGCGGTGCAGCACGTCCTCGGCGGCGTCGATCAGCCCCAGCGCGACGTGTTCGTCCCGGGTATGGGCAAGGTTGGGATCACCCGGGCCGTAGTTGAGCGCCGGGATGCCAAGGGCGGCGAACCGGGCCACGTCGGTCCAGCCGTACTTGGCGACGGGCGTGCGCCCCACCGCCTGGACGAACGCGGCCGCGGCCGGCGCGGTCAGCCCGGGCAGCGCGCCGGCCGCGCTGTCGGTCAGTTCGACCGGGAACCCGTCCAGGGCCTCCCGGACGTGACCGAGCGCCTGGGTGACATCACGGTCCGGAGCGAACCTGTAGTTGACCAGGACCTCGCACGCGTCCGGAATGATGTTGCCGGCCACTCCGCCGGTGATCCGTACGGCGTTGAGGCCCTCCCGGTACACACAGCCGTCGATCGTCACCGTCCGCGGCTGGTAGCTGGCGAGCCGTTCCAGTAACGGCGCGGCCCGGTGGATCGCGTTCTCCCCGAGCCATGACCGGGCCGAGTGCGCCCGGCGTCCCGGCACCGTGACGGCCACCCGCAGGGTGCCCTGGCAGCCGGCCTCGATCTCGCCCGATGTCGGCTCCAGGAGCAGCGCGAGGTCGGCGTCCAGCCAGTCCCGGTGGTTCGCGGCCAGGCGGCGCAGGCCGTTGCGGACGGCGTCGACCTCCTCGTTGTCGTAGAAGACCCAGGTCACGTCGTGCGCGGGAACGAAGCCCCCGGACCATGCGGACGAAGCGACACCAGCGGAGCCGGCGGGCCCAGCGGGCGCGGCTGAGCCGGCGAGAGCGGCCGCCAGCCGCAGCATCACGGCCACCCCGGCTTTCATGTCCGAGGTCCCGCATCCGTACAGGTGCCCGTCCACCAGCCGGCTGGGCAGGTTGTCCGCGACCGGGACGGTGTCCAGATGCCCGGCGAGCAGCACCCGGGTCTGCCGGCCCAGCCCGGTCCGGGCCACGACCGCGTCGCCGTCACGGTCCACCCGCAGCCCGCCGAGGCCGGTCAGGGCCTCCTCGACCGCGTCCGCGAGCGTGCTCTCGGCCCCGCTCGGCGAGGGGATGTCGACGACAGCGCGGGTCAGCTCCGTCGCCGACAGGCTCAGATCAAGGCGCATGCCCGGGCTCACGTCGCTTCGTCTCCCCGTCGCTTCGTCTCCCTCGTCGGCATCTCTCCCCGTTGCCTCGCCTCCCCGGCTCAGGGTGCGACACCGTGCTCCCGCAGGACGTCGTTGAGCGCGAGCTTGTCGTGGATCTCGCCTTCGGCGAGGGTCCGCAGCACGAGGACGCACGGCAGCGCGTAGTCCCCGCCGGGGAACGACTTCACCCGGCTGGACCCGACCGCGACCGCCCGCTCGGGGATCTCGCCCCGGGGGTACTCCTCGCCGGTGTCCGCGTCGAAGACATGGGTGGACGCGGTCAGGATCGCGCCCGCGCCGAGCTTCGCGCCGCGACGCACCCGCGCGCCCTCCACGACCATGCACCGGCTGCCGATGAACGCGTCGTCCTCGACCACCACCGGCTTCGCGTTCGGCGGCTCCAGCACCCCGCCGATGCCGACGCCGCCGGACAGGTGCACCCGACGGCCGATCTGCGCGCAGGAGCCGACCGTCGCCCAGGTGTCGACCAGGGTGCCGGCCCCGACGTATCCGCCGATGTTGGTGTAGCTCGGCATGAGCACCGCGCCGGGCTCGACATACGCGCCCCAGCGGACGATCGCGCCCGGCACCACCCGCACCCCGTCGAAGGACGTCTTCAACGGCACCCGGTCGTGGTAGCGAAAGTCCCCGGCGGCGGACTCGGCCATCGGCAGGACCCGGAAGGCGAGCAGGATGGCACGCTTGGCCCGCTCGTCCACGACGACGTCACCGGTGTCGGTGACGTGGGCGACCCGCGCCTTCCCTGCGTCCAACAGGCTGACCGCTTCGACTACGACGTCGTACACGTCGCGGCCGTCCGGCGTCTCGGACACGTCGGGGTTCTCCCACAACGTGTCGATGACGGGATCGATGGCCGAGTCGACGGCTGGGCCGGCGGCGGAGCCGGCGGAGTCGGAAATCCTGGCTGAGCTGCTCACGGTCACGACCTTAACGAGGCGGACCAGCGGCTGCCCAACCGATTGCCTCCCCCGGCCCCGCCCGGGCCGGCCGAGAACACGATCAGCCTGTCCGATAAAGATCCCCGTATCGCACACCGACGGACACAGCAGAAACTCACCGACAGACCCGGCGGACCACCGACGAGACGTCTGCAGGCATACGCCAGCCGCTTGCTATCCGCTGCTTCCAGCAGCAGAATGCTGCTATGGTCACCGCAATCACGATTCGGGACGTCCCTGACGGGACCCGTGACGAACTCGCCGCGCGGGCCGCGCTCAGCGGCCGTTCCCTCCAGGAGTACCTGCGCTCCCAGTTGATCGAACTGGCCCGGCGGCCGGACGCGGAGGTGCTGCTCACACGGGTCCGTGACCGCAAGCAACGCGTTGGCAGCCACCTGTCGGTCGAGTCGATCCTCGGCCACCATGACGCCGACCGCAGATGACCCTCGTCGTCGACTCCGGTCTCGTGGTCGCGGCACTCGTCGACAGCGGCCCGGTCGGGACCTGGGCGGACCACCTGCTTGCCACCGATGACCTGGCCGCGCCTCATCTCATGCCGGTGGAGGTCACGAATGTGCTGCGGCGGGCCGCCCTGGCCGGTGAGATCTCGGCGGACACCGCCGCCCTGGCCCACGCGGACCTGCTGAGCCTACGGGTCGAACTGTTCGCCTACGAGCCGTTCGCCACCCGGGTGTGGGAGCTGCGGGAGAACATCACCGCGTACGACGGCTGGTACGTGGCGCTCGCCGAGTCGCTGGACGCCAAGCTTGCCACCCTGGATCTCCGGCTGGCCAAGGCCACCGGCCCCCGCTGCTCCTTCACAACCCCGTAGACCGAAGGCACCCCACCATCCGGGCTTTCCCC
>NZ_CAKKTM010000069.1:0-2367 GCF_920888515.1 Protofrankia sp. CiP1_Cm_nod1 | reverse complement strand
TAGGGGTCCCCAAATTGTGCCAAAGGCACAATTTGGGGGTTACCGGATGTCCGGTGGTTCTGTTGTGACCTGGACGCCGTGCCCGCCGTTGCCGTCGTAACCGGCACCGTCATAGGCGGCCTTGTCGTAGGCAGGATTGTCATGGCCGGAGGTGCTGTAGCCGGGGGCGTCGTAGGTGGGCCAGGCCGCGACGGGAAACGCTCCCGTGCCGGTGGAGCCGGGCTGCGGGCCCCGTACCGGCTGGCCCGCAGGCGGACGAGGTGCGGACAGCTGATGGGCCGCCAACGGAGGTGCCGAGGAAGGAGCCGTCACCGGGTGTGCCCCAGTCGTACGGGCATCGGGATGATATCCCCCCACGGACGGCGCGGGAGCCTGCGGCGGCGGCAGCACTGCCATCCGTTCCGGCACGGTGGCGATCTGCGCGTCCGGCCCGGTCAGGGCGATCCGCACGTGCCGACGGCCGACCTCACCGTAGAACGTCCCGGGGGCGACGAGCACACCCACCGTGGCCAGCGCGTCCACGGTGGCCCACGCGTCCTCGCCGCGAGTCGCCCACAGGTAGAGCCCGGCCTCGCTGTGTTCGATCGTGAAACCGGCGACCGCCAGCGCCGCCGCGAGCACGGCCCGGCGGTTGGCGTAACGCGCCCGCTGCTCGGCGACGTGCATGTCGTCGGCCAGGGCGGCCGTCATCGCGGCCTGGACCGGTGTGGGCACCATCGCGCCCGCGTGCCGGCGGACCTCCAGCAGGCCCGCCACCAGCCGGGGATCCCCGGTGACGAACCCGGCCCGGTAGCCGGCGAGGTTCGACCGTTTCGACAGCGAGTGGACGGCGAGCAGCCCCTCGTGCGAGCCGCCGCAGACGTCCGGGTGCAGCACCGAGACGGGACGGGCCTCCCAGCCCAGCTCGATGTAGCACTCGTCGCTGGCGACGACGATGCCGCGCTCCCGCGCCCAGCCGATGACGGCGCGCATCTCGTCCACGGTCAGTACCCGCCCGGACGGGTTGGCCGGGGTGTTCAGCCACACCAGCCCCACGCCGTCCGCCGGGCCCAGGACCGGTTCGCACCGGGCCAGCAGAGCCCCGACCTCGTATGTCGGGTAGGCCGGAGCCGGGATCCAGACCCGGTCCCCCGGGCCGAGCCCGAGCTGGCCGGGCAGCTGCGCGACCAGCTCCTTCGTCCCGATCACCGGCAGCACGGCGGACGGGTCGACGATCACGCCCAGCCGGCGCGCCAGCCAGCCGGCGGCGGCATCCCGCAGCTCGGGCGTGCCGGCGGTCGTCGGATAGCCCGGCGCGTTGGCCGCCGCGGCCAGGGCATGCTGGACGACCAGCGGTGTCGCGTCCACCGGTGTGCCGACGGAGAGGTCGACCAGCCCGTACGGGTGGGCACGGGCCTTCTCCGCGAACGGGGCCAGCGCGTCCCAGGGGAAGTCAGGCAGCCGCACGCGGCGGTGACGGGCCTGCCGAAGCCCGGTGGCCGCGGCAGGCCCCACGGACCCGGTCAGGACTCAGCCTGCGGCGCCAACGCGGCGACGCTGGGCGGGTCGAAGTCGAGCGCCCCCACCTTCGACGCCCCGCCCGGCGAGCCGAGCTCCTCGAAGAACAGGGCGTTCGAGTCCGAGAAGCCCTTCCACTGGTCAGGCACGTCGTCCTCGTAGTAAATGGCCTCCACCGGACAGACGGGCTCGCACGCTCCGCAGTCGACGCACTCGTCAGGCTGGATGTAAAGCATCCGTCCGCCCTCGTAGATGCAGTCGACCGGGCACTCCTCAATGCAGGCCTTGTCCTTCACATCGACGCAAGGCTCCGCGATGACGTAGGTCACCGGTTGTTCCTCCTCGGCTCACGGGCGACTGATTCCCTAGTATCGACCTGAACGGTTCCGTGTCGACACCAAGGGCGTTCGCTTGTCGTGTATGTCGTCCGTATCACTCCTGCTGACACCGGCGCCAGGGTATCGATCCGCCGACGGGCCGCCGGGCCCCTGCCACTGACCGACGTCGTGGGGGAGCTGCTGTCCTGGGCCGATCGCTGCCTGACGATACGCACCAGGGACGGTTCTATCGTGAGAGTCGCCGAAACAGATCTGGTCGCCGGGCGGCGGGTCCCGCCACAGCCGGTACGCCGGTCCAGCTCGGGGCAGGCCGCGGGGCAGACGGAGGCGAACCCGCAATGACTGTACGGACACGACGCCAGTTTGCTGAAACCGTCCGGCAGGAGCCCGTCGATCTCGGGCTGGCCTGCCTGCTGATCGCGGCCGAGGCCGAGGCCGGCCTCGACCCGGCGCGGGAGCTCGCCCAGCTGGACGCGCTGGCCGCGCAGACCGGCCGGCTCGCCGATGCCACCGCTCGGGACCCCGACAGCGC
>NZ_CAKKTM010000068.1 GCF_920888515.1 Protofrankia sp. CiP1_Cm_nod1 | reverse complement strand
GGCTCGCCGATGCCACCGCTCGGGACCCCGACAGCGCTGGCGGCGCCGGTGGCGCGGCCGCCGGCACGGCGGAAGGGCCGGCCGCCGGCCAGACGCTCGCCGGCCTGGACGTGCGCACCGCCGCCGAGATCCTGCGGCAGTCGCTCGGGGTACGAGGCGGATTCCACGGTGACCCCGCGGACTATGACAGCCTGTCCTCCTCTCTGCTCAGCTCGGTGCTCCGCCGCCGGCGCGGCCTGCCGATCATGCTGTCCGTGGTCTGGGTGGAGGTCGCCCGCCGCCTCGGGATCCCGGCCTATCCCGTCGGGCTGCCCGGACACGTCATCGTCGGTATCGGCTCGCCCGGCCGCAACGTCCTGGTCGACCCGTTCTGCGGCGGCCGGCTGATCACGGTGCACGAGGCCGCGGAACGGGTCCGCTCCACCGGGGCGCCGTTCACCCGCGCGTACCTCGCGCCGATGGGCCCGGTGGACCTGCTGATGCGGGTGCTGGGCAACATCCGGGTCTGGGCGGCCCGGACGGAGGCCACCACGACACGGCTGTGGGCCGTCGAGCTGTCCCTGCTGCTGCCCCACCACCCGGTGCACCTGCGCCGGGAGCGCGGGGAGCTGCGCGTGCGTCTCGGCGACTTCCTGGGCGGCGCCGAGGATCTCACGGCGTTCGCCGACGCGGTCGGGCCGCTGGAGCCGGCCGCCGCGGCGGCCGCCCGCGAGGCCGCGCATGCCGCCCGGGCGCGCCTGAACTGACCCAGCTCCTGAAGCAGGCCCTGGGCTGGCCCCGAGGCTGGCCCAGGGCTGGCCCCGAGCTGGGCTCAACGGGCCCGGAGCCGGGCTCGGCCAACTCCGGGGCGAAGCCCGGGAAGGCGGGAAGCCGGGAAGCCGGGAAGCCGGCGGGGCCGAAGGACCGGCCGTGTCCGGACCGGGCCGGGCCGCGGCGGTCACCGGCCGCGCGGGCCGGGCAGCGGCACGGCGGACAGGCCGCGCGGCGGCAGCCCGATCATCGCCACGACCACCGGCGCGAGCGCGCCGAGGACCATGAACAGGTATCCGGCGGCCTTGGCCTGCAGCAGCAGGTCCCCCTCGGGACGCGCGGCGGCCAGCCACAGCACGACCGGCACCCAGCCGGCCAGCGGGATCACGGCGCCGAGCCGGGTGCCGGTCAGCCAGCGCGCCAGCACCGCCAGGCCCGTGTTCCCGACCACGGCGACGGCGACGCCGACCGACAGCAGCACCCCGCCGGTACGCGGGCCCGCGGGCACGAGGAACACCCCGTAGAGGCCGAGCCCAAGCCCCCCGAAGGCACCGAACGTGTAGGCCGAGCCCAGGAACAGGCGGGACATTTCAAGATCTTCACCGGCCATGTGCCCCCCGCCCGCGCGGCCGCCCCGGCCATCCCGGCCATCCCGGCCATCCCGGCCATGTCCCGCCCCGCTCGCCCGACCGGCTCGGCGATCAGTCACGGACATCGAGATCCACCCCCGCGAACAGGTCGGTCTCCCGCCCGTACGGCCCGGCGCCCGGCCCGCGCCTGCCCCGGGTGAGGACGTAGTGCTCGGTACCCCACGCACGATGGCCGATACCGTCCGCCAGCGCGAAGAAGAAGCCGTCCGTCGTCATCTGGGTGGCGTGCGCCCGCATCGCCGCGACCTTCGCCTCATAGTAGGGATTCGCCTCGATCTCGGTGGTGACGGCCTCGTCCGGCACCGTCATCGGCACGTCCTCGGCCGACTCCACCCCGGCGAGCAGCTCCTGGCCGGTGCCCGCCGAGCGGAAGTAGTCGATCCCGGCCTGGAGCACCGAGCGCGGCATGGCTGTCTCGTACAGTTTCAGCGGCTGCCACGGCGGGCCGGCCTCGGGTGCGAAGCCCGGGTCGGCCGCCGCGTCGAACGCGCGCACGGTGGCCTGATGGGCGCGGATGTGGTCGGGATGCCCGTAGCCGCCGTTCGCGTCGTAGCTGACGAGCACCTGCGGGCGGACCTCCCGGACGATGCCGACGAGCGCGGCGGTGACGACGTCGAGGTCGGCCCGCCACAGGCAGCGGGGGTCGTCGTTGCCCGGGGTCCCCATCATGCCGCTGTCCCGCCAGCGGCCGGCCCCGCCGAGGAAGCGCTGGTCGCTGACGCCGAGCGCCGCGCAGGCCGCGGCCAGCTCCCCCATCCGGTACCCGCCGAGCTGGTCGCCGAGATCCGACCGCAGGTTGGCCAGCCCCGGGACGAGCACCTCGCCCATCTCCCCCAGCGTGCAGGTGACCAGGGTGACCGCGGTGTCCGGCGCCGCCGCGTAGGACGCCATGGTCACGCCCGTACCGATCACCTCGTCATCGGGATGCGCGTGCACGAACACGATCCGCCGCGCCGGCGGCCCGGCCGGACGGCGGGCGGACACCGTATCTCCGGGGAGGCGACTGGCGACGTCCCCGGGAGCGTCCCCCGGGATATCCGCACCGATGGCATTCACATCGACGACCGTACGAGATCGACGACCGCGGGCGGGGCAGGGTGTGTCCAGCTCGATCAGTCGGTGCCGCCAACCGCTGCTGCCAGCCGGCGCCGTCAGCCACCGCCCTGCCCGCTGCCCACAGCCACCTGGCTGCTCCCGTCGGGCTGCCCGGCCGGGCTCGGGACGCTCCATGGCAGCCGGAAACCGCCCTCGCACAGGCCGTAGCCGAGCGTGCCGTCGGCCAGGCGGTACTCCATCATCTGCTCACAGATCACGAACGAGTCCTGGGGCAGCAACCAGCTGAACAGCGGCCGGGCGGTGAAACCGGACGTCCGCCCCTTCTCGTCGGTGAACGCCCAGTCCATTCGCGAGACCTGGAAGGGGCCGGGCGCGTACTCGTTGTGATCGTCGATACGGGTGACGCGCAGCCACTGCCGGCCGTCGTGGAACATCCGCATGTAGGCGTCGGCGCCCCCGGTCGACACGCCGTGGACGCCGGCGAACGCCGTGCCGTCGTCAAAGACCGGCCAGGCGAGACGGTAGTGCCGGACACCGTCCCAGTTACGGACACCAGCGGCGACGTCACGAAACCCGCTGCCGGCGACCTCGGTCCGCCTGCCCCGGACGGTGACCTGCCCGGCGACCGTGCAGGGGCCCTCCAGATGGACCTGGGCCATCTCCCGGGCGAACGAGCCCTCCGCGTCCCGGGTCAGGGCGATGCAGTCGGCAAGCGGGTAGATCGTGTCCCACCGCAGATCGAGGCCGAAGTCGCCTTCGGCGAACGTCACCCGGGTGCTCGACAGCGGGGACAGCGACCGCACGTGCACACCCGCCAGGGTGACGCCCTTCTCCGGGCGGTCGTCGGTGTAGGGCAGGGTGAGGTTCGTGCGGACGAAGACCGGCAGGCCGTCCCGGAAGACGATCAGCCAGTTGTTGGCGTGCCGCTGGTTCTCCAGCAGACCCATCCGGACGAAGCAGCCGATGCGGGTCCGCGGGTCGTAGAAGTTCAGGTAGTAGCTCTGGTTCCACAGAGGCTGGTTGTCGTCCGAGACGACACCCTCGAAGCGTGCGAGATCGGCACTCATGACGTTTCCTTCGGCTCGTACTCCGTCCGCGGAACGGTCATCGACAGGACAGGACCGGGACCGGACAGGACAGGACGCGGACAGCAGGCACGGACGGGACGGCTGGGCCGGTCGGGGCCACGGATCGGCCCAGCGGTCATGGCCGGGACGCCGGGACGCCGGGACGCGTAAGGCCGGCGCCGGGTGACCAGGTGGGGGCTTTATCCGGTGGCAGCGGCCGTCCCGAGGAGGCTGTCGAGGGACGGCAGGCTCGACGGGTCCTGCTCGAACCCCTGGGGCAGGACCCACGCCCGCTCCCGGAGGAGCTGATCGCGGGACATGGTCAGTACCTCGTGCCATACCGCGTCGCGGCAGGGCGCGGCGGCGGCGTCGGCAAAGACGGTGTCGACGACGGCGCCCGCGACGGCCCGTAGCTGGCGGACGGTGTCCACCAGCTCGGCGGGGTCGGCCTTCGCGCGTTCCAGGACGTCTCTGCCGGCCCGCGCGTCCGCGGCGAGACGGGTGATCAGATCCGACGTCCGCGGCCCCCCGCTCGCCACCCCCGCGAGCTGTTCGGCGAAGTCGGTCAGCCGCTGTAGCTCGTCGCGGTCGAACTGGAACTGCAGGGGTAACCGCTCGGCCATCAGCAGGAGGGTGCCGACCACCACCTGGGCCTGTTCCTGGGCCATCTGGTTGGCCGGGTCGACCGCGGGCAGGACAACCTCCGTCATTGCCCTGATAATCGTCCGGAGCTGGGTGTCAGGGCGCACCATCATTGTCAGAAACCTTTCTCGAGAAGCATGCGTATCTCGTCCAGCAACAGACTCCCAATCCCGATCAGCCAGGCTACGAGAACGTCCTGGTGCGTTTTCCCACCGCGAGCGATCCGATATCCCGTCCCGAGCGTCAGGGCAGCGAGGAAGAACGCGTTGTATATCTTGTAGAAATGCAGCCGGCGGGGGTCGACGGTGAGCCCCGACGCCTTCTCGTACGCCTCGTAGAGCTCGTCGGGCGGCAGCAGGCCGCTGGCCAGGAAGGTGGCGCCGTCCTCCGCGAGGTGACCGAAGACGGGGGTGGCCAGGTAGGCGAGGTCCTGGTGGCGGTCGCCGAGCCGGCCGAGTTCCCAGTCCAGCAACGCCGTGATGCGGGCGTCGGCCTCGGTGAACAGGTAGTTCCCCGCCCGGTAGTCGCCGTGGACGACGCAGATGCGGTCGGCCGGCGGCATGTTCTGGCGCATCCAGTGGGCGGCGAGGTTCATCAGGGGCACCTCCTCGCCGCAGTCCTCCTCCCAGACGCGGGCCCACCAGTTCAGGCCCCATTCCACGCTCTGCGTCCCGGCCTGCGGGACGTCAAATGCGCCGAGCTGCGCGCCGCTGAAGTCGAACGTGTGGACGGCGGCGAGGTGCTCGACGAACTGCGAGGCCAGCGGGCCGCGCAACGCGGGCCCGAAGTTGATGCCGAGCCCGCTGACACCGCTGGTCGCCGTCGAGGGCCTGGTCGCCCCCGGCGCGAAACCGTAGATCAGTGCCGGATAGGGCAGGTGGCTGCCGTCCGCGTCGACCCAGTACGCCGGGGGCACCGGCACGACCCCCCGCATGGCCCTGATCAGCTGGAACTCCCGTAATCGGCTGGTCTCGACGATCGACTCGGCCGGTTCCATCCGCAGGACCATCGGTGTCCGGGTGCGGCCGACACCCGGTTCGACCCAGTCGAGGGTGAAGGCCATCTGCACCTTCGACGCGCCGCCGGTCAGCCAGCGGGTGTCGAGGACGGTGAAGGGCTCGTCGAGTTCGTCGTGCAGCAGCGCCTCCACACCGGCCCGCAGCGTGGCCAGGGACTGCGGCGCATAACCCGGGCCGGCGCGTCGCCCGAGCCGACGGGTGAGAATCGCGTCGATCTCCCTCTCGGTGGTGTAGCGGCCACGCAGATCTTCGATCCAGGCCGGCTGGGGCGCGTTTTTGTCATGGCCCCGGGGTAGGATTTTTTCAGCGGTCAGCATGCGGGCCCCCGCATCGTCGGGTATGTGTTCCCACGCGGCGGGAAAGGTTTTCACCTGCTTCGGCCGCGCCGGTTTTCCTGTTGGCAGGAATTGTGGCGGAGCACGATCGGTGCGCCAATATCCGGCACTGGCAAGGCTGCGGGACGGGCGTCACCCGGACCGCCAGCGACGACCGGCGGTATCCCGCGGCGCGGGGGTGGGCTGTCCCGAACGGAGCAGGGGAGCCGGCAGAAGGGACAAGCTTGATGTGACGTACACCACTTCTCACCGGAGAAACTGTTACGCTCGGCCGATGCCCGGGAAGCGCGACACGGAGCCCGCGTTAGACGCTCCGAAACCGGCCGAGTACGCATCCGCCACGGAAGCGATCCAGCGCTGCGCACACGAACTGCTGCTGCGCTCCACCGAGATCGCCGCCGAGATCACCGAACAGGTTCTCGCCGGCCAGCCGACCCTGGTACCGAACCGGACGCCGGCGGCCGTCGACGCGGTGCGCGAGAGCACCGACCAGAACGTCGGTGCGATCTTCTCCACGCTGGCCTTCGGCATCCCGGCCACGGCGATCGAGCCGCCCCTGGGCGCCCGCAACCTGCTGCGCCACTCGATCCTCGGCGGCGGGGACGTCACCGACCTGCTGCGCGCCTACCACTACGGCCACGGGCTGCTCTGGCAGATGTGGAGCGCCCACGTCGGCGAACGGGTGGCCGACCTCGACCTGCTGCGCGAGGTCCTGTCGCTGTCCTCCCAGCACATCTTCACGTTCGTCGACCACTCCTGCGCGCACCTGGTCGACGAGTACCACGCCGAGTTCGGCGGGCACGTCCCGCGTGTCTTCCAGCACCGCGCGCCCAGCGACCTCATCTGTGAGCTCGTCGCCGACGACCCGGTGGACGAGATCGCGGTGAGCTCACTGCTCCGCTACGACGTGCGGGCCCATCACGTGGCAATGGTGCTCGCGCCGACCGGCGCCGGTGGCGACGTCCGGCGCGCGCTGGACGACCTGGGCGCCGCGGCCGCGTCAGCGGTGCTCACGCTGCCGGTGGGCGACGGCACGTGGTGGGCCTGGTTCGGCTGGCCGGCCCGGCCGGACGAGGACACCCTGGCCAGGATCGCGGCTACTCCGCTGGTCGGAACGCTCGGCGGCATGGGATCCGTGGGACGGGGCCGGGCCGGGTTCCGCCGGTCCCACTACCAGGCCCGCGATGCCGAGCGCGTCGCACGGCTGAGCGGGCAGGCCGGCGCCGGCGTGGTCCGGCACCGTGACGTCGAACTCGCCGCGCTGCTGTGCGCCGACCCCGGGCGCGCCCAGCGGCTCGCGGACGAACGTCTCGGCGCCCTCGGCCGCCGCAACGAGGACTGCCGGCGGCTGCGCGAAACGCTGCTGACGTTCCTTTCCCAGGGATGCAGCAGAACACGCACCGCCCGGCTGCTGCACGTGCACCACAAGACGGTCAGCTACCGGCTCGCACAGGCCAAGGAACTGCTGGGCAGACCGCTGTCCGAGGACATCCTCGAGCTCGGCGCGGCCCTCCTCATCGAACACACCCTCCACAGCGGCTGACGCTTTGACTGATATTTCGATATTGTCCGCTTTGATCCCTATATATCATGATGTGCTATGATTAATTATGATTTGGTGCACGCCAGCGCGTTCCCCCGGCGTGGCACGGCCTCCTGGCGACTGCGGTTTCCCGCTGCCGTCCGGGTACCGTCGCGGACACGGCATGTTGTACGGCACGGTCAGCCACGGCCAAGTGGAGATCAGCCGGTCGGGAAAGCAGCATGACGACCGAACCGACCTAGCCCGCAGGCCCGACCGCCGTGGCACCGCCCCGGGGACCGGCGCCCCACGTTGCCATGGTCTGCCACGCACGACGCACATCGGAGCCGGTGCTCACGCTCTGTCAGAATAGACGGAGATCCTCGAAGGAGGGAACCATGTTGACCGGCCTGCGCATACAGAATTTCAAGAGCTGGCGGGACTCCGGTGCCATCAGACTCGCCCCGGTCACCGTGTTGTTCGGGGCGAACAGCTCCGGAAAGACCAGCCTGATCCAACTCCTGCTGCTACTCAGACAGAGCGCGGCCAACACCGACCGCCGGCGCGTTCTCGACCTCGGTGACGCAAACTCCCTCGTCGAACTGGGCACCTTCAACGATCTTGTTCACAACCACCGGGCAGCCGACAGCCTGTCGTTCACCATCAGTTGGACCGGCGAAAGAACCGACCTCCTCGAAGGCTTCATCCTCCTGGACGACTACTATGCCCCACTGCACTTCGACGCGAAGATCATACAGGCCCCCGACGGACCACTTGCCGTCGACAACTTCGGCTACTCGATCGCGAACGAGTATTTCTCGGTGAATCGGAACGGACCGGACTCCTACCGCCTGCACAGCGTCAGCCACAGCGAAAGACACAATCTCGGAGTTCCGACAAGATTCTATGGATTCCCGGAACTCGACGATATCCCACCCACCGAGATAAACGCACTCGGCGGTCTGGAATACGAGTTCGAACGAGCCCTGGCCAAGATCTCATACGTCGGCCCGATGCGGGAGAACCCGAGAAGAAGCTACCTGTGGACGGGCACCGTCCCGTCCGATGTCGGGAAGAAGGGCGAGCGGGCGGTCGAGGCGCTGCTGGCCGCACAGATAACCGCCGGCTCCGTCTCGGGCCCGGTGCGGGACGGCAGCGGCGCGTCCCTACCGGAACAGGTCGGGCGCTGGCTGCGGGACATGAAGGTCATCCATTCGTTCGAACTGCGGGAGCTCGTCGCGGGACGGCGGATATTCGAGCTGGTGGTGCGGACA
Organism: Protofrankia sp. CiP1_Cm_nod1; assembly: GCF_920888515.1. Classification (GTDB taxonomy): domain Bacteria; phylum Actinomycetota; class Actinomycetes; order Frankiales; family Frankiaceae; genus Protofrankia. The sequence goes on along the minus strand of NZ_CAKKTM010000068.1, from coordinate 8,469 downwards.
CGGCCTGACTCCCCCGAGGTACTGCTGACCGACGTCGGATTCGGTGTCTCCCAGATCCTCCCCGTGCTCGTCCAGTCGTATTATGCCGAGAGAAGCGGCACGGTCATCTTCGAGCAGCCCGAGATCCACCTGCATCCGAGCGTCCAGTCACAGCTGGCCGACGTTTTCATCGACGCCGCGCGGACGCAGGGCGTTCAGTTCCTGATCGAAAGCCACAGCGAACATCTGCTACGGCGGTTGCAGCGTCGCCTTGCCGAGGGAGTCGTGACCGCTGGCGACGTAGCGCTCTACTTCGTGGAGTACGGCCCGGACGGATCAGTGCTACGAGAGCTGGAGCTGGACGAGACCGGCAATATCAGGAACTGGCCCGACGGATTCTTCGGGGACGACTTCAGCGACATCGCGACGGTCGCGCGCCTGTCTGCCGAGCATCGGCTGCGCACAGCCCGCGGAGGCACGGATGCCTGACCACGACCCGGCGTCTGGCAGCCGACGCCGGAACATGTCGTCGGCACGGGCGTCGCCATCGTGGCCAACGGCCGTGACGAATGGCCGGCGGAATGCGAGCTGGCCTGCATCGGCCTGTTACAGGACCTGGTCGCCCACGGCGGAATCGTGCTGGACACGCTCGGTCTCATCACAGCTGAATATGCCAGGCATCTGAACTTCTCCGGCCAGCCCGGCATCGGCGACGCCTTCTTTCGCTGGGCGCAGAACAACCAGTACAACGAGGCATGCTGCAGCCGGGTCGAGATCACACCGGACGCCGAAGGAAATTTTCTGGAATTCCCGGACGACGCCGCTCTCGCCGACTTCGATCCGTCCGACCGCAAGTTCGTGGCGACAGCCGCCGCACACGGCGGAGCTCGTATCGCGGTCGGCACGGACAGCGACTGGTGGCACCATCGGGATGCCCTCACGGCGGCCGGCATCCCGATAGCGTTCCTGTGCGAGAAATACTTCCGGGAAAAATATCGAAACGGCCGACGATAGCGGGCCCTGGCAACGGCCGGCCTCGGTCCGGGGCTGCCGCGGCCGTCGGGGTCAGTTGGCGCGGCGGCGGGAGCGGAGCTTCTCCCGCTCGGCCGCGGTCAGCGCGACCTTGCGCAGCCGGACCGGGCCGGGGGTGACCTCGACGCACTCGTCCTCGCGGCAGAACTCCAGCGCCTGCTCGAGGGAGAGCTGCCGGTGCGGGGTCAGCCGCACCAGTTCGTCCCCGGTGGACGAACGCATGTTGGTCAGCTTCTTCTCCTTGGTGGGGTTGACGTCCATGTCGTCCGCGCGGGAGTTCTCCCCGACGATCATGCCCTCGTAGACGTCGGTGGTTGGCCCGATGAACAGGGTGCCGCGCTCCCCCAGGTTGTACAGGGCGTAGGCGGTCGCCACGCCGGCGCGGTCGGCCACCATCGACCCCGTCGCCCGGGTGCGCAACTCGCCGAACCACGGCTCGTAGGAGTCGAAGACGTGGTGCATGAGCCCGGTGCCGCGGGTCTCGGTCAGGAACTCGGTGCGGAAGCCGATCAGCCCCCGGGCCGGCACCCGGTATTCCATCCGGATCCAGCCGGTGCCGTGGTTGATCATCTGCTCGAGGCGTCCCTTGCGGACCGCCAGCAGCTGGGTGAGCGTCCCGAGGTACTCGTCGGGAGCGTCGATGGTGAGCCGCTCGACCGGTTCGTGCCGCTTGCCGTCGATCTCCCTGGTGACGACCTGCGGCTTGCCGACGGTCAGCTCGAAGCCCTCCCGGCGCATCAGCTCCACCAGGATCGCCAGCGCCAGCTCGCCGCGGCCCTGGACCTCCCAGGTGTCCGGCCGCTGCGTCGGCAGCACCCGGATGGAGACGTTGCCGACCAGCTCGGCGTCCAGCCGGTTGCGCAGCAGCCGCGCGGTCAACTTCGTGCCGGACCTGCCGGCGAGCGGGGAGGTGTTGATGCCGATCGTCATGCTGATCGACGGCTCGTCCACGGTGATGACGGGCAGCGGCCGGGGGTCGTCCGGGTCGGCCAGCGTCTCGCCGATCATGATGTCGGGGATGCCGGCGACGGCGATGATGTCGCCGGGCCCCGCCTGCTCGCCCGGCACCCGCTCCAGCGCCTTCGTGACCAGCAGCTCGGTGATCTTTACCCGGTCGACGCGGCCGTCGGCGCGGCACAGCGCGGTGGTCTGCCCGCGCCGCAGCGTCCCGTTGTGGATGCGGCACAGCGCCAGCCGCCCGAGGTAGGGCGACGCGTCGAGGTTGGTGACCAGCGCCTGCAGGGGCGCCTCGGGGTCGTAGACCGGCGCCGGGATGGTGGTCAACAGCACGTCGAACAACGGCTTGAGGTCGGGCGAGTCGGGGTTGCCGCCGTCGGCGGGGCGGTCGAGCGAGGCCCGGCCGGCCTTGGCGTTGCAGTAGACGATCGGGAAGTCGATCTGGGTCTCGTCCGCGTCCAGGTCGAGGAAGAGCTCGTAGGTGGCGTCGACGACCTCCGCGATCCGGGCGTCGGAGCGGTCCACCTTGTTGATGACCAGGATGACCGGCTGCCGGGCCTCCAGCGCCTTGCGCAGGACGAACCGGGTCTGCGGCAGCGGCCCCTCGCTCGCGTCGACGAGCAGCACGACCCCGTCCACCATGGACAGGCCGCGTTCGACCTCGCCGCCGAAGTCCGCGTGGCCCGGCGTGTCCACGATGTTGATCGTGACGTCGCCGTACTGGACCGCGGTGTTCTTGGCGAGGATCGTGATGCCCTTCTCGCGCTCGAGGTCCATCGAGTCCATCACCCGGTCGGTGGCCTCGGAGTGCTCGCCGAAGGCACCGGACTGCCGCAGCATCGCGTCGACGAGCGTCGTCTTGCCGTGGTCGACATGGGCGATGATCGCAACATTACGCAGATCGGCACGGACAGACACGGTGACAGGCTCCGGTGGGGACGTGGGGCGGCCGCCCCTGGACTAGTGATGCCGGACAACGGTGATGCCGGCCAGCGGTCGCGCCGACCCGTCAGGTGGGACGCACCGTCCTACCTGACGGGACACGCCGCGCGCCAGGCGGGAGCGTCTGGAAGACCGTCGTATCCGGACCCGGCCCGCGAGTGTCCACCATCATGGTACGGATACCGGCGACCTGACGGTCGATGGCAACAGAAAGTGTAATCATCGAAACTATCCGTTGACTTTAGCAGCCCGCCGCCGGCCCAGCGCCGGCCCGGACAGGGCCCCGGCCAGATGCCGGATCCGATGCCGGACCAGCCAGACACCGGACCAGCCAGACACCGGACCAGCCAGACACCGGACCAGCCAGACACCGGACCAGGCAGGCACCGGACCAGGCACCGAAGCCGGGTCAGATGCCGGACCGGGTGTCCGGCGACGTCGCGCCCAGGCGCCGGCGAAGATCTTCGATGAGCGGCGCGTCCGGGGCCAGCCAGGGGACGTCGTCGAGCTCGTCCCGCGCGAGCCAGCGGTGCGCCGAATGCGTGATCAGCCTGGGCTCGCCCGTGACGATCCGCCCGAAACGCACCCGCAGCACCCAGCCGTCCGCCGGCAGTGGCACCTCGCCGAGGAGCGCGCCGACCTCGATGTCGACCCCGAGCTCCTCCCGGCACTCGCGGACGAGAGCGGCGGCCTCGTCCTCACCGGGCTCGACCTTGCCGCCGGGGAACTCCCAGCCGCCGGCGAGCGCGGACGGACCTCGCCTACAGCATGCCAGCACCCGCCCCTGAACATCAACAAGTGCCGCTGCCACCACCACGCGCGGGATGCCGGACGACTTCATAACGAACGACACTGTAACGAGCGGGCTCCGTAACGAGCAGGCTCTGCCTGCCACGAAGAGGACGCACAGCAGACACAGCGGACGCACGGCACGGGCGGCCACCATCCGACGGCCGCCCGGCCGGACCAGACGGAGGTTCCTCCATGCCCACCAAGCTGGACGCACACCGCGTGGCCGACGCCCTTAGCGCGCTGCCGGGGTGGAGCGGCGACACATCGACGATCGTCCGCAGGGTCGCCATGGACGAGGAGACCGCCAGCGAGGCGGTCAGGAAGATCTCGACTGTCGCGAACGAGATGAACCATCACCCCGTTATTGATCAGGTGCCCGGAATGACGATCTTCACAGTCTGGACCCACTCACAAGGGGGTGTCACCGACCTCGACATCGCCCTGGCGTCCCGGATCTCCGACATCCTGCGCCAGCACGGCATCGCGGACCCGAGCGACGCCGGCACATGACCTGCCCCACCCGCAATCAACTACCCTCCGTCCAGTAATGATCACATAGAGTACACAATGAGTTGTTGAATCGTTGGCCGGAGAACTGTCGGGGAGCACGGGTGGCGGGTCGATCGGATGGTGAGCCAGCGGCCTTCCTGAGCTACGCACACGACGACGACGAGCACGACAGCGGCCTGATCACAGCGTTCCGGCGGCGGCTCGAGGGCGAGCTGCGCGCGCAGACCGGGCGCCGCGAGCTACAGATCTTCCAGGACCGGGACGACATCGCCTGGGGCCAGGCCTGGGAGGAACGAATCAACCGCTCCCTGGACGCGGTCACGTTCTTCATACCGATCGTGACCCCGGCGTTCGTGGCCAGCCCGCAGTGCCAGCGGGAGCTGGCCCGTTTCGTCGACCGGGAACGCCAGCTCGACCGTACCGACCTGATCCTACCGGTGTACTGGATCAGCGTCCCGGAGCTGGAAACACCGGGACGGGCCGCCGGCGACGCCCTGCTCACCGCGCTGGCCGCCCGGCAGTACACCGACTGGCGGGAACGCCGCTTCCACGACCTGTCGAGCCCGGGCAGCCGCCGGGCGACAGCCGTGCTGGCCCGCCGCATCCGCGACGCGCTCGCCGTAGGCGCGCCGGCGCCCGGGAGGAGCTTCCCCGGCACGCCCGGCGACGGCGCGGCGGGTCACCGCGCCGGGCGTCCGGTGCGGGCGCACCCGGTAGAGGTACACGTGGTCGACGCGCTGGGCCGGGGGGACTTCTCCACCGTGGACGCGGCGGTCCGCGCCGCCCGGCCCGGCGACCGGATCGTGATCCGCCCCGGGCTCTACCCCGGGCCGCTCATCCTCGACAAGCCGCTGGAGATCGTCGGGGACGGGCCGGTCGAGGAGATCACCGTGGTGGCCGGCGCGGGCAGCGTGGTGGTGTTCACCGCGGCGAACGGGTCGGTGCGCGGGCTGACGCTGCGGGCGACCGGGCAGCCGGGCGAGGCGCCGGTGGTCGACATCCGCACCGGCCGGCTCGTCCTGGACGGCTGCGACATCAGCGGGAGCGCGTCCGCCGGCGTGGCCGTCCACGGCGACGCCGACCCCCACGTCCACCGCTGCCGTGTCCACTACGTGTCCGGCCGCGGCGTGCACGTCCACGGCAAGGGCGCCGGGCTGTTCGAGGACAACGACATCACCGACAACGTCCGGTCCAACATCGTGGTGGCCTCGGGCGGGAATCCGAGAGTGCGCGGCAACCGCATCGCCAACTCCCAGCGAAGCGGCGTCTTCGTCCACGACAACGGCGCCGGGCTGTTCGAGGACAACGACATCACCGGCAACGCCCGGTCCAACATCACCGTGGAGTCCGGCGGGAACCCGACGGTCCGCCGCAACCGCATCACCAGTTCCCGGCGAAGCGGCGTGTTCGTCCACGACAACGGCGCCGGGCTGTTCGAGGACAACGACATCACCGGCAACACCTGGCCCAACGTCACCGTGGCGTCGGGCGGGAACCCGACGGTCCGTGGCAACCGCATCACCAGCTCCCAGAACGCCGGCGTGCACGTCTACGACAACGGCGCCGGGCTGTTCGAGGACAACGACATCACCGGCAACACCCGGTCCAACATCGCTGTGGAGTCCGGCGGGAACCCGACGGTCCGCCGCAACCGCATCACCAACTCCCAGGAACACGGCGTGTTCGTCTACGACAACGGTGCCGGGCGCTTCGAGGACAACGACATCACCGGCAACCGGAAATCCGCCTGGGACGTCTGGGGCGCCGACCGGAAACGGCTGATCCGCCACTGACCGGCGGAGGCGGGGCTACACGTTGAAACGGAACTCGACAACGTCGCCGTCGGCCATGACGTAGTCCTTGCCCTCGACGCGGACGCGGCCGGCGGCGCGGGCGGCGGCCATCGAGCCCGCCGCCGTCAGGTCGTCGAAGGAGACCACCTCGGCCTTGATGAAGCCGCGCTGGAAGTCGGTGTGGATGACGCCCGCGGCCTCCGGTGCGGTCGCGCCGGCCTTGATCGTCCAGGCCCGCGCCTCCTTCGGCCCGGCTGTCAGGTAGGTCTGCAGGCCCAGCGTGTGGAAGCCGGTCCGGGCCAGCTGCGCCAGGCCGCTCTCGGACTGCCCGAGGGAGGCCAGCAGCTCGGCGGCGTCCTCGTCGGGGAGCTCGGTGAGCTCGGCCTCGACCTTCGCGCACAGCACCACCGCGTCGGCGGGGGCGACCAGCGCGGCGAGCTCCTTGCGCCGGCCCTCGTCAGCGAGGGCGTCCTCGTCGACGTTGAACACGTACAGGAACGGCTTGGCCGTCAGCAGGAACAGCTCCCGCAGCGCCGCCGTGTCCACACCCGGTTCGGACGAGAGGGTGCGGCCGGCGTCGAGCACCTCGCGGGCGTGCTTCATGGCGGCGAGCAGGCCCTGCTTGCCCTTGTCGGCCCGGGCTTCCTTCTCCAGTCTGGGCAGGCGCGCGTCGATGGTCTGCAGGTCGGCGAGGACGAGCTCGGTGTTGATGGTGGCGATGTCGTCGGCGGGGTCGACCCGGCCGTCCACGTGGACGACGTCCGGGTCGGAGAAGACCCGGACGACCTGGCAGACCACGTCCGACTCGCGGATGTTGGCCAGGAACCTGTTGCCGAGCCCCTGCCCCTCGGAGGCGCCGCGGACCAGGCCGGCGATGTCGACGAAGCTCACCGTCGCCGGCACCGTGCGGGCGCTGTGGAAGACCTCGGCGAGCCGGTCGAGCCGGGGGTCGGGAACCCCGACGACGCCGACATTCGGCTCGATGGTGGCGAACGGGTAGTTCGCGGCCAGCACGTCGTTGCGGGTCAGCGCGTTGAACAAGGTCGACTTGCCGACGTTGGGTAGTCCGACGATCCCGATCGACAGGCCCATGGGGCCGCAGTCTACGGTGCCGGCCGCGTCGCCTGCCGGCCGCCGGCCGCCGGTGGCCATCGGCCACGGGCCGCCGCACCGAACAGGGCCGCGCCCGCCGGGCCCGGAACCCGCCGCCCGTCCTGTGCCGTTGCGTGCCGCCGGCTTCCATCCCGTGCCGCCGGAGGGCAACATCGAGGAGGTGTAGCCGCTGGTGGCATGGCGGGAGGGTGAGGCCCATGAAACTCGTCCTGGGTGAGAGCGGCAGAGGTGGGGCCCACAAGACCTACGGTGCCTGTGAGGACGGCAGGGCCGGCCTGGCCGGTAGGACCGGTGGAGCCGGTAGGACCGGTGGAGCCGGTAGGACCGGTGGAGCCGGCGGGGGTGGCGGGGCCGGGAGAGCGGCCGCGCGGGCGTTGGCCGTCCTCGCGGCCGCGGTGGCGTGCGCGGCCTGCGCCGGCGCGGACGGCGCGGGTCCAGGAGCCGCCGGGGTGGGCCCGTCCCTCCCGCCGGGGGCCGGGGGCACGGCGCCGGCGAACGCGCCGGTGGCCGCGGGTACCGGTACCGGTACCCGCGCCGGTACCGGTACCGGTGGCACCGGAGGCGCCGGCGTGAGCGCCGTCCCGGGCCGCTGCACCGCCGCGGACCTGCAGTTGTCGACCGCCCCGCCGCCCGGCGGCAGCGGCATGGGCCACCAGGGCCTGGTGATCGTGTTCACGAACGGGACGCGCGACGCCTGTGCCCTCACCGGCTATCCGGGGGTGGCCGCCCGGGACGCCACGGGCCGGGACGCCGCGGACGCCGCCCGCAGCACCATCGGCTCCATCTTCCCGGTGACCGAGCAGCGGCGTGTCGTGCTGGAGCCGAACGGCAGCGCCTCCGCCGGTGTCGAGTGGACGGTCGTCCCGTCCGGGAACCAGACGGCCTGCCCGTCCTACACCGGTCTGCGGGTGACCCCGCCGGGTGACACCCACAGCCTCGATCTGCCACAGTCTGTCACTTTCTGTGGCAGCTTCCGGGTGCATCCGCTCGTTCCCGGCGCCGCGGCGGGCGCCTGAGCGGGCCACCTTGACCGCGCTGGCCGCGGTCGGCCAGGAGCTGCGCGCACCCGGCCGGGGGCACTCTCCGGGCCCGTCGGCGGCCTCCGGTGAGCCGGTCGTCGTCAGGTGGCCGGGGCGCTGCCGGCGGTTCCTCCGGAAAAGTGTCGGACGTCCGTGATTGCCTGTGCACCATGGACGCCACGACCATGCTGCTCTTTCTCGTCGGGCTGCTGCTGGGGGCCGGGGGCGGCTTCGCGGGCGGCCGCCGGGCCGGCGACGCCCGGCTCGACGCCCTCGTGGCCGAGCACAGCCGGACAGCCCGCGAGCTGGAGGCGCTGCGCCGGGCCGAGCAC
>NZ_CAKKTM010000067.1 GCF_920888515.1 Protofrankia sp. CiP1_Cm_nod1 | reverse complement strand
CAGCCGGACAGCCCGCGAGCTGGAGGCGCTGCGCCGGGCCGAGCACGCCGCGCTGGAGCGGGCCGCGCTGGCCGAGGTCGACCTCGCGGGGATGCGCAGCGCGCTCGACCACGAGCGGCGGTCCGCGGCCGAGCGGGTGAGCCTGGTCGAGCGCAGCCAGCAGCGTCTCGGCGAGGCGTTCCAGGCGTTGTCCGCGCAGGCGCTGGAGGGCGCGAGCCGGCAGTTCCTGGAGCTCGCCACGGCCCGGCTGCAGGAGGCCGGCGCCCACGCCACCGGCGACCTGGAGCAGCGGCGGGCCGCGGTCGAGCACCTCGTCGGCCCTCTGCGCGAGACGCTGGGCCGGATGGAGCAGCGCCTCGCGGAGCTGGAGATCTCGCGGGTGGAGGCGTACGCGGGCCTCGTCGAGCAGGTCCGGGGCGTCCAACAGGCTTCCGAGGGCCTGCGGGCCGAGACGGCGGCGCTGGTCACGGCGCTGCGCAAGCCGCAGGCCCGCGGCGCCTGGGGGGAGATGCAGCTGCGCCGGGTGGTCGAGGTCGCCGGGATGCTCGCCCGGTGCGACTTCACCGAGCAGCCGGTCACCAGCACCGAGGACGGCGTGCGGCGGCCGGACATGGTCGTCCATCTCGCGGGCGGCAGGAACATCGTCGTGGACGCCAAGGTGCCGTTGCTGGCCTTTCTCGAGGCCGCCGAGGCCCGCGACGAACGGGCCCGGGACGAGCGGCTGGCCGCGCACGCCCGGCACCTGCGGACGCACGTGGACTCGCTCGGCGCCAAGGCGTACTGGCGGCACCTGCCCGCCAGCCCGGAGTTCGTCGTGCTGTTCGTGCCCGCCGAGGCGTTCCTCGCGCCGGCACTGGAGAAGGACCCGACGCTGCTGGAGCACGCCGCCGCGAAAAAGGTCGTCATCGCGACCCCGACCACGCTGATCGCGATGCTGCGTACGGTCGCCCACGCGTGGACCCAGGAGGCGCTCACCAGCCGGACCAGGGAGATCTTCGAACTGGGCAGGGATCTTTACACCCGCCTCGGCACCCTCGGCGAGCATGTGGACAGGCTCGGCCGCTCGCTCAGCCGGACGGTGACCGATTTCAACACGGCGGTGGGCTCCCTGGAGAGCCGGGTGCTGGTGCCGGCACGCAGGCTCGCCGCCATGGAGGTGGTGGAAGACGTACTGGCGGCACCGTCGCCGGTGAAAACCGGCGTACGCGCACTGTCCGCGACCGAACTTGCGGGCACGGCCGGCGGTACATCTGGATGATCTCGTCGAGGAGCACCGGGAGTCGCCAAACGTTTTAACGTCAATACCGAAAGTGATGCTTTCAACTGTCCCGCGCGGAGATGACACTCGCCGGTGACACCTGGGGCAACGCCGGGCGGTACCTTGCCCAAGTGAACTCGCCACCTCGTCGTCCGTCGACCGGTCCGTCCGGCCGCGCCAGAGGTGCCGGCCCACCAACCGCTCGACGCGGGCGCACCCAGGGCCGACGCGGCGACGAGGCGCCCACCGTGGTGATGGGCAGCCGGCGCGGCCTGACCGCGCTCGGCGCGGCCCTCCTGCTCACCCTGGCCGGGGCGGTCGGCGCAGCCATCGACGTGGCGCTGTCCGGCTCCCCGGGCGTCGCCTTCGGCGTCCTGTTCATCGCCGGCTGCATCCTCGCCGCCACCCGGGTGCACGCCGACGACCTCCTCGGGATCGTCATCGCGCCGCCACTGGTCTACGCGCTGATCGCCGTTGGCGTCGGATTCACCCGGTCGTCGGGCGACAGCGGCGGCGGGCTGAAGAGCAAGGCGATCAATATCGGATCCGACCTGATTCTGCGAGCTCCTGTCCTGCTGCTGGGTTTCGCGGTCGTTGTCCTCATCGCCGCGGTCCGCGCGCGACGCGCACGGGTTACCCGGCACATACACGAACGAAACCTCAGGCCACCCGGGAATCGCCGCCGGCCGACCGCCTAGCGGGCTCGCCGGAACGGTACCGGACGGATATCCGGTACCGTTTTCAGTGTGCTCGTAGACGCACACCGCGAGCTGGGGGAACACCGGTGCCGGCACCGCTGGGCGCTGGCCGGCGCAGACGGCTGCCCGCGCGCTCGAAGATCCGCCAGGGGCGGCCTGGCCCAATGGTGGGCAACCTGCCGCTGTGGTCATTCTCGTGTCGATCACCGACATTACCGCCCCGGGTCGGACTGCGGACGCTGCCCGTGCCCCGCCTTCTCGCGGATCCGCCCGCGTCCTTAGCCGGGCCGGGCCCGACGGGTGTCGGACGCCCGGGCAGCGCCCCGCGCGATACGAAGATCCACCGGCCCTGGGCCGGCCGGAACTCCCGGCTTCCCGGACCGCCCAGGTCGCAAAAAAACAGCATAATAATTGTCCTGCCGGCAGGAGCCATAGGAGCGCGTCGCTCAGACGGCCGACCGGCCCGGGCCGCAGGGGATCCCGCGGGCAACGGTGAAATTCATCACAAGATCACAAGAATTCAACAACGAACCAGAATGTAAGATCGGGAAAACACATTGTCGTCGTTCGGACGCCGGGCACACGGATGCGAGGGAATTTGTGCGGACATCCGGGCCGGCGACGCCCAGGGCGGCTCCGAGCCCTCACCCGGAGCCCTGCCCGATCAGAACTCCGTGCAAACATTGCATTACTCTTGGTTATCAAAACTACGCTGAGCAATATCAGCGTCACGATTTCAGCGGATCGCGATTCATCGCCAGAGCTTCTGATCGCATAAAATGAACAAACTGTAAACAACGTGCAAACAATATTTGAGCGCACCGCCCGGCCGGGACCGCCTCCGCGGGCGATGCTAAATTTTTGACCGCGAACTCTCGTCAATCAATTGGATCATCATCAACCAATTGGATCATGGGTGTCTCGACGATCCCGCGGCCAACAGTCCTTGCGGCTGCCGTCTGCTCGCGGAACACTGATCGTGACACCTTTGGCCGACCAGAAGATCACGGACGTCCAACGGCAGGAGATGACGCAATAGACAGGTGATGACGGCTGCCGGTCCTGCGCCCGGGGGGGCATGTGACGACAGCCAAGTACGCCGCCAGGCGTGGCACACCGTCAGGAAGCGCCGGGTCAAACCACTGAAACGGCGACCACCGCAGGGAAAGCCGACAGAGAACCGGGGGCACCGCATCGGCTCGGGTCCGCCTGACCCACGGTGCATCCCGACATCCAGCGTATGGGGGGACAGGTGTCCGGACGCTCGGACCTACCGACGACCATCAAAATTCCGACTGTCAGCGTCATTATTCCGACGCTCAACGAGGCACGCAACCTTCCGCACGTCTTCAAAAACCTGCCCGCTGATGCCGAAATCGTCCTCGTCGACGGTCGGTCGACCGACGACACGGTCGCGGTCGCACGGTCACTGCGTCCTGACATCATAGTTGTCGGCCAGACCCGCCGCGGCAAGGGAAACGCGCTCGCATGTGGTTTCGCCGCGGCCACCGGTGACATCCTCGTCATGCTCGACGCCGACGGCTCGGCCGACCCCGCGGAGATCGGCGAATTCGTCCGGGCCCTCACCGCCGGCGCGGACTTCGCAAAGGGATCCCGCTTCATCAACGGTGGCGGCAGCAGCGACATCACCCGGCTGCGGCGGACCGGCAACGCTTTCCTCAGCGGCCTCGTCAACATTTTCCTGGGCTGCCGGTACTCGGACCTCTGCTACGGCTACAACGCGTTCTGGCGGCACTGCCTGCCCGCCCTCAACCTGGAGCCGGGCGATCGTTCCGAAGTCTATGAATGGGGGGACGGCTTCGAGGTCGAGACCGTTATCAACATGCGGGTGGCCCGGGCCGGTCTGCGCGTGGTGGAAATACCGAGCTTCGAACATCCCCGTATTCACGGAGTCAGCAACCTCAACGCCTTTTCCGACGGCCTGCGGGTCCTGCGCACCATTCTGGCCGAGTCCCGTGGCTCGCGTGGCCGGCGGCGGAGGCTGGTACCGCGCTGGTCCGCAGCGGCCGCGGTCGGCCCGAGCCTGACCGTCCTGCGGCCCTGGCAGGCACGCGGCGAAACCCCGGAAGGCGTCCGCCTGGAGGTTCCCGAAGCCGACGCGAGCGTGGGCAGTGTGGGCGCGCTGGGTGTGGCCAGCTCCGAGGCGGAATGCGCGTGACGGCATCCACCGGCACCGCCCCGGGCGGAACCGACGACTCCCGTCCGGCCCTCGGCCCCTCCCACGCGGCGGCCGGCGCGACGGCTGCCGCGCCGGCCTCGCTGATCCCCGCGCAGGCCCCTCCCTCCACGATCGTCATGCCGCGGCCCGCCACGGCGGCGCGGCCCACGGTGACGCCGGCCGCGTCCGTGGTGATCTGCGCCTACACCCTCGAGCGCTGGGACGACCTGGTCGCCGCCATCGCGAGCGTCCGCCACCAGCGGACGGCGGCAGACGAGATCATCCTGGTCGTCGACCACAACGACGCCCTGCTCGCCCGCGCCCGGGCCACCTTCGACGGGGTGACGGTGCTCGCGAACACCGGTGCCCGGGGCCTGTCCGCGGCCCGTAACACCGGCGTGCGGGCCGCTCGCGGTGACATCGTGGTGTTCCTCGACGACGACGCCCAGGGCGCGCCCGACTGGCTCGAGCACCTGCTGGCCCCGTACGCGGAACCGACCGTGCAGGGCGTGGGCGGTGCCGCCGTGCCGACCTGGCCGGCCTCGGGGCGGCCGGCGTGGTTCCCTCCCGAGTTCGACTGGGTGGTCGGCTGCAGCTACGAGGGCCTGCCCACCTCCGCCCAGCCGGTCCGCAATCCCATCGGCGCGGCGATGTCCTTCCGCCGGAGCGTCTTCGAGCGGGTCGGTGGCTTCAGCGACGGCATCGGCCGGATCGGGTCCACCCCGCTGGGGTGCGAGGAGACCGAGTTCGGCATCCGGCTGCGGCAGGCCGACCCCCAGGCGACCATCCTCTACGAGCCGCGCGCGAGGGTGCACCACCGTGTCACGCCGGCGCGGGCTTCCTTCACCTACTTCCGCAGGCGCTGCTATGCCGAGGGACGGTCGAAAGCGCTCATTTCGGAGCGGGTCGGCAGCACGGCCGCCCTGGCCACGGAACGCACCTATGTGTCCCGGACGCTCCCCCGCGCCGTCTGGCGCGAGATGCGCACCCCCGGCCGGCGCCGCGGCGCCGTGAGCATCGTCTCGGGGGCCGCGCTCACGGCCGCCGGATATCTGCACGGCCGCCTGCTGCTGCCCGTCGCCGCCCGCCGCGACAGGGCCGACGGCAGGGGCGGCCAGGCGCGCCCGGCCGGAGGTCCCGCCTCGTGAAGATTCTTCTGCTGGCCCAGTTCTTCCCGCCGATCGTCGGTGGCGAGGAACGGCACGTCCACAACCTCGGCCGGCGCCTGGCCGACCGTCACGAGGTGACCGTAGTCACCTTCGGTGACAAATCGGGGACGACGACCCGGGACGGGATGCGTATCCGGACCGTCCGGCCGGTCACCGCGTCGCTGCCCTTCCTGTACGGGGAGGGGGACCGGCTCTACGCGCCGCCGCTGCCGGACCCGGCGGTGACCCGGGCACTGCGGCGCGTCATCGTCGAGGAGCGTCCCGACGTCATCCACGCGCACAACTGGATCGTCAACAGCCTCACGCCGCTGCGCCTGACGACCCGCGCGCCGATGGTGCTCACCCTGCACGACTACAGCCATGTCTGCGCCACCAAGCGCTTCATGTACCTCGGCCAGCAGGTGTGCGCCGGCCCGTCGCCGCGGCGGTGCGTCCGCTGCGCCCACGACCACTACGGCGGGCCGGTCGGCCTCGCCACGGCCGCCGGCAACCAGGGCGGCCGCGCCCTGCGCCGGCTGGCCCTGAAAAAGATCATCGCGGTGAGCTCGGCGGTCGCCCGGCACAGCGCCCTTGCCACCGGCGGCATACCCTTCGAGGTCATCCCGAACTTCATCCCGGACGAGCTGCTGGACACCAGGTCACACACCGTCCCCGGTGGTATGACCGCGGGCGGCTACCTGCTGTACGTCGGTGATCTCAGCCGGGACAAGGGCGTCGGCATCCTGCTGGACGCCTACGCCCGGCTGCCCGCCGACCGCCCGCCACTGCTGATGGTCGGCCGCCGCACCCCCCACCTGCCGGACCAGCTGCCGGCCGGGGCCGTCGTGGCCGAGCCATGGGACCACGAAAAGATCATGCAGGCGTTCGCCGGAGCCGCGTTCGCCGTCGTCCCGTCCATCTGGCCGGATCCCTGCCCCACCGTGGTGCTGGAGGCGATGGCCGCCGGCGTCCCGGTCGTCACGACCGGGATGGGCGGCATCGCGGACATGGTCCGGGACGGGGAGGACGGTGTCCTCGTCCCGCCGTCGGATCCGGTGGCCCTGGCAGCGGCGATGAACCTGCTGCTCGCCGACCCGTCCCTGCGGCAGCGGCTCGGCCGGCGCGCCCGCGACCGTGCCGCGAGCTTCACCGCCGGCGAAGTGGTGCCACGCATAGAAGCCGTTTACCGGGACCTGGCCCATGCCTGCTGAATCCCGGCCCACCGAAACCCGGCCCACCAGATCCCGGGCGCCCAGCGCGGACGGCGCGGCCAACGACGACACGACCCGCATCAGCCCAGCTGACAACGCCGTGCCGACGGCCGGAGGCGGGCTGCGGGAACGCACCGACACCATCGTCCTCACGAAGCCCGTGCCCGGACGCGCCGTCGGATCCGTCGCTCGCGCGAGACCCGGCGCACCCGACAATGACCGGGTGAACGACCGGGTGAACAACCGGATGAAGGAAAGCGCGCGGTTACCGGACGCGCCTGCCGACCCCGACACGATCGTGGTCACGCGCGATCCGGTGGCGGATCTCCTCGAGCCGGTCACCGGGCCGGCCGCCGAGCCGGTCGGCGACACCGACGCGGGCCGCGGGCCGTTACCGGACCAGCGGCCGTGGCGGTCCTGGCGGCCGCGGTCCTGGTGGCCGTGGCGGCCGCGGTCCTGGCGGTCACGGTCCTGGTGGCCGTGGCGGAGGGCGCCGGCGTCCTGGGACGGCCCGGCCGGCGGGCGGCCGGGCGGTGTCCCCGTCGCCGACGGGTATCCGGCCGCACAGCCCGTCATCGCGGGCCCGGCTGGTCATGCTCCGACCGGCCCCGACCGGTCCCGCGCCGTCGCGACCGTCATGGCCGCCGGGGTGCTGCTGGTCGCCGTGTCCTACCTGCTCGGGCGCCGTGGGCATCCGGACGTGGGCACCGCGCTGCTCTGGCCCGGGCTGATCACGGTCTTCGTCGCCGGCGTGACCCGCCTGCTGCGGACGGACACCTCCCGCCGGGAACGGCTGCGGGTGTCGGTGCTGCTCGGCGTCGGCCTGTACTTCTGTTTCGAGCTGACCCAGATCTCCGCCGTCCGCGAGTTCGACGAGCTGCTGCACCTGCGCACCCTGCTCGATCTGCAGGCGACCGGCGGCGTCTTCACCTCGCATCCGGGCCTGCCGGTCAGCCCCCGCTTCCCGGGGCTGGAGCTGCTGACCAACGCCGTCGTCCAGCTGCTCGGCGTGCCGGACCAGGTGGCCGTGACCGGCGTCGTCCTGCTGGCCCGCGTCCTGCTGGTGTACGGCCTGTTCCTGCTGATCGAACGCGTGAGCCGGTCCGCCTACGCGGCCGGTGCCGGGGTGGCGATCTACGCCTGCAGCCCGCAGTTCTTCTTCTTCAACGCGCAGTTCGCCTACCAGACCCTGGCCATCGCCCTGACCGTGCTGCTCCTGCTGGTCGTCGTCGACCGCGACCGGTACGGGCGGGCCACCGCGGGCGTGCTGATCGTGATGACGTGGATCGCGCTGTCGCTGACCCACCACATCACAAGCTGGATCACCGTGGGGCTGTTCGCCGGGTGGACGCTGTGCGCGTTCGCCCGCCGGGACCGCGCGGACGGCGGGGCGCTCGCCCGTGTCACCCTGGTCGGGCTGGTGGCGGCCGCCGGCTGGGCACTGGTCAACGTCTCGATGCTTGGTGACTACCTCGGCCCCATCCTCTCGGAGAGCTTCCACCAGGCCGGCAACGTCGCCAGCGGCCAGGCCAAGAGCCGCAAGATGTTCACCGACTCGGCCGGCACGCCCACCCCGGCCTGGCAGATCGTCGCGCTGCTCGGCTCGACCCTGCTGTGGTCGGTGTCGGTCATCCCGATCGGCCCGTTCAGGTTCCGGCCGGACACCGACAGCCGGCACGCGACGCTGTACCGGCTGCTGCGGCTGATGCACCTGGCGTTCCCGCTGACGGTGATCGGCACCGTCGCGCCGCGCACGGCCGAGCTGTCCACCCGCCTGTCCACCTTCGTCTACCTCGGCATCGCCGCCGTGCTCGGCCTCACCGTCACCAGCTACCTGGCGACCCGCCGCGCGACCAGGCAGGCGTTCCGGGTACGGCTCACCGCCGCGTTCGCGGTCTTCGTGTTCATCGGTGGGACGGTTCTGGGCTCGGGCGCGGACTGGTCACGGATGCCCGGGCCCTACCTGGTGATCGCCGACGGGCGCTCCATCGACCCGTACGTGGTCGCCGCCACCAACTGGGCGAACACCGCGCTGCCGGCGGGCAGCCGGATCGTCGGCGACCGTGAGACCGGGGTCCGGCTGATGAGCGTCGGCCGCCAGTGGCTCGTCACCAGCCTGGGCAGTGGGGCGAGCGGCGCGCCGCTCTACTTCGGCAGCACCTTCGGGGACTACGAACGCGCGGTCATGACGGCCGGCCGCATCCAGTACGTCATCGTCGACACCCGGCTCGCCGACGGCCTCCCGCACGAGACGTTCTACGCGGAGAACGGCGAGGCGCCGGAGGGCACCCGGCTGACAGCGGCGATGCTGGCGAAGTTCGACACCCAGCCGGGCTCGGTGAAGGTCTATGACAACGGGCCGGTGAAGATATACGACGTCACCGCCCTCTGGTCACCGGCGGCCCCGGCGACACCGGCAACGGCAGTGCCGGCAGCGCCGGCAGCAGCTCCGCCGGCAACGGGATCACGGTCCGTCGGAGGTGCCCGGTGAACGCCGTCACAACCGTCGCGCAGGCCGTCCTCGGAACCGCGATCATCGTTCTCGGTGTCGCCGGCCTGCACGCGGTTCTCGCCCGGAGCGCGGAAGCCGGCAGCGGCCGCGGCAGCCCCCGCGGGCACGACCGCGCGGCGGACGCTTCCCGGGCGGGCTCCCCGGCCACCTCCCAGGTGGATCCCCCGGCGAGCATCGCCGCGCTGCTGCTGCTCACCGTCACCGGGCTGATGGTCGGCTCGCTGCTGGTGGCCGTGGTCGGGCTCGCCGACAACCCGCTCGCCTACGACCTGCTCTTCGGCGCCGTGGCGGTGGCCCTCGCCGCCGCCGGCGGCCTGCGGCCGGCCACCGTCGCGGCCCGGATCCGTACCTTCCTGCCCCGAGCGGCGGAGCCCTGGAAGCCGGCCTCCTGGACGTCCGGGGGCTGGCGGACGGGGCCCCGCCGGGCCGTGCTGCTGACGTCCGTCCCAGTACTGATCATCGCCGTGGCGGTCGGCCTGTCGTGGTGGTCGGACGACACGACCATGAACGCGCCGGTGACAGCGCTCGGCGCCACCCGGACCCAGTCGGGCCTGGAGGTCACCGTCACCCGGGCCGACGGCGACAACGGCGATCTCACACTGGAGGTGGTCAACAGCGCGGGCCGGCGCTGGCGGCTGCCGCTGGCAGCGGGCAAAGACAGGACCGACGTGGCCGTGGGGAACGCGGCCGTTCCCGCCCCGACCACGATCCACCTGCTCGCCGGCGAAAAAATCGTACAATCGATAACCATTCCATGACTTACGGTATTTACCGTGGCGCCCCGGCCACATCCCGGCCGCACCACCGCAACCACCGCAGACCTCACAGCCGTAGCCCAGTGCCGATGTGTCGTGCCCTGACCTCCGCGTTCGCCACCTCGAGGGAGCAATAACCGTGCCCGGACGACTTCGCGTGCTCCAGGTCACCCCTCGGTTCTTTCCCGACATGGGAGGGATCGAGACGCATGTCTACGAGACGGCCCGACGGCTGAACACCATGCCCGGCCTGCGGGTGGACATCCTGACCACCGACCGCGACGGCAGCCGGCCCCCCGTCGAAGTGGTCGAGGGGATCCGGGTGCGGCGGGTGCCCGCCTGGCCGCGCGAGCGCGACTACTACGTCGCTCCACGCATCCGCGCGGCGGTCGGCGGCGGCTACTACGACCTCGTGCACTGCCAGGGGGCGCACACCGCCGTCCCGGTCATCGCCATGACCGCCGCGCTCGCGGCCCGCACGCCCTACCTGGTCAGCCCGCACACCGGCGGCCACTCGTCTGCCGCGCGCCACCGGCTGCGGGGCGCCCAGTGGCGCGCCCTCGGCCCGCTGCTGCGCCGCGCCCGGCAGGTGGTCTGCGTCGCCGAGTTCGAGAAGGAGATGTTCGCCCGGCTGGCGCGGGTGGCCACCGACCGGCTGCGGGTCATCCCGAACGGCGTCGAGCCCGCCAGCACCACCGGCATCCGGCCCGCCGCCGGCACGCCGACCGTGGTCTCGGTGGGCCGTTTCGAGAAGTACAAGGGCCAGCACCACCTGATCGCCGCGCTGCCCGCCCTGCTCGAACAGGAGCCGCGGGCACAGCTGGTGCTGGTGGGACGCGGCCCCTACGAGGACGAGCTGCGGGCCCAGGCCGCCCGGCTGGGGGTGGCCGACCGGGTCGGCTTCACCTTCGTCCCGCCGGCCGAACGCCAGAGCATGACCGACCTGCTGGCCGGCGCGCACGTGGTCGCCCTGCTCAGCGAGTACGAAGCCCACCCGGTCGCCGTGATGGAGGCGATCGCGCTCGGGCGTCCGGTCGTGGTCGCCCCCGGCACCGGTCTCGGCGAGCTGGCCGACCGCGGCCTGGCCGAACGGGTCGACGACCCGGCGGACCCCCACACGGTCGCCGCGGCCCTGCTCCGTCACCTGAGCGCACAGACAGCCGCGGGAACACGGACGGCCACAGGAGGGGGCACAGGGGGCACAGGGGACGCGCCGGTCGGGGAGGGCGGCCACGGCACGCCGTCCACCCGCCTGCCCACCTGGGACGACTGCGCCAACGCGCTCGCAGACTCCTACCGTGCCCACGCATGACGCACCCTTGCCCGCCGACGGACACGGTCCACCCGGAGTCACCCATAGTGATGACGGGCGCGGTGGATGGGACGGCCGCGCCAACACCGGCATGAACAGCGCCGGCATGAACAGCGCCGATGGGGACAGCACCGACGCCGGCAGCACCACGAACGTCGCGGCCCGCGACAGTACGGCCACCGCCGGCCCACCCGCGAACGACATCACCGTGAACGGCACCGCCAGTGCGGGCGCCACGGCGGCCACTGCGGCGGGGGCCGCCGGCAGCCCACCGCCGGTGGATGCCGGGCACGGCCGGCTGCCCGCCGGTCTCGCGCACCTGCTGACCATCGCGATGTCCATGGTGGGAACACAGATCGTGACCTCCGTCCTCGGGGCGGTGTTCTGGTCCCTGGCCGCGCGCACCTACACTGTCGACGCGGTCGGGGTGGGGTCGGCGACCATCGCGGCGATGACGGTCCTCGGCTCCGTCGGGATGCTCGGCCTGGGCACGCTGCTGATGGCCAAGCTCCCCCTGCTCGAGCGGGAGCCGGACCGGCTCCGGCTGATGCGGGCGTCCATCACCGTTGTCGGGATCACCTCCGGCCTGCTGGCGCTGGCGTGGACCGGGGTCACCCCGTTCCTGTCCGAGACGTTGCGTCCGGTCAGCTCGAGCGTGTTCGCCGCCGTGCTGTTCTGTGTCGGGGTCGTCCTGTTCGCGGTGGCCTCCACCCTGGACTTCGCGCTGCTGTCGGCGGCGCGGGGGGCCGTGCAGCTCATCCGCAACGTCGTCACGTCGGTGGTCAAACTCGGGCTGATCCCGGTGTTCGTGCTCATCGGCTGGACGTCCGGGCTGGATCTCTACCTCGCCTGGGTAGCCGGCCTGGCCCTGTCCCTGCCGGTCTGCTACCGCTACTTCCGCCGGCCCCAGCCGGACGAGCGGCCGGACGAGCGGCCAGCGGACGGCACCGGTGCTGGTACCGGCACCGCGGCCACCCACCGCCAGCGGTTCGCCGGGTTCCGGCAGCTGCGGGAGATGCGCGGGGAGGCCGGTGGGCACCACCTGCTCAACCTGGCGTTACAGCTCCCCACCCTGCTGCTGCCCATTCTCGCCGCGCTCGCCGCGACCGCCGCGGACACCGCCTATTTCACGACCGCGCGCCTTGCCGCGTCCTTCTTCTTCATCATCCCGTTCGCGCTGACCATCGCCGTGTTCGCGCAGTCGGGGCAGAACGAGGAACACGCGCTGGCGAAGATCCGCTCGACGCTGCCGCTGGGACTCGCCGCAGCCGTCGTCACCTTCCTGATCGCGGCGCCCTTCGCCGGCCTTGTCATGACCATCTTCGGTGGCGCCTACACCGGCGGGGTGGCCGTCAGCGCATTCCGGATCATGATGCTCGCCGGGGTGCCCCTGGTGATAAAGGACCACTACGTCTCGTTGCGGCGGGTGCAGGGACGGCTGGGATCCGCCTTACGGGTGGTCGGCGCCGGGACGGCCATGGAGATCGCCTTTGCCCTCCTCGGCGGCCATTTCGGCGGGGTGAACGGCCTGTGCTGGGGCTGGCTGCTGGCGGTGGTGGCGGAAGCAGTGATCACCCTGCCGTCGCTGTCGGTGGTCTGGCGCAGGCCCGAAGCCGCGATCGCGATGGTGAGCCCCCACGCGACGGTGAGCCCACCGGTGAGCACCGCGGGACCGCTCACAGCCGCGCACCAGAGGCTGGCCGCCCGCTTCTACCCGCTCGAGCTGCTCCGCCCGGTCGACGACCGGGACATCGCCCGTTACCTCGGCAGCACAGGCAGCACCAGCGGCGAATCGCATCATGATCATGAACGGACCGCCACCGTCCGGCACCGGCCCGGCCGGTCGGAGCGGCCGCCGGACGAGAGCACCCTGCGCCTGCGGTCACTCACCAGGCGCGTCCTGGCCAAGCGCCCGCTCTCCACCGGCAACCATCACGACCATCACGACAGGAGCGGCCCGAACGACGGGAACAACCTGATCGCGAACAGTTGACGCGGACGAGAACCCGTAGGGACCGCCGGGCCATAAACCGTGGGAGGCACGTCCCAGAAGCGCCCGGGAAGAAGGGCCGCGGGCCGAACAGCCCGGATCATCCCGGGCGCCGCGGGCTGTGCTTATGGCTACGGAGCAGCGGACACGGCTACGGACGGGTTCGGCGGGACCGCCACGGGAACCACATCCCGGCCCGTGCGACCTGGTCGGGCGTGCGGGCGTGCGGGCATGCGGCCGGTCACCGGGCCGGGGTCCGGCCGGCGATGGGCTGTGCGGCGGTGGGCTGTGCGGCGGTGAGGCCGGCCGCCGGCGACACCAGCGCCGCCGAGGACTCCGCGGGCACGGGTGCGGCGGAGAGCGCCGCTGCGGCTGGGGATACCGCTGCGGCCTGGGGTGCCGAGGCGGCGGGAGACCCCGCAGCGGACGCCAGCGGCGCGGCGGGCTCCTCCGGGGTGATGTCGCGGACCCGGCGGGCGGGCGATCCGGCGTAGAGCCCGTAGGGCTTGCAGTCCTTGTTGACCAGGGCACCGGTAGCGATCACACAGTGATGACCTATGGTCACGCCCGGCATCACGGTCACCCTGCCGCCGAGCCAGCAGTCGTCGTCGATGACAACCGGCTTGGGCACCACCGTGCTGCTGACCTCACCGTTGACCACGTCGTGCGTGGAGGTCAGGATCGTGACCTGGGGTGATATCTTGACCCGCTCGCCGATCCGGACCCGCGCCGAATTCTCGATGAAACACCTGGAGGCCATCGCCGTCCCACGGCCGAAGCTCGCGCGATGACCGACGATGGAGCCCGGCATGATGTTCATCGTCCTGGTCCGCACGCCACCGAGACGATAGAGCAGGAAGCGGAGCGGACGCGGGACGAGGAAAGACCCGCCTATGCCATTGACGATGGTTCCCTGCACGAGCATCCAGAACTCGAGCTTGAGCTGCTCCCAGAGCTTTCCACGACGCACAACCGATCTCCTTCGCGCACACCGGCCGCGGCGCGGGTTCGCGGCGCGGCCCCGCCTCACCCCGCCGTCCGAACAACCACCCCGACGGTAGCAATATAGTCACCCGCGAACAACATATAATGATCAGTAATGAACGGCGGCCGGACATCACCGCCGCGCCGGCCGGCCGGATCCGGCGGGATAGGATGTCAACGGCATCGGTGGCGCAGCGCGGTGTCATGTCCGCTTGCCGACTCTGGCCACTCTCCAACGGGTCCGCTCTCCAACATGTCCGCTTGTCAGCATGTCCGCTTGTCTCCGGACCGGGTTGTCGGCGTCCGGATACCCGGCCCGGAGACGGGCACCTGTATCCGTTGCCGACCGAACACATAACGACACCTGCCACACCGTTCTCCCGTCAGAACGGTACTGCTATATGGTCCGTATCCTCCTTCTGACAGGACGGCGGCGTTGCTGGCGGAACGGCGGACTGGCGGAACGGCGGACTGGCGGAACGGCGGACAAGCACACCGGAGGTGAATCGACGATGCCAGGCAGAACACGGTCCCAGCGGGTTGCCGGCCGCGACCGGATATGGCTCGGCGCCCATTCCGTCTTCGTCACCGGGCCGCTGGACCTGCCCGATGTCGACACGATCCGGGCAGCCGTGCGGGAGCTCGCCTGGATCGCTCCCGACCACCGGCTGTTCCGCCGGCCCGACCATGACTACCATCGGTGGCGCCCGGTGACGGGCCGTGAACTCGACAGCCACTGCGAGCGGATGATCACAGCACTCGACGACAGTGCCGACGACGGTGGGCCGGAACAGCTACTGCTGCGGCAGTATGCCGCGCACGTCGACGACGTCCCCTTCCGGATCGCGGTCGGCCGCGACACGGTGGCGCTGTCGCTGGCCCATCCGCTCGGGGACGCCCGGCTCGTCCTCGACACCGGCGCCGAACTGCTGCTGGCCGCCGCGGAAGGCCGCCCGCCGCTGAGCCTGCACCGGCCGTCCACCCGGCTTCCCCTGGCGTGTGCCCTGGGCGAGTACTACGGCCGGAAACCCGGGCGGATACTCGCGACACTGCGCACCCCGCGCCCGGCCGCGCCCGGCCCGGCCGCCGGGACACGGCACCGGCCGTGGCAGCCGGACTTCACCGTGGTTTCCGGGGTGCTCTCCAGGAGCGCGCTCACCGACCTGCGTAAATGGAAAGCCCGCAACGCGTCCGGAGTCACCCGGACGATGGTGGTGTTCGCCGCGGTCCGGGCAGCGGTGGAAGCGGCGGGCATGCGGCCGGCGGCCAGCGGTTTCTACACCGTCGTCGACAACCGGAAGTTCCTTCCGAGCGGCCGCCGGCTCGATGGCAACTTCACGATCGGTATCTATGTCGAACCGACGGACGCCCGTGATCCGGTGGCTGTGTCGGCCGCGCTGGAGGCCGCGACCGCGAACGGGCGCACACTGGCCACGATGAGCCTGCTGACCGGCTTCGCCCAGGTCGGGCGCATCGCGGCGCTGAGCGACCAGGCGCCCTTCCCGGCACATCCGTCCCTGGTCCTGAATCATCTCGGACGGCCGCGCGGTTTCGAGAAACTACCGTGGCGGGGCAGCCGCTCGGATATCTACTACCTGTCGGCGACGACCCAGCGCCAGCCGGACTACGTCACCTTCCAGTTCGCCGAACTGCACGGATGTGTGCACGTCACGGTGGCTTTCCACGCGAGCGTCTTCGAGCAGGAGGCCGTACGGCGGGCTGTGGGCCTGCTCTGCGCGGATCCGGTCGCGCTGCTCGCCGGCGCCCGGTGAAACGCCCGGCGGCCCGGCTCACGGTCACCGGCCGCTCGGGGATACACGGACGCGCCTGAATGTGCGTGAGACGTTCCGAGCGTGCCCACGGATTCACCCGCGGGGCACGCCCGGAACAACCGGCATCCGGTCGGCCACGGCCTGACTACCGGCTATTTACCGACTACTTACCAGCTGCTCGCCGGCTATTTACCGACTGCTTACAGGCTGCTTACAGGCTGCTGCTAGCCGCCCGCTCCCGAGCACGGATTTCCCGACGGAGCTCGGGCGGCAGGGCGAACAGCAGATGTTCCTCCGCCGATGTCACCTGCTGGACGTCGCCAAAGCCGCGTTCGGCAAGCCAGGCGACGACCTCCGTCACCAGTTCCTCGGGGACGGACGCCCCGCTGGTCACGCCGATCGTCTCAACCCCTTCGAGCCAGGCGGGGTCGACCTGCTCGGCGTTGTCCACCAGATAGGCGGCGGGCACCCCGTGGTCGAGGGCGACCTCCACCAGGCGTACCGAGTTCGACGAGTTCGGCGACCCGACGACCAGGATGAGCTCGACCTGGCCGGCGATCTCCTTGACCGCCACCTGCCGGTTCTGGGTGGCGTAGCAGATGTCGGCGCTCGGCGGCCCCTGCAACAGCGGGAACCGCTCGCGCAGCGCCCGCACGGTGACCTCGGTCTCGTCGACCGACAGGGTGGTCTGGGACAGATAGGCGACTTTGGACTCGTCACGGACCCTGACCGCCGCCGCGTCCTCCGCGCCGTCGACGAGGTGGATGCGGTCGGGCGCCTGGCCCGTGGTACCGACGACCTCCTCGTGGCCTTCGTGGCCGATGAGAAGGATGTCGAGGTCCTCCTTGGCGAACCGGCGTGCCTCACCGTGGACCTTGGTCACCAGTGGGCACGTGGCATCGATCGTTCGCAGCTCCCGGGACCTCGCCTCCTCGTGGACGGTCGGCGCGACGCCGTGGGCGGAGAACACCACGGTCGCCCCGGTGGGGACCTCGTAGGTCTCTTCCACGAAGATCGCGCCTTTTGCCTCCAGCGTCTTGACGACGTGGGCATTGTGCACGATCTGCTTACGCACGTAGACGGGAGCGCCGTACAGCTCCAGTGCCTTCTCGACCGTTTGTACCGCTCGGTCGACACCAGCGCAGTACCCGCGCGGATTGGCCAACAGGATCCGCCCCATGCCGGGGAGTCTACGCGGCCCGGCAGCGCCTGGAAGGCGGAACGACAACCGTCACATGCCGGCGGCCCGGGGGGACAGCTCCCGCGTTCTGTGCATCGCCCCGAAAACCCGCACGGCCCGCGCGACCACGGTGGTTACCGTTGTCCGATGGCGCTCACCTCCACCCCGGAGCAGCCGCTGCCCGTGCGGACGGTCGCCCGGGCGATCGGCGAGTGGATCCACCGGCTCGGCCGGGTCTGGGTGGAGGGCCAGCTCACCGAGATCGTGCGGCGGCCGGGCCTGGCCACCGTGTTCCTCACCCTGCGTGACCCGGTAGCCGACGTGTCGCTGCGGCTGACCTGCCCGCGGGCGGTCTGCGACGCGCTCGGGGCCGCGCTCACCGACGGCTCCCGGGTGGTCGTCCACGGCAAACCGTCGTTCCATCCCGCGCGGGGGACGCTCGCGCTCGCCGTCACCGAGATCCGCCCGATCGGCACCGGGGTCCTGCTCGCCCGGCTCGAACAGCTGCGCGGCATGCTCGCGGCCGAGGGGCTGTTCGCGGCCTCCCGCAAGCGCCGGCCGCCCTTCCTGCCCCGGGCCGTCGGGCTGATCACCGGGCGGGCCAGCGCCGCCGAACGGGACGTGGTCATGAACGCCCGCCGCCGCTGGCCCGCGGTGCGGATCGTCCCGCGCGAGGTCGCGGTGCAGGGGCCGCTGGCCGTCGGGCAGATCATCGACGCGCTGCGCGAACTCGACGGCATCCCCGAGGTGGACGTCATCGTGATCGCCCGCGGCGGCGGGTCGCTGGAGGATCTGCTGCCGTTCTCCGACGAGGCGCTGGTGCGGGCCGTGGCCGCGGCCGTCACCCCGGTGGTCTCCGCGATCGGTCACGAGCAGGACGCGCCCCTGCTCGACTTCGTCGCGGACGTGCGGGCGTCCACGCCGACGGACGCGGCCAAGCGGGTGGTCCCGGACGTGGCCGAACAGCTCACGCTGGTGACGACGCTGCGTGGCCGGGCCCGGCGGGCCGTCGAGCAGCGCCTGGACCGGGAGGAGCGCTGGCTGGCCGACCTGCGCGGCCGCCCGGCGCTGGCCGCGCCCGGGCGTGAGCTCGACCGTCACGACGAGCACATCCAGGCGCTGCGCTTCCGTGGGCGGCGCTGCGTGCTCCACCGGCTGGAGCGGGCCGAGCAGGAACTGGCCCACGCGTCGGCCCAGTTGCACGCGCTGTCACCAGCGGCCACCCTGGACCGGGGATACGCGCTGGTACGCAGAGCCGCCGACGGATCCGTCGTGCGCGACCCCGGCCAGGCCGGCCCCGGGGACGCGCTGACCATACGGGTCGCGGGCGGCTCCTTCCCCGCGACCGCTGGCGCGCCGACGCGGACCGACATCCCGGCCTGAGCCGGGAATCCGCCCCGTTCGGGAGGTCCGCCCGAGCCGGGAAGCCGGCACCGGCCGGGTGGAGCGGGGCGGGGGCTCCGGGCCCGGGCCCGGGCCCGGGCCACGAAAAAGATGATCGAAAAGCTTTCGGCCGGCCGGGGCGGTGGGAATCATCGTCAGGTGCCACCGCCGCCGCGCGCCCACCAGGGCATCAGGAAAACTCGGTAAACCAACCGGGGACGACGCAATACATCCGGTCAGCTTCGGACGGTAGTCGTCAGACTATTTCCTGGATCATGGCACGTTCCTTCACACCCGTGGTGCTATGATTTCCAGCGGAAGATTTCAAACGTCCGTCAGCGGGCCGGGGGGCAGCGCGATCATGGTTTTTCGCACCGCCGACGGCCCACATCCCCGGGCCCCTGGGAGGAAAACATTGGCGCGACCAGTGCTGGCGCGCTCGTGTTCAGCCGGTGGAGAAGTTTCTCGCCAGCCACCCCGGAGCCCCTCGGCGCCACAATCCCGACACGATCACTATCGTGCCGGTGAATCAACGGGGCAGCGCAACGGAAACAATCCGCGCACATCGCGGCCCGGCATGGCCAACCGGAGAAACAAAACCACCACCCGGGGCCGGGCATGACCGAAAGTTTCTCCGTCCTGCCCGTGCTGATGTTCCACAGTATCGGCAACGGCGCCAGCGCGGCATTTCGTCGATGGCAGGTCCCGCCGGCGCTGCTCGTCGAGCAGCTAGCCTGCCTGAGTGCGGCCGGCTACCAGTTGCTGGGCCTTTCCGAAGCGCTTTCCCAACCAGCCGGGAAACATGTCGCGATCACCTTCGACGACGCTTTCGCGGATTTCTCCACGCACGCCGTCCCGGCACTGCGGCAGGTGGGCGCCGGAGCGACCCTCTACGCCCCCACCGCCTACGTGGGCGGCCGGGCGACCTGGCTGTCGGCCTACCCGGAGGGCGCATCCCCCCTGCTGGCCTGGTCCGACCTGCGGGATCTCCACGCCGCCGGCTACGAGATCGGCTCGCACGGCCACCGGCACACCGACCTCGACCTGCTGGCCGGCCCCGAACTGCGCCGTGACGTCGAGACCAGCCGCCGCCTGCTCGGAGCCGAGCTCGGCTCTCCCGCCCGGAGTTTCTGTTACCCGTTCGGCTATCACACACGAGCTGTCCGCGCGGCCGTGGCGGACGCCGGTTTCGCCTCCGCCTGTGAGGTGGGATACCGCATTCACCGCCGTGACACGTCCCCGTTCTCGATAAGCCGGCTGATAGTCACCGGCTCGACGAGCCCGGAACAGGCCCTCGCGCTGGTCCGCGGTGGCCAGCCCGGGGTTGTTCCGTACCTGCGACGTGGCACCCGGACCCCGTGGCGTGCTTTCCGGGCCGCCCGGCGCGGCCTGCGCGCGCGCCAGGAGCCGGCCGTCCAGGAACAACCATGACCGGTTTACCGGAAGCCCGCCCGCCGGCCGGCCGCACCAGCTGGCCGGAAGACGGCGCGGACGCCGTCCCGTTCACGCCGTCCCGAGGCCCCGAACGTCCGTGGAGAAAACCGTGACCAGTGTCAGTGTCGTGGTGTGCAGTCATCTCGTGGCACGATGGCCGCAACTCATGAACGCTCTCGACTCGCTCCAGGACCAGAAACTACGCCCGGAACGTGTCGTCGTAGTCGTGGACGGTGACGACGAGCTGCTCGCCCGGCTGCGTGAGCGGGCCGGTGCCGAACTCGTCCTCAGCACCGGGGGGCGTACCGGGCTGTCCCATGCGCGTAATGTCGGTATTGCCGCGGTCGACAGCGAGTTCGTGGCATTTCTGGACGATGACGCGGTCGCCGATCCGTCCTGGCTGTCATCTCTCGTGCAGGTCGCGACCGCCGGCCCCGACATTCTGGGAGTCGGCGGCTGGGTGACCCCTGACTGGGGCGGTGAGAAACCCGGCTGGTTCCCGCCCGAACTGCTCTGGACGGTCGGTTGCAGCCACCAGGGCCTACCCACCCAGCAGACTACCGTGCGTAATGTTTTCGGTGGCTGCGCCCTGTTCCGGCGGAGCGTGTTCACCACCGCCGGCGGTTTCGACACCCGCCTGGGCCGGCAGCTCAGGGGAGCGTCGGGCTGCGAGGAAACGGAGCTGTGCGTCCGCGCCGCCGCCCTGATCCCGGACGGCCGGTTCGTGCATGAACCGGCCGCGGTCATCCATCATCAGGTGCCCGCCCAACGGCAGCGTCCCTCGTACGTCGTGCGCCGGTGCTGGGCGGAAGGCGCGTCAAAGGCCACGCTCCGGCGTTTGTGCGCGGGCTACCGCACGCCGGCACGCGGCCCGCTCGGCCCTGAACGCGACTTCGTTCTCAAGGTGCTGCCACGCGGGGTGCGTGGCGGTCTCGGGGCCTTTCTCCGGGGACGCCCGGCGGGCCTCGCACGGGCCGGCATGATCGTCGCGGGAACCGGGACGACCATCCTGAGCTTTCTGCTCGCCGTGATCCGTACTGCCTTCTCCCCCGCGCGGGCGGCCGGCCGCCGCCCGGTCCTCCCGGCCACCGGTCCTACACCGCCGGGCGCGCCGGCCACCGGCACCGTCACCGGCACCACCCGGGCCCCGGCTCCCCCGGATTCCCCGAACGCCGCGGATTCCCCGGCTGCCGCCGGCGCTTCCGGTGCTTCCAGCGCTTCCGGTGCTTCCGGTGCTTCCGGCGAGGACAGCCCGTCGCCGGCAGCGAACCCGGCCGCAGAGGCCACTACGCCCAACATCCACACCCTCTCGGCCTGAACCCGGCCTGAACCGGTCGTCAGACCGGTCGCTGACTGGCCCTGCCGGCGAACATGCCAGCAGGGCCAGTCAGCGGTTCCAGACCTCGAAGACGGCGTCCAAGCCGAGGTGCGCAAGCCGCACGGGGTGACAGAGCGGAGCTGACGGCCGCGCCAACGGGGCCGCCAGCCGTTCGACCGTGCCGGCCTGGGCGCACAGGGGGAAAGAGACCAGCGGCCTGGGTCAGGAAGCGGCCTGGAGGCGGTCGGCGGCCGCGGCGATCTCGGCGCGGAGGGCATCCTTGAGCGGGGCGGGAGCGAACGAGTGCTCCACCGCGGCCGCGGCCAGATCGACCACCTGGTCGCGGCGCAGCCCCAGGCTGCGCAGCGCGTGCAGGTATTCGTCACGCAGCGTGGTACCGAACATGGGTGGATCGTCGCTGTTGAGACTGACCGGCAGCCCCAGTTCGATCATCGTGGGCAGCGGGTGGTCCGGATAGCCCGCGACGACCCCGGTGCGCAGGTTCGACGTCGGGCACACCTCCAACGGGATGCGGTGTGCCCGTAGATGATCAACGAGGGCCGGGTCGTCGAGGGCCCGGATGCCGTGGCCGATGCGCTCGGCGTGCAGGTACTCGAGGGCGTCCCAGACGGTGCGCGCCCCGGTGGTCTCGCCGGCGTGGGGGACGCGGTGCAGCCCGGCGTCCCGCGCGACGGTGAACGCCTCGGCGAACTGCGGGCGGGGCACACCGGCCTCCGGCCCGCCGAGACCGAGCGCGATCACGGACTCCCGACGGCTCAGCGCGAACTCGACGGTGCCCTCGGACGCGGGGCGCAGGTCCATGCCCGGCAGGCCGGGAATATCGGTCACCCACCGCACCTGGATGCCGGTCTCCCGCTCGGCGTCCAGGCGGCCCCGCTCGATGCCGCCGAAGAGCTCGTCGGCGTCGATGCCACGCCCGATATGCAGGAACGGCGTAAAAGTGATCTCGGCATACCGGACCCCCTGGCCGGCGAGCCCCAGCGCGGTCTCCCTGGCGAGGACGGCGAAGTCGTCAGCGTCCCGCAGCACCCGGACGGCGGCCAGATACACCTCGATGAAGTGGTCGAAGTCGCGGAACTCGTAGAACTTCGTCAGGCTCTCGATGTCGGTGGGCAGATCGTCCACCCCGTGGCGGCGCGCCAGGGCGAGCAGGGTCCGCGGACGCATGGATCCCTCAAGATGGACGTGCAGCTCCACCTTGGGCAGCGCGTCGACGAACTCCTCGTCACCGAGCTCTTCCGCCACGTTCCGCCCTGTCACGCCCGACCCCTTCCCGGCCCGCCCGCCGGCATCACCGACACTCATCGGCTGCCGCCCGCACGACCCACACAACACCACACGGTCCGTACGGGCGCCACCACCCCGCATGCCGGCGGACGACCGCCCCGGCACACCCGTCCCACCAGACAGAACCGCACAGCCCCTTCCCCCGCTGCCCCTTCACCGGAACGAGTGTGTAAGTGGCTGCCAGAGCGGCCACTTACACACTCGTTACCATGCTTGCCGGGACTGTCAGAGGATCTTCCGGCAGCTGCCGACGACGGGGCCTCCACCTGTGGAAACGGCTCGCTGACGCTGGGTGTTACATCGTCCCTCGGGCGCTCCCCGGCTGCCCTCCCGGGGAGGGGCGGCGCTGCTCTGGGGCGGGCAGGCTGGGGCGGGAGGCCGACAGATGTGAGGAGGCTCGATGCCGGAACCGGACAGCGCGGTGCCGCCGGACAGCGCAGCATCAGCAGGGACAGCACAGCGCCGGACAGCGCCGGCGCGGCAGACAGCGCTGACATACGAACGGGCCCGGTCGGAGCTGGAGGAGGTCGTCCGCCGGCTGGAAGCCGGGGGCACCACCCTGGAGGAGTCGCTGTCGCTGTGGGAACGCGGCGAAGAGCTTGCGAAGGTGTGCCAGGCGTTCCTGGAGGGAGCCCGCGCCCGCCTCGACGGCGCCGTCGAGGCCGCCGGTGCCGACGCGGCCGCGGATCCGGGCGCCCACTGAGAATCCAGGCGCCCCTGACGCCAGACGCCCGCTGACGCCAGGCTCACCCGCTGGCGCGCGGCCTGCTGACGCGCGGCCTGCTGACGCGCGGCCTGCTGAC
Source organism: Protofrankia sp. CiP1_Cm_nod1 (assembly GCF_920888515.1). GTDB lineage: Bacteria > Actinomycetota > Actinomycetes > Frankiales > Frankiaceae > Protofrankia. Next base: position 3,914 of record NZ_CAKKTM010000067.1, on the reverse strand, counting down.
GCGCGGCCTGCTGACGCGCGGCCTACGGCGCGGCGTGCGGGCGTAGCGACGCCGCCAGCGCCCCCAGGTCGGCGGCGGACGCCCCGCCCTTGCCACCGCCGTCGGAGACGATCAGCACGACGTCACCGGTCTGGCGGGTCAGCGCCAGATGGCCGGCGTCATCCCGTCTTTCCTGCCAGGACGTTCCGGCGAGCTCGACGGTCCCCGTCACGGGCCGGTCCCCCAGGACGCGTTTGACCGCGTCCCGGGCGTTGCTCTCGTTGAGCTGCGCGTATGTCCTGTCGTCCGGGCGGTCGACGACGTACCCGATCGTCAGCTCGACCGTTCCCGGCTCGGTGTCCGACAGCCCGGAGGCCCGGACCGAGGTGGCCCTCCAGTGGCCGGGCAGGCCGGTCGGCGCCAGGACACCGAAGGGCGCCGACCGCGCGAACGCGGCCACCGGGGCGGCCGTGTCCACCGGGCGCACCGGGTCGCCGCCGCCTCTGGGCATGAACAGCGCGACCAGCAGCACCCCGGCCATCACCACTCCGAGGGACAGCGCCATGTCTCGGATCGTTTCCTGACCGCGTCGTCGTGCCATCGTTCCATCCTGCCGTCCCCGGGACGCGGCCCGACGGGACAGTCGGCCCGCTCGGTCCCTGTCTCGTCCGTGGCGATCCCGTACCGATCATCGTCGGACGGTGGCCCGCGCGCCCGGCCGGCCACCCGTCATGACGGTGGACGGCGGTGGGCCGGGCTGCCGGCGCCCCGGGGCCACAGCCGCGACAGCCGCACACCGGATTCAGGAAACATCATCGATAAAATAATTCCCGGACGCCTGTCGAAGCACCGCCCGTCGAAGCACCGCCCGGCTGAAGTGCGGCCCTGTTGAGGAACGGCCTGGACGTAAGCCAGATAACAGCGTGTCCTCCGGCCAGGCCGAACGCCTGGCGGCGGCCGTCGGTAAACAATAGATGGGCGTCCGGCACGCCCCCTCCGCGTGCCGGACGCCCATACGTGGAGTTGGACGTATGTCCGCCGGTCAAGGTTGCACCAAGTAAGACGATCTAGATGTCACGCACCTGACATTGGCATTCTGAGGACTACCGTCCCAAAAGCGGCGCGATCATATTTCCGTACCGGCCGCCCCGCCGGAGCCAGGTGCCGGTGGGTATCCGCCCGGGTACCGGCCGGCCCCGCCGGACCAAGCGGCCAGGGCACCGCGCGGCCCACACCGGCACCGCGCGGCCCACACCGGCCCCGCGCGGCCACACCGGACGTGACCGGCCACACCGGACGTGACCGGGTGACGTCCGCCCCGCGGCCGGCGGGCCGCCGGTGGCCCGCCGGCTATCGGTGGGCGGATTCACTCATGTGCAACTAGTCTCACTTCCGTGGCAGCCGAAAGCGCGAACCTTCCTGACCCGCTCGTCGTCCAGGGGCAGGCACCCGACCGCAACCTCGCCCTCGAGCTCGTCAGAGTGACCGAGGCGGGGGCCCTCGCGGCCGCCAGATGGGTCGGGCGCGGTGACAAGAACGGCGCCGACCAGGCCGCCGTGGACGCCATGCGACGGCTCGTCGGCACGGTGTCGATGCGGGGCGTCGTCGTCATCGGCGAGGGTGAGAAGGACGAGGCCCCCATGCTCTTCAACGGCGAGGAGGTCGGCTCGGGCGAGGGCCCCGAGTGCGACGTCGCCGTCGACCCGGTGGACGGCACCACCCTCACCGCCAAGGGCATGAACAACGCGATCTCCGTGATGGCGGTGTCCGAACGCGGGTCCATGTACGACGCGAGCGCCTGCTTCTACATGGAGAAGCTCGTCACCGGCCCCGAGGCCGCCGACGTGGTGGACATCACCGCACCGGTCGAGGACAACATCCGGGCCGTCGCCAAGGCCAAGAGCGTGCATCCGCGGGACGTGACCGTCGTCGTCCTGGAACGCCCGCGCCACGTCCAGCTGATCGAGCAGATCCGCGCGGCCGGCGCCCGGGTGAAGCTCATCTCCGACGGGGACGTCGCCGGCGCGGTCATGGCGGCCTCCGCCGACACCGGCGTCGACCTGCTGCTCGGCATCGGTGGCACCCCCGAGGGGATCATCAGCGCGTGCGCGGTGACCTGTCTCGGCGGTGTCATCCAGGGACGGCTGTGGCCGCGGGACGACGCCGAGCGCACCAAGCTCGCCGACGCCGGCCACGATCTTCGGCGCGTACTGACCACCCGCGAGCTCGTGGACAGCAACAACGTCTTCTTCGTCGCCACCGGTATCACCGACGGTGAGCTGCTGGCCGGCGTCCGGTACCGGCCGGGCGGCGCCAACACGTCGTCGCTGGTGATGCGCTCCCGCAGCGGGACGATCCGGCGGGTGGACAGCCAGCATCAACTGACCAAACTCCAGGCGTATTCGACGGTGCCGTTCTGAAGGTACCGTTCTGAACCATGTCGACGACATCGGCGCCGGTGCGGACCGCAGCGGTCCCCCCACGCCGGGCCACGCTGCGCCGGGCCACGCTGCGCCGGGCCACGCTGCGCGGGGCCACGCTGCACCGGATCGTGCTGCACGGGGTCACCGCAGCCGTCGCCCGTCTGGACCAGCCCGGCCCCCACGGCCGAGCGTCCGACGCCACCACGCTGCGCGCCGCGGCCGGCCGCTTCGTGTCCCATCCGCGTCCACCGGTGCTGATGGGTGTGGTCGCGGGCCTGGCGGCCGTGCGGCTCGCCCGCGGGCGCTTCGGCCGGACGGACGCGGTGGTCGCGGTGTCCATGGCCGCCGCGCAGCCGTTCGTCGAGTGGGCGGTGCACCGCGGGATCCTGCACGCCCGGCCGGGCAGCCGGGCCGGCGCGGTCTGCTACCGGATCGCCGGCTGGGGGCACGAGCAGCACCACCGCGACCCGACGAACATGGACACGATGTTCGTCCGGCCGCAGGAGGTGCTCGACGTGGGAGCGGTCGCGCTGGTCGTCGCCCTGTCCGGCCCTCCCCCCGCCGCCACCGCGGCCCTGTGCACGGGCCTGGGGCTGCTTGCCTACGACTGGACGCACTTCCTCATCCACACCGGCTATCGCCCGCGCGGCAGGGTGTACCGCAGGATCTGGCGTAACCATCGGTTGCACCACTTCCGCAACGAACGCTACTGGCTGGGTGTGACGTCCAACATCGGCGACGTGCTGCTGGGCACCAACCCGCCGCGGGACGCGGTCCCGGTCTCGCCGACCGCGGCCTACGCCCACCTCCCCGCCGGGTGATCTCCGCCTCACCCGGTGATCTTCGGTGGCACCGGCCCGCCGCCTGCCGCTCCGCTCACGCCCTGTGGACTTACTCACGCCCGGTGCCGGCCGGTCGTCCGGGAAACGGGCCCGCCACCCGCCAGTCGCCGGATCGTCGAATTCCCGCTCCAACGTGATACGGCCGCCGGCGGCCGGCCATTTCCCGGCCGGCCGTCCCGCCCGTGCCCACACCGCGGGCCGTGGACATGCCGGTGACATGTCGTCGATATATCAGTGACATGTCGACGACGTCCGGCCGATGTCACGGAGACGTTGCCCCCGGCCGTGACGGAACCACCGAAAAACACGGCAGGCCGTTTACCGGCGGATTTGACACCGTATTTGCGGACAGGACGTCAGGAGGGTGGCGGGCATTCCGCGCCCAGGGCGTCCAGAGCGATGCCGACGTCGATACGGGTGCCGATACGGGTGCCGTCGACGGCGGTGCCGCCGCCGTCGACGGCCGGATTTCCCCGGCAGGCGGGAGGGCTCCTGGCCGGCTGGGGCGACGGCTGGCCGCCACCGGCGGCGTCCAGTTGTTCCGGTCCCGTGGCCAGCCCTGCCGGTCCCGCGGCCAGCGGGGACGGCGAGGACAGCCTGGCCGGCGCGGCCGCGGCCGGTGGAGCCGTCCGGGCCCGTGGGGAGCCCGCCGGGCTGCCCACGCCTGCCC
>NZ_CAKKTM010000066.1 GCF_920888515.1 Protofrankia sp. CiP1_Cm_nod1 | reverse complement strand
GGGCCATGCGCCGGGCGAGCGGCGCCGGGCCGTCGGCGGGGACGGCCGGCGGCGCCGACGGTGTGCGCACCACCGCTGGCAGGCCCGGGCCGGCCACGTCCGGCACCCGCGGAAAAGCGGGCGGAGAACCGTTCGGTACCGGCAGCGCGGCGGATCCGCAGGAACTGACGGCGCACACGGCGGCCAGGGCGACCGAACACACCAGCGGAAAACCCGGACCGAAACGCACGACCGCCGCCATCTCAGATATCCGTGCGGCCGACCGCAGTCGCTACCGCGTAACTATTTATTCCGCCCGCTGGCGACACTAGCACCGACGGCGCCGGACACGGCAAATGCCGGGCCGCGGCCGGCGGACAGCTTCCGGACAATGCAACCCGTATGAATCGGTCAATAATTTCTTCGCATCCGGCCGGGCGCGACGGCGTGTCCCGCGCCGAATACCGGTGTCGACTACGGTGGCGACGGCCGCCCACGGCCGGGTCACCGGGAACCCGGAAGCCCCCGCCGGAGGGTACGTACCGCCCGGTACCGGACCCCCATCGCACGTTGCGCCTAACCTCCTGGACGGTAGATAGATAGATGTCGAGCAGGTGACGACCGGCGGGAGCGGGAGCATATGAGCGAGCAGGACTACCGCATCGAGCACGACTCCATGGGTGAGGTGCGCGTGCCGGCCACGGCCAGGTGGCGGGCACAGACCCAGCGTGCGGTCGAGAACTTCCCGGTGTCGGGCCAGCGGATCTCCCGGGCCCACATCGCCGCCCTGGCACGGATCAAGGCGGCGGCGGCGACCGTCAACGCCAAGCTCGGCGTCCTCGACGCGGAGATCGCCGCCGCGATCTCCGAAGCCGCCCAGGAGGTCGCCGAGGGCGCCTGGGACGACCACTTCCCGATCGACGTGTTCCAGACCGGCAGCGGGACGTCGTCCAACATGAACACCAACGAGGTGCTGGCAACCCTCGCCACCGAGCGGCTGGGCCGGCCGGTGCACCCGAACGACCACGTCAACGCGTCCCAGTCGTCCAACGACGTGTTCCCGTCGTCGATCCACGTCGCGGCGACGCAGGCGATCGTCCAGGACCTGATCCCCGCCCTCGAGCACCTGGCCGCCGCCCTCGGGCGCAAGAGCGTCGAGTTCCGCGAGGTCGTGAAGTCGGGGCGCACCCACCTGATGGACGCCACGCCGGTGACCCTCGGCCAGGAGTTCGGTGGCTACGCGGCGGCGGTCCGCTACGGGGTGGAGCGGCTACAGGCGGCCCTGCCGCGCATCGGCGAGCTCCCGCTGGGCGGGACCGCCGTCGGCACCGGTATCAACACCCCGCCCGGCTTCGCCGCCGCCGTCATCGAGCAGCTGGTGGCGTCCACCGGCCTGCCGCTGTCCGAGGCCCGCGACCACTTCGAGGCGCAGGCGTCCCGGGACGGCCTGGTCGAGGCCTCCGGGGTGCTGCGGGTGGTCGCGCTGTCGCTGTACAAGATTTCCAACGACCTGCGCTGGGCGTCGTCGGGCCCGCGTGCCGGGCTCGGCGAGATCCGCCTGCCCGACCTGCAGCCGGGGTCGTCGATCATGCCGGGCAAGGTCAACCCGGTGATCCCCGAGGCCGTCTGCCAGGTTGTCGCGCAGGTGGTCGGCAACGACGCGGCCGTGGCCTTCGGCGGCTCCGCGGGCAACTTCGAGCTGAACGTGATGCTGCCGGTGATCGCCCGCAACCTGCTGGAGTCGATCCACATCCTGTCCACCATCAGCCGGCTGTTCGCCGACCGCTGCGTGGACGGCATCGTCGCGGACGTCGAGCGCTGCCGGCGGTTCGCGGAGTCCTCGCCGTCCATCGTGACGCCGCTGAACCGTTACATCGGCTACGAGGAGGCAGCCAAGGTCGCCAAGCAGTCCCTGGCCGAGGAGAAGACGATCCGCGAGGTCGTCCTCGAACGCGGCTACGTGGCCGCGGGCAGGCTCACCGAGGAGCAGCTGGACGCCGCGCTGGACGTCCTGTCGATGACCCACCCGTAAGCTCGATGACCCACCCGTAAGCCGCGCCCGGCCCGGCCGGCGGTGTGATCGTGTTCTTCCACACCGCCGGCCGGGCCGGATCCGTGGGGCACCGGTGGGCCAGGGAAAGTATGATCATCCCTGCCGGACGCCGCCGGGACGAGATCACCGGGCTGTGCGGCTGTGCGGCTGTGCGGCTGTGCGGCTGTGCGGCTGTGCGGCTGTGCGGCTGTGCGGCTGTGCGGCTGTGCGGTCGCGCCCCGCCGCCTGCGCCGAACAAGCGGCGGGGAGCCGTGGAAGACCCCCCAGCAAGCCCCCACGACCCCCGCACCCGTGTTCAACGAGACACCGCGGCGGAGGTTACGGGGAGCTCGAAGATTTTTCCGCGCGTCCCCGGGCGGCCGCGCCGGCCGCCAGAGGTGGCCGCCAGAGGTGGCCGTCACCGCGTGGACCTGCGAGATCGGCCCGCCCCGGACCGGATGGCCGGCGGGAAGGTACGGAGGTCCCGACAGAAGGGGCAGTAACAACCTGACGTTCCGGACGTCCCGTGCCGTCCTGTCCGGTTATTCTCCCACTAATCAATAGCGGGAGTTTTCAGCTGAGGAGGTGACAAACGATGTACGACTACGACCTCCTCGTCATCGGGTCGGGCCCGGGCGGGCAGAAATCGGCTATCGCCGCCGCCAAGCTGGGCCGCCGCGTCGCGATCGTCGATCGTCGTGACATGGTCGGCGGGGTCTGCATCAACACCGGCACGATCCCGTCGAAGACGCTGCGCGAAGCCGTGCTCTACCTCACCGGTATGACCCAGCGGGAGATGTACGGGCAGAGCTACCGGCTGAAGGACGACATAACCGTCTCGGACCTGTCCTCGCGCACCCAGCACGTCATCGGACGTGAGATCGACGTCATTCGCAGCCAGCTCAGCCGTAATCGGGTGGCCTTGCTCATCGGAACGGCGAGCTTCGTCGACCCGCACACCATCAGCATCATCGGCAGCGACCAGACCGACGAGCGCCGGGTCAGGGCGGAGAAAATCATCATCGCCACCGGCACCCGGCCGGCCCGGCCGGACACGGTCGACTTCGACGGCCGTACCGTGGTCGACAGCGACCAGATCCTGGCGCTGGACAAGATCCCCGGCTCGATGGTCGTCGTGGGCGCCGGTGTGATCGGCATCGAGTACGCGTCCGTGTTCGCCGCGCTCGGCACCAAGGTGACTGTCGTGGAGCGCCGTGACCGGATGCTCGACTTCTGCGACGTGGAGATCGTCGAGGCCCTCAAGTACCACCTGCGGGACCTGGCCGTCACGTTCAGGTTCCGCGAGTCGGTCGTGTCCGTCGAACGTCACCACAGCGGCACCCTGACGCTGCTGGAAAGCGGCAAGAAGATCCCCGCCGACACCGTGATGTACTCGGCCGGGCGCCAGGGGCTCACCACCGCGCTCAACCTCTCCAACGCGGGCCTGAGCGCCGACAACCGGGGCCGCATCAAGGTCGGTTCGGACTTCCGGACCGAGGTCGAGCACATCTACGCCGTCGGCGACGTCATCGGCTTCCCGGCGCTGGCCGCGACCTCCATGGAGCAGGGCCGGCTCGCCGCCTACGCGGCCTGCGGCGAGGCCGTCCACGTGATGCGCCACGAGCTGATGCCGATCGGCATCTACACCATCCCCGAGATCTCCTACGTCGGCAGCACCGAGGACGAGCTCACCGAACGGGCCGTGCCGTTCGAGGTCGGCGTGGCCCGCTACCGCGAGCTCGCCCGCGGCCAGATCGTCGGGGACTCCTACGGCATGCTGAAGCTGCTCGTGAGCTCGACCGACCGCAAGCTGCTCGGCGTCCACGTCTTCGGCACCGGGGCCACCGAACTCGTCCACATCGGCCAGACCGTGATGGGCTGCGACGGGACGATCGACTACCTGGTGGACGCCGTGTTCAACTATCCGACGCTCGCCGAGTCCTACAAGGTGGCGGCGCTGGACGCGATGAACA
>NZ_CAKKTM010000065.1:11246-16642 GCF_920888515.1 Protofrankia sp. CiP1_Cm_nod1 | reverse complement strand
GTGTTCAACTATCCGACGCTCGCCGAGTCCTACAAGGTGGCGGCGCTGGACGCGATGAACAAGATGCGTGCCGTCGCCCGCTTCAGCAGCTGACGTCCGTCCGGCCCAGGGCTGTCGGGCGACGGCGGTCAGGGCAGCCGGAAGACGTCGACCAGGATCACGCCGGGAGCGGGCCGGCGGTGTGCCGCCGGGCTGTCATGGACGACCAGGATCGACGAGGGGTCGTCCGGGGCCAGGGCGATCCCCTCGGCGTGGTCGTCGCCCTGCCCGAACGGCAGGTCCAGCACACGGACGAGCGCGTCGTCGTCGACGACCACGCTCGTCCGCGCCCTGACCGCGTCACGCCACCGGTAGACCCGGACCGGGCCGTCGAGGTCCATCGTCGGGCCGGCGAGCACGAGCAGGTCGTCCCCCTGGACGAGCAGGTCGCGCACGCCCAGGCCGTCGAGGTTCAGGAAGTGCTTCCGGTAGGGCAGGCCGCCCTCCAGCGGCCGCAGCCCGAGGTCCTGGCCGTCCCCCTCGGTGGGGCGCAGTTCGACGACCACCGCCCAGCCGCGCAGCACCGGCCCGCGCAGGCCCAGGTAGACCCGCTCGCCGACGACGGCCAGCCCCTCGACGTCGAACCCGTTGTCCTTGCTCGGGATCGCCAGGAACGGGCCGAGGTGCTCGTCGTTCTTCAGCACCGTGGTGACCCGGGTCTGCTTGCGCAGCCCCAGCGCGGCGGCGGTCAGCTGCCCACCGGCGCCGTCCGGAGCGGCGGCGGTGCTCACCAGGGTGGGCAGCCCGTCCCGGGTGACGACCGGGATGCGGCCGAGCAGATGCCGGTTCGCGTTCTTGCGGATCCTCGCCAGGGCGCGCAGCGCGGTCTCGGTCGCGTGGTGCGGCTTGACCCGCTTGCGCGTCAGGCTGTGCGAGCCGACGAACCACAGGTAGCCGCCATGCCGGTCGAAGCCCTCGATGTCGATCTCGGGGATGACGCCGTCCGCGTCCGGCCCCACCGGCAGCGGCAGGAAGTCACCGACCGGGAAGGAGACGTGGCCGTCATAGGCGTCCCCGGCCGCGCTCAGGGTCACCCGTTCGACCGTCGCCGTCTCGTCCCCGCCGAGCCACAGGTGCCGTCCTTCACTCTTGATCGTCGACAGTGACCCGACGATGTCGGCCACGGGGTGCGGGCCGACGTCGTCGAAACGGACCGTAACGGTCTTCACAGCATCCACGACTGCTCCCCCTCGGCCTGACGTCCCCGGTGACAGTTCCATTTACCACAGCCTGTCTGTCCCGGCACCGTTCGCCATGGCCTGCCCAGACGTACCCGGTCCAGGCCGGACCACCACCCCATGGCCCGTCCGGCGCGCCCGGACGGCCGGACCGCCACCGTGACCGGACGGCGGAGGCGTCAGGCACGCCCCGGCGCGGCGGGGCGGCTTCAGCGGATGCGGGCCGCTACCGCCACCGGCGCCACGGCGGCGTCCCAGGCGATCCGGGACAGTCCCTCGACCGTGTCGATGCCGGCCCGCATCGACGGGTTGCCGCGGCTGTAGACCGCCATCACGTAGTCCCGCCCGCCCCCGTGGACATGCCCGAGGCTGGCGATCACCCAGCCACTGTCACGGGGCAGCCAGCCGTTCTTCACCTCCACGGCGACGCCCGCGGGCACCCCGCCGGGCAGGCCCCACCGCTGGGCGGGCACCACACCGGCGAGCAGGCTCGTCGCGGTGGCCCGGGCCTGATCGCCCAGTACGCCGCCCGGATAGGCCAGCGTGCGCAGCACCGCGAGCTGGTCGACGGCGCTGGTCAGGGTGAGCCCCCAGCGTCCACCACCGCCCGCTTTCGTCCTGGTCATCCCCAGTCGGCGGAACATGGCGTCCATTGGCGCCGCACCGCCGAGCGAGCGCCACAACCGGCTCGCGGCCGCGTTGTCACTTACGCCGATCATCGCCCTGGCGCTGCGCAGCTCGCCCGCGCCGAGACGTCCGGACGGCCCGGCGCGTTCCAGAATGCCCAGCAGTATCGACAGTTTCACCGTGCTGGCCGTCTCGAAACCCGACACCGTCGGGTCGTCGACGGTGATGGTCCGGCCGGTGAGCGCGTCGTACACCGCCACACCGACCTGCCCGGGGCGCTCTTCGAGATATCCTCGGAACCGCTCGGACAGGTCGAGCCCGGACAGGGACGGCGCCTTCGGCACGGTTTCGGGAACGAGCCGCGGCGACGGGGTGACGGTACCGGCGGGCGGCAACCGGAGCGCTGGTGGCTCCGTGGGCATATCCGGCGCGTAAACATTCGGCGCGGATCCGCCGGCACCGGTGAAACGCACGGATCCGACGACCGGGGCCAGCACGAGGGCATTTACCACGACAGCCGCGACCAGTACCGCGCCGGCACGTCGCGAGACCGGTGCCCGCGCTGGCTCGTCGACGGATTCCACTGGTCCCGAAAATCCCCTCGTCGGCCGCCAGACCGCGTTTTTCGAAACGGTGCGCGGCGGCGCGCGATGCCGCATTGCGATGGTTGTGTGGTGCCGCATGGCCACATCCGATGTATACCCGCGGCAGAACGTCGCCGCATCGTCACTTTCCTTTTTCTTCGCTACCGCGCGGATCGGCGTCGGACGCCGGGAAGACTCCTGTCGCACGGCATTTCCGCGGGAAAAAGCAGCCATGGCGGACGCCGTAAAGGATGCCGGGACCGGCCGCACGGGCCGCGGGCGCCCGACTGCCCGGAAACGGGCCCGGACCGGCCCTCGACACCACTGTCAGACGATGGAGCGGGACATCCGGTAGGCACTGCTGGCCATGGTCCCCGACCAGTGGTCCTGACCTGCGGCCCTGGCTCCCGGCCTGGCTTCCGGCCTGGCTCCCGGCCGCTCCGCTCGCGTCCCCTCGGGGCCGGGAGCAACCGCGGGACCAGGCGGGGACGGCAGGCGCGGGAGGAGCGTGATCACGCCGCTTCCGGGCGGGCCGTCAGGCGGGCTGGACCCGCTCCGCCCGAGCGTCGCGGGCGCAGCGGGCACGAAGCTTGTCACCCAGCGCGCCGAACAGGTCCCACACCGGGATCCAGCGATGGTCGACCGTCCCCGCGGAACGCGGCCGCACCGTCTCGTCCGGGACATACAGCACGAAACGAACGTCGTAATGCACGTGCGAGGGCTCTTCCCGGACCGGGTCGGTGGGCGCGACTCGCACGTCGATATCAATCGGATGAACAGTGTCCGGAATCACAGAATTAGCCGCTATTCCGGCTCCCGCGGCGAGCCCGCGCAGCGCCGCGCCCAACAAGGACTGGTCGGCCGCGTCGACATGCCCGGCGGGAAGCAGCCAGCCCGCCGAGCCCAGGCGGCGAACATGCAGCACCCGCCAGTCCGTGGTGACCGCGACCGCGCCCCAGGTGACGTGCGCGGGCATGGTGGCGGGATCCGTCACCGGGTCCGCCCCCTCTATCAGGGCCAGCACCAGCGGACTCAGGTTCTCGATCTCGCCAGGATTGTCCTCGAGATAGCGAAGAACTACTCCGGCGACCGCATTGTTGCTCACTGCCACGGGACATGACAGTACCTCCAGAAGAAGATTTCTGGCGCACGGGGGCGGGTCGGGCGCCGCCGTCCCGAACAGGCCCACGGCGTACTCCGCGGCGCCCGACCGGCACGCTCGGAAGCCGGATCCCGTTCGTGGCATGCACTTTCCGCTCGACGCGCCGGCCGGTCACTCGGCTGTCAGACGGGCGAACAAGCCGGACACAGTCGCCAAAACGACACAATCACCCCCGCCCGGCCGGTCGCCACCAGCGGTTCCCCCGGCCGCGCTGACAGGCTGCCGACAGCCGCGCCGACGTGTCGGCATGTGATGCCTATCGTGTGACGACCGGCACCAGCCCACCTCGACCGGCACCAACCGCTGGAGACCGTCTCCACGCGGGCGGGGCGGACACCGACGGGCGGGGCCGGCGAACAGGACGCGTGCCATGCCCGGGGTGTGTGAAGGGGGAGATCAGATTGGGTGCTTCCGGAGGTTCCGGTGGCCACGCCGGCACCACGCGGCATCGGATGGCGGTGGCAGCCGTGGGCTGCGGCCTGGCGGTACTGCTGCTCGGCGCCTGCGACGAACCGACGAGCCCGGGCGGAACGCCCGGGCCGGCCGGGCCGAGCGGGTCGGTGAGCCTGCCGGGAGGGCTGCCGACATCGCTGCCCACGGGCCTGCCGACGGCCCTGCCGTCCATTTCGGCGTCGCTGCCGGGCGGCGGGCAGGTGGCCACGGGCAGAGACGCGCTGAAGGCCGCGAACGTCCCCGCGGACTTCCCGATCCCGCCAGGTGCCGAGGTGGGGGCCGGTACGTCCAGGAACAACGAGTCCGTGCTCACCCTGAGCGGTGTCTCCGACAACGCGGTGGCGGCCTTCTACCGCCAGGCGCTGCCGGCCGCCGGCTACACGATCACCAGTGACAACCAGATAGCCGGCCTGGCGGCTTCGATCGCCTTCGAGGGGCACGGCCTGAAAGGGACCATCGGAACGGCCGGGATCGGCACGGCCAACGGCACGGTACTGACCTTCCAGAAGCAGTAGAAAGCAGTGGACGAAGCGGTGGGCCGGCTGCCGGCAGCGCAGCCGGCAGCGCGGTGAACGGGCCGGCGGAAACGAGCCGGACCGGCTTTTCAGGCCCAACGGCCCGCCAGCCCGATGGCCGCGCGATGCCGATGCCCGGTACGGCCGGTGACCCACCACCGCCCGTACCGCGGCGCGGCCGTCGGGCACCCGCCGGCATCCGACCGGCCGGCCCGGGCCCCGCAGCCGTACCCGAAATTTTGTACCCGAATTCCGTCCGGTGCCCGGATGCTATTTCGTGCTCATCAGCGCGTCCAGCATCCCGTGCAGATGAGCTACCGCCCACTCGATGTCGAAGTACTTGTACCGGCCGGCCCGTGACTCGGCCGCGAGAACGCCGCAACGGTGCACCCTGCTGAAGTCGCCGTACGGGAACCGGTACCGTTTCCTGTCGTCCTCGTCGTCGTCCTCGGAAATGCCGAGATACCATTTCCGGTATTCGCTGAAACCGTGTTCGGCGATGAACTCGTTCTCCTGCCGCGTCGAGGGCTGGTGCTCGCCCCAGCCGTCTCGTTCGTCGAGTACCACGGCACCGTTCTCGATCAGTTTCCTGGCATGCTCATAGGAACGGCGGCTCAGTCTCACGGCCATGATCCCCTCCAGATCATTCTCGAGGACGAACCGATACACGGGGCTGGCCGCGTCAACGGCCCGTTCAGGCGGCCCTACCCGGTATGGCGGCGTCGACACCGGCACGCCGCCGGCCGCCCGGCGGCGGGCCATACCTGCCAGCACCGGGGCAGGGCCGGCCATGCCTATGTGGCCGGCGGCGTGGCCGCCGGGCCCGGACGCGGGCCGG
>NZ_CAKKTM010000065.1:0-10784 GCF_920888515.1 Protofrankia sp. CiP1_Cm_nod1 | reverse complement strand
CACCGGGGCAGGGCCGGCCATGCCTATGTGGCCGGCGGCGTGGCCGCCGGGCCCGGACGCGGGCCGGTGGCCGCGGCCCTGGCCAGGCGGCGGGCCAGCCTGCCGATGAAGAACTTCAGGGCGCCGGCAAGTACCGCTCCCGTCCCCGGGATGAGCGGGACGAAGCTGCCCTGCCAGACGATCTCGGTACCGCCGCCCACCGGCGCCAGGTCCACCGTCGCCAGATAGTCGCGTATCGGTAGCAGAGCCGAGCGGATCCGGTAGGCGTGCCGGCGGGCCGGAAGGTACTCGACGATCTCTTCACGGAGGAGCAGCGGCGGCCGGCCAACCCGGCACACCGCCCCCACGCCGCCCGGCTGGGGTGTGCCCTCCCGCTCCCACCACGATCGCGATATGAGCGGACCCGCCCACCGCGACCAGCCCGCGCCGTCCGCCAGGAGGTCGAACACCGCCGACGGCGCGGCCGGGGAGAGCTGGGTCACCACGTACACCCGACGCCGGCCGCTCATGACGCCCGCCGTCCGGTCCGTTCGCGCTGGCCAGGGCAGTCAGGCCGACCAGGCCGGCCGATCTGGCCGGGCCACCCGGTCCGTGCCACCGCAGCGGCCCCGGGACCGATGGCCGGCTGCTCCCTCATCCGACGGACGTCAGCCACAGCCCCCTACCTTTCATCAAGAACGCGGACGCATCAAGAACATGGGCGTAGGCACGGACGTGGATGTCGACACGGCAACTTATAGCTACATGAAATATTCATTCAGTTATATTCGATCTTCAGTCGGACGCGGACCGCCACGTCTCACGATGGAGCGCCCGCTCCAGCGGCCGGCGGTGGGCCCAGCCATGTCTTTCCAGGTCAGGGACCTGCTCGTGATGCGTGACCGGGCCGAGGCACAGCCACGCGACCGGCCGGACACCGTCGGGAATACCCAGCATGTCCTGGACGACCCGCTCGCGGAAGAACGACACCCAGCCGCACCCGAGGCCCTCGGCGGTGGCCGCCAGCCACAGGTTCTGGATCGCCAGGCACACCGAGTACACCCCCGCGTCGGCAATGGCATGCCGGCCCAGGACGGCGGGCCCGCCACGCCTCTCGTCATAGGTCACCACGACGGAAAGCGTGGACTCCAGGACGCCGTCTATCTTGATCCGGGCGAACCGGGCGGCCCGCTCGCCCGTCAGGGCCGCGGCAAAGACGGCGCGTTCCCGTCTGACATGCTCGTAAAAGGCACGCCGGGTCCGCTCGCTTTCGACCACGATGAAGTCCCACGGCTGGCTCAGCCCGACGCTGGGGGCGGCGTGCGCCGCGGCAAGCACCCGGCCCAGGACGCCGTCCGGGATCGGTGCCCCGGTGAACTGGGCGCGGACGTCCCGTCGCTGATGGATCACGCCGTACAGGTCCACTGGCATGGCAGGCTCCCGCTGTCCGCCACCCGCCCGTCGGCGGATGGCACGGATGCGAGGCCGGTCTTCGGACTCTCGGATCAGCACCTGACCGCCCGCCTTCCCGGACCGCGCGGTCCAGTGGCTGCTCCCGGGCCGCGTCCGACGGATCCTCGATCGCGGGGGCGGCCCCGGAGAAAAATCCGGACGACACACCCACATCGACCGACACCTGTCGGACCCGGCCCGTGCGCGTGGGCGGCGGCTCCCCGATCACCGCGGCGGGCCCGTGCCGGACTCACACCGGCTTCCCGATTCTCCCCGGCCACCTGGCCGCCCCGGGCACGCCCGACCGGTCACCCGGTCACGCGCCCGAGACCCCAGGCAACCTGAGGCACCTCGCGAACAATGCCACCACGATCATCCCACAAACCGACCGCTCCCGGACCCGTCCGTCCTGATCCGCCGCCCAGGACACGACGATCATGATCAGTAGATCTCCCTGCGGTGCCCCACCCTGACCACCGTCACGACGATGCGGCCATCGTCCACCAGGTAGACCATTCGGTAATCCCCTACCCGCAGACGCAGTGTCCCCGCTGGCTCGCCGACCAGCGCACGCACACCGGCCGGGCGCGGATCGTCCGACAGCCGGGTCACCGCAAGCAGCACTCGACGAGCCGCGGCCCTGTCCAGCTTGCGCAGTCCACGCAGGGCCCGTGTCGTCCACTCGACCTCGTACTTCAGTGTCAGAGCAGGCCGAACTCCGCCATCACGTCCCGATGCGGCACCCGGGGCTCGCTGGAGGCGAGCGCCTCCCTGGCGGCGATGAGATCGGATTCGTCCTCGGCTCTTTCCAGATCCCGCAGGTCGTCAATTGAAATGACCGCGGCGACCGCGCGACCATGACGGGTGAGCACAGTCCTCTCGTGGATGTGCTCCGCCCTGGACACGATCTCACCGAGATGGTCCCGCGCCTCGCTGATCGGCATCTCACCCATACCCCGGATTGTACAAAACGGGGAGAAGGCACGCTCCCCACCTGCCAATATGAGATGAAACAGGCAGTTAGTTCCATTTTGCGACTGGACGGATCGGGAGAAGAAGATCGTGATGGTAGCGGTGGCGGCCAGGCGGAGCTCGGCCGGCCAGCCGGCGTCGGCCTGGGCTATGCCGACCGGGCAGGACAGGCCGGTGCCGCCGAGGCCGCCCGCTTCCAGGCGTGCTCCGGGCGGCCTCCGCTTTCTGCCCCGTACATCTGTCCGTACACTCGTACGGACAAGACAGGGATGTGGATTATGGCTGCTTCGGCAACGTCAGGACGATTCGAGTTCCGAGTGCGGCCCGAGCTCAAGCATCTGATCGAGCGTGTGGCGTCCCTCACACACCAGACCGCGTCGGACTTCGCGCGAACCGCCGCGGAGGAGCGTGCCGTGGAGGTACTCCGGGAGCACGAACTCATCACGAGAGTCCCGGCGGACTTCTTCGACGAACTGCTCGCTTCCCTGGACGCTCCCGTGGAGCCCAACGACGCCCTGACCCGCGCCGCCGCATGGCTTGACTCCGTCATCGAGCGACGGTGACCGCGAGCAGATTCGTCAGCAGGCAGGGGCGAGGCAATGGTCTTAACTCACGCTCCGATGTTCTTGTCAGTGCTCGCATGTGTGGGCATGCTTTGAAGGCCGCTTCGATGTGGCCATCGAAAGGCCTAGCCTGACCCAGGGGAGGTGGGAAGTGACGCAACCCAACGCCTGGCCATACCCCGAGCCGTACGAATGGGCGGACAAACCCGACTCCGCTACCCAGCAGGCGATCGACGAAGCACGCGCGGACATCGAGGCCGGCGACTTCGTCATCCACGACGGCATCGAGGGCTTTGAGTCCTTCCTTGACGAGCTGGAGGCCCACCCCCGCGCAAGCTGAGGCGACGCGCCCGGAAGGTCGCACTTGCCGGATGTCGGCAAAGAATGTCGGTACCGTCCCCTCATGCCCACGTTCCAGTCGGTCGGCCGCTTCCGGGTCGAGTACGACCGGCTCAGCCGGGAGGAGAAAACCGCCTTCCGCGCGGCGTTACCGCTGTTCATTGCGGGAGTGGTCGCAGGCCACTTCCATCCCCGGCTCCGTGTCAAGAGCTTCAAGAAGATCCCCGGTAAGCCCAGTCCGCACGTCATCTGGCTGCGCATCGGCACCCACGGCATCTTCGAACGGTAGCAACCCCGCGCACACCGTGGGTCCGTGGCCACGGCGGGAACGGAGTAGGACGGACACCGCTGGATACCTGGAAACGTCCCATCGGCCGCCGAGTCACCCCGGCCGTCAGCCGGCGTCGGCCTGGGGTACCTGACGTGGAGTTGCCGGCCTTCAGGACGTCGCGGGGTTCGCCACCAGGTGTCCAACCCGGGTTAGAGTGTGTATGTGGAGATCTACGGCGTGGCCGTCCCGGAGCCTCACGAGTGGGTCGACGAGCCGGACCCCGCCACCCAGCAGGCGATCGACGAAGCGCGCGAGGACCTTGCCGCAGGACGATCGGTCATCTGTACCAGTGATGCCGCGTTCGACGCGCTCCTCCACGAGCTGTCCATGGACCCACACTCGAAGGCAAGCTGACCCCTCGAAAGGGCGCTCCCCTTTCGCCCTATTGTCGTGACCGTGCCCACCTTCGAGCCGGTTGCCCGCTTCCTCGCGGAGTTCCATCGGCTCTCCCCGGCGCAGCGGGCCGCGTTCCTGCGTACCGTCGCGCTGTTCCGTAAAGGGCTGACTTCGGGCTCCTTCCACCCGAAGTTGCGGGTCAAGGGCTTCAAGTCCGAGCCCGGGGTGTTCGAGATGACGTGGGCACGTGATGGTCGGGCGCTGTGGACGTACGGCGAGCCGATCCCCGGCAAGCCCGGCCCGCACGTCATCTGGCTGCGCATCGGCACCCACGACATCTTCGAGCGGTAGCTTCCCCACGTACGTAGTGGATCCGCGGCTACCGCAGGAACGGAGTGAGACAGACACCGCCGGATACCCTCGGACATCCAGTCGGCTGCCGGGGCCATCCCGGCCGCGGTCAGCCGGCGTCGGTCTGGGCTACGCCGACCGGGCAGGAAAGCCCTGTGCCGCCAATGCCACAATAGCCGTTGGGGACCTTGTGCAGGTACTGCTGGTGGTAGTCCTCCGCGTAGTAGAACGGGCCGGCGGGGGCGATCTCGGTGGTGATCGGGCCGAGGCCGGCGGTGTCGAGGACGGTCTGGAAGGCGTCCCGGCTGCCCCGCGCGGCGGCGAGCTGCTCGTCCGAGAAGGTGTAGATCGCCGAGCGGTACTGGGTGCCGACGTCGTTGCCCTGGCGCATGCCCTGGGTCGGGTCGTGCGCCTCCCAGAAGACCTTCAGCAGGTTCTCGTAGCTCACCACGGCCGGGTCGAACACCACCTGGACGACCTCGGTGTGCCCGGTCAGGCCCGAACAGGTCTCCTCGTACGTCGGGTTCGGCGTGATCCCGCCCGCGTACCCGACCGCGGTCGAGTACACCCCGGGGGTCTGCCAGAACTTCCGCTCCGCGCCCCAGAAGCAGCCGAGCCCGAACACGGCGGTCGCCAGCCCCACCGGGAAGGGCCCCTGTAGCGGTGTGCCGAGGACGGCGTGCCGCTCGGGCACGGCGAAGGCCGGTACCTCACGGCCGGGCAGCGCCTGCTCGGCCGTGGGCAGGGTGGACTTGTGGCGGGTGAAGAACATCTTCCACGACCTCCGGGACTTGTCCGGCCCGCGGTGACACGGCAAGAACATGACCACGCCACCGTGGGCACTTCGGCGACAGGGCCTGAAACGTCAACCCCTGCCACGCCCGGTACGTTCCCTGATCCGCCCGATTCCCGCGCTCGTCCAGCCCGTGTCCGTCCAGCCCGTGCCCGTCCAGCCCGGGTCCGCCCGGCTGGGCCGGACGGACAGCGGCGCGGTAGACGAACGGCCGGCCGATGGCAGGCCCGCCGGGTTCCCGCAGGGCTGCGGAGACCGCGCGGGAACGGCCGCCGCTGGCAGGAACCGCCAGCGGCGGCCGCAGGTGCTGGTGGGACCGCCCACGGGGCCGCCGAGCCTTACAGGACGAGGTCCTCCAGCATGGTGGTGACCAGCGCGGCGATCGGCGACCGTTCGGAGCGGGTGAGCGTGACGTGCGCGAACAGCGGGTGGCCCTTCAGGGTCTCGATCACGGACGCGACCCCGTCGTGCCGGCCCACCCGCAGGTTGTCACGCTGCGCGACGTCATGCGTCAGCACGACCCGTGACCCCTGCCCCAGGCGCGACAGCACGGTCAGCAGCACGCCGCGTTCCAGCGACTGCGCCTCGTCCACGATGACGAACGCGTCGTGCAGCGACCGGCCGCGGATGTGCGTCAGCGGCAGCACCTCGAGCATGCCACGGTCGACGATCTCCTCGATGACCTCCTGGGAGACCAGTGCGCCGAGGGTGTCGAAGACGGCCTGTGCCCAGGGCGCCATCTTCTCGTTCTCGCTGCCGGGGAGGTAGCCGAGATCCTGGCCGCCGACCGCGTACAGCGGCCGGAACACCACGACCCGCCGGTGCAGCCGGCGTTCCATCACCGCTTCGAGGCCGGCGCACAGCGCCAGCGCCGACTTGCCGGTGCCGGCCCGGCCGCCCAGGGAGATGATCCCGACGTCGGGGTCGAGCAGCAGGTCGAGCGCGACCCGCTGTTCCGCGGACCGCCCGTGCAGGCCGAACGCCTCCCGGTCGCCACGGACCAGGCGCACCTTCTTGTCCGCGGTCACCCGGCCCAGCGCGGAGGCGCTGCCGCCGGCGGCGGTGAGCACCAGCCCGGTGTGGCACGGCAGCCCGGCAGCGTCCGGGATCTCGACGGTCTCGCGGGCGTAGAGCCGGTCCAGGTCGTCCTGGGCGACGGCGAGCTCCGCCATACCGCTCCAGCCGGAGTCCACCGGCGTCTGCGCCCGGTACTCCTCGGCGGCGAGGCCGACCGCGGACGCCTTCACCCGCAGCGGCAGGTCCTTGGTGACCAGGACGACGTCGTTGCCCTCCCTGGCGAGATTGAGCGCGACGGCAAGAATGCGGGAGTCATTGTCATCCACCCGGAACCCCGGTGGGAGCACCGACGGGTCGGTGTGATTGAGTTCGACCCGTAGCGTTCCACCGTCGTCCAACGGCAGTGGCTGATCCAGTCGACCGTGGCGGATTCGTAGGTCGTCGAGGAGGCGAAGGGCCTCGCGGGCGAACCAGCCCAGTTCGGGGTGGTTCCGCTTTCCTTCCAGTTCTCCTACGACTACCAGAGGAAGCACCACATTGTGCTCCGCGAACCGCAGCAGCGCGCCAGGATCAGACAGGAGCACGCTTGTGTCGACGACATGCGTTCGTGGCACACGCCCACCCGCTTATTCGGAGGAAGTCCGGGACCGGGCCCCCCGCGGGAGGCCGGGCACCGGCCTCCTGGCGTTGTCGCGAATGCGGCACCGAGGGGCCTCCCGAATGGCCCGGCCCAGTGCCGGACCACGACTTGAGCCATCTTGGTCCCGCCTGATGGATCATCGTCGTGCGACACCCACCCGGCGTACCCAGTGCCACACGTTAGCTCCCCCGCCGCGAAAGCGCGACCATCTTCGCACAACACGCTCAGCAACGGTCACCGACCGTATGGTGATGGCCGATGGAAAATCGCTTGTACTCCAGCCACAATCATGATCATGATCTCTGGACCGTGCCGTAGCAGACAACTATGTGTCCCCGCGTTCGTATCCTGACGTTTCCCGGCGTTTACCTGGCCGGTACATCCCGACCGGAGAACAGAGCGCGCCCCGGCCGGAGAACCGGCGGCCACGGCACCGGCCGACGACATTTCCAGAGGACCCGGACAGAACGCCGCGGGACCTCCGGACAGATCAACCGGGCAGAACGGCCGGACAAATCGTAGGACGGATCGGCAGGACGGATCAGCAGGACGGATCAGCCGGACAGAACGACGGCAACAGGCGCACCGGCGGCAGACGGCACGGCCGCGGCAAACAGACGGCGACAAACAGACAGCGGCAAACAGACGGCCACAAACGGACGGCCGGCGCAGCCGGACAGCGGTAGGTGGACAGCGTCGGATGGGCAGCGTCGGATGGGCAGCGTCGGGACGCACCGGCCCGGGAGGGACGCCAGAGCACCGGACAAGGCCGCGACGACAACGATCGGGCCGGCGCCCTTGGCACATGCCGGACGCCGGCCCGATCCCCGTGGTCACACCCGCCGCTGCCCCGGAGCGGGGAGCAGCCGGCCCAGGTGTCCCGTCGTTCAGCCCTTCAGGCGCTCGACCAGGGCCTCCTGCTCGGACCACAGCTCGGCCGGAAGCGCGTCGCCGAAGGTCCGGTAGTGCTCGGGGATCAGCTCCGCCTCCTCCTTCCACAGCTCGGTGTCGAGGGTGAGCAGCTCGGCGAGGTCCTCGGCCGGGACGTCGAGCCCCTCTGTGGACAGCGCTCCGGGGGCAGGCAGGACGCCCAGCGGGGTCTCCACCCCGTCGGCCTCGCCCTCGAGACGGCCGATGATCCAGGCCAGCACCCGGCTGTTCTCCCCGAAGCCCGGCCACAGGAAGCGGCCCTGCGCGCTCTTGCGGAACCAGTTGACGTAGTAGATCCGCGGGAGCTTCGCCGGGTCCGTCCTGCGTCCGATCGACAGCCAGTGCGCGAAGTAGCCGGCCATGTTGTAGCCGCAGAAGGGCAGCATCGCGAACGGGTCACGCCGCAGCTTGCCGATCGCGCCGGCCTGCGCCGCGGTCGTCTCCGAGGCGACGATCGACCCGTAGAACACCCCGCGCTGCCAGGTCGGCGCCTCGGTCACCAACGGGACCGCGGTCGCCCGGCGCCCGCCGAAGAGGATCGCCGAGATCGGGACGCCCTTCGGGTCCTCCCACTCCGGCGCGATCGTCGGGCACTGGCCCGCCGGCACGGTGAAACGGGCGTTGGGATGCGCGGCCGGCTCGGGGGAATCCGGCGTCCAGTCCCGGCCCTTCCAGTCGGTCAGATGGGCCGGCTTGTCCTTTGTCAGCCCCTCCCACCACACGTCGCCGTCGTCGGTGCGGGCGACGTTGGTGAAGACCGTGTTGCCCCACAGGGCCGCGATCGCGTTGGGGTTGGTCTCCACGCCCGTGCCGGGCGCCACCCCGAAGAAACCGGCCTCCGGGTTCACCGCGTAAAGTCGGCCGTCCTCCCCGAAACGCATCCAGGCGATATCGTCACCGATGGTCTCGGCTTTCCAGCCCGGCAGGGTGGGAATGAGCATCGCCAGGTTGGTCTTGCCACAGGCCGACGGAAACGCCGCCGCGACGAAGTGGACCTTCCCGGCGGGCGAGGTGAGCTTGAGAATGAGCATGTGCTCGGCCAGCCAGCCCTCGTCCCGGGCCATCACCGAGGCGATACGCAGAGCGTAGCACTTCTTGCCGAGCAGGGCGTTACCACCGTAGCCCGAACCATACGACCAGATCTCCCGGGTCTCCGGGAAATGCGTGATGTACTTGGTCGAGTTGCACGGCCATGGCACGTCCTCCTGACCGGGCTCGAGCGGGGCACCCAGTGAATGCACGGCCGGGACGAAGAAACCGTCGTCACCCAGCTGCTCCAGGGCGGGCGCGCCCATACGGGTCATCGTCCGCATCGACACGGCGACATATGCCGAGTCGGTGAGCTGGACTCCGAGCGCCGAAATACGGGAGCCCAGCGGGCCCATGCAGAACGGCACGACATACATCGTGCGCCCCCGCATGCTGCCCTCGAACAGGCCCCGCAGTTTCACCTTCATCTCGTCCGGGTCGGTCCAGTTGTTGGTCGGCCCGGCGTCCTCGGGATTCCGCGAGCAGATGAAGGTGCGGTCCTCGACCCGGGCGACGTCGGTGGGATCGGAAGCGGCGTAGAAACTGCCGGGCCGCTTCTCGGGGTCCAGCGGGACGAACGTGCCTTTGTCGACCAGCAGGCGGGTCAGTTCCGCGTACTCCGCGTCAGAACCGTCACACCACCAAATCCGCTCCGGCTGGGTGAGTTCGGCGATCTCACGCACCCAGGCAAGCAGCCCGGCATGCCTGGTCGGGGCAGCGTCAAGCCCCGAAATCTGCGCCGCGGTCGTCACAGCTCCCACCTCCGCTTGAGTCGAGCCCACCACGGCCTCGCCATAGCACCTATGCCCACGCCATGGAAGGTCCACTCGTGCCCGGGGCTACAGAACGCACGCGCCGTCACCCCGCAACACCGCGCCCGCGCCATCACCGTCCAGCACATAGTGGATCAGCCACAGCCATAGGCGATTCGAGGCCGTGTACAGGATCTTTTGACTCTACCTTGGGAGCTTCCAACAGTCGCGCGGTCGAGCCACCGCAATCGGGCAAATCTTCCGTCACGAAGCCCGCGAGAAGCCGATCAACGACGCCCACTGGTAACCATGACGGGCGCAAGATACGGTGACCATGTGACCACGACCGCACCCGGCCGCGACTTCCGTCACCATCCAAGCGACCTGGTGCGACCAAGGATGCGCGGATGGTTGCACGCGGGCGCCTTCCCGGTCAGCCTTGCACTCGGCGTCATCGCCATTACGCTGGCCACGACGTTCCGTGCACGGGTGGCGGTGGGTGTTTATGCGCTAAGCATCGCCATGTTGTTCGGCACGAGCGCGCTGTATCACCGGAGGATGTGGGCAACATCACGCGCGCGATCTCTGATGAAACGGCTCGATCATTCCATGATCTTCGTTTTCATCGCCGGGACTTACACACCACTGGCCCTGCTCGCGCTTCCGCCGCGGACCGCCCGGACGATACTCGCGGTGGTCTGGGGCGGCGCCGCGGTCGGTATCGGGCTGCGGATGCTCTGGCTGCACTCACCGCGCTTCCTGATGGTGCCGCTGTACATCGCCCTCGGCTGGGTGGCGGTCTTCGTCATACCCGAGCTGCTGCGCACCGCCGGCGTCGCGGCGCTGGCCCTGATCCTCGCCGGTGGCGTTCTGTACAGCCTCGGGGCATTTGTCTACGCGTCCCGGCGCCCCAACCCGGCTCCGCGGACGTTCGGCTACCACGAGGTTTTTCACGCGTTTACCATCGTCGCGGCGACATGTCACTATATTGCCGTCATTCTGGCAATCTACGCAACATAACATGGGAATGGTCTGGCCGAAAGCCTGCTATCCCACGGGCCCGCCGGCCGGGGCGGCATGCGGGCTCACAGCTCCGGCCCCTCCGCGCGGACCTGTTCGACCTTCTCCAGCGCCTCCCGCAGGCGGGCCAGCCACGGTTGCGCGTTGTCACCGACCAGCCGGACGCACCAGGCCAGCGCGTCGCTCCGGCTGCGCGCGACCCCGGAGTCGACCAGCGTGTCGAGCACCTGGCGTTCCGGCTGCCGGAGCCTGGTCATCACCGGAACGGACAGGGTGGTGA
>NZ_CAKKTM010000064.1 GCF_920888515.1 Protofrankia sp. CiP1_Cm_nod1 | reverse complement strand
CCCGCCACCTTGCGCCCGTAGCGCCGCTCGGCCTCCTGGGCGATCGCGATCCGGTCGTCCCTGGTCTGCTCGCGGAACCGGCGGATGCGGCCGGACTCGGCGGCGGCGACCGCGGTGGGGTCATCGGTCTCCAGCTCCGCGGCGGGGATCGTCCCCACCACCACGATCTCGTCCCGGTCGACGGTCACCGTCGCGGCACCGGTGAACCAGGTGTCGGGCAGCCTGCCCACGAACCACGCCGGCGCGTCGTCCGCGGGCGGCACCTGCTCACGCTCACCCCAGCGGCCGAAACCACGTCCACGCGCACCCACCATGTCTGCCTCCTCGCGGTCCGCGTCCGGTGCGGGCTTCCAGGCGTCTCGCACCCCGTTTGATTACATACTTACAGAAGATACATGGCAATGGGTACCACTTACGAGGTATCGCTTACGAACATCTCCAGAGCCACGTCCAGGGGTCAGGACGCCCGGCGTACCCGCGAGACGCTCAGCCGGTCGCCGGCAGGACGAGCCGGACTCCCAGCTGGTCACGCACCGCATCCACGGTGCTCACCGGGCGCTCGCAGACGAAGCCCCGGCACACGTAGACCCCCGCTGTGCCCCGTCCTCGAGCCAGGGGCCCGGAGGTGACCACGACCGCGCCCGGTGAGGTGGTCAGCCGGGCCGTCCGCTCGAGGTCCGGGCGGTCGACGACGACGACCTCGGCGGGGCCGGCCAGCAGTGCCGCGCCGACCGCCCCAGCCCACCCCGCGAAGGACGCGTTCGCGGCGAGCAGCGGGGCGAGCACCTCCAGAGCGCGCTTGGCGGCCCGGCGATGCTCGTCGGAACCGGTCAGCGCCGCGTAGGTCAACAGCGCGCCGGCGGCCGCGGACTGGCCGGACGGCGTCGGCGAGTCCGAAGGGTCCCGCGGCCGGCGCAGCAGCCGCTCGGCATCGTCGGCGGTGTCGTGGAAGCCACCGTCGTCCGCGGCGAAGCGGGCCCGGGCGACCGCCAGCAGGTCACCGGCCAGCGCCAGCCACTGTTCGTCCCCGGTGACCTGGTGCAGGGCAAGGAGGCCCTCCGCCACGTCGCCGTAGTCCTCCAGCACCCCGGCGTTCGCGCCGACGCGGCCGTGCCGGCTGGTGCGCCGCAGCCGGCCGTCCACCAGGTGGACGTCGCGCAGCAGTGTCGCGGCGCTGGTGGCGGCGGTCACCCAGGCCGGTTCGGCCAGCAGCGCGCCGGCCTCGGCGAGCGCCGCGATCGCGAGCCCGTTCCAGGCCGCGACGATCTTGTCGTCCCGGGCGGGCTGCGGGCGGGCCGCCCGGGCCCGCGCGAGCCGCTCGCGCACCGACGCGAACCGGCCGGGATCGTCCGGGTCCACCCGCAGCTGCAGGACGGACGTGCCGTGCTCGAACGTGCCCGCGGCGGTCACGCCGAAGACGTCCGCGGCCCAGGCGCCGTCCGCCGGGCCGAGGACGTCGACAAGCTCGGCCGGCGTCCACACGTAGGTGGCGCCCTCCACGCCGTGCCCACCGGCGCCGTGCCCGGCGGAGCTGAGCCCACCGGCGCCGTGCCCGGACGAGCCGTCCCCGCCGGTGCCGGGCCCGGCGGGGACGGCCGTGTCCGCGTCCAGCGCCGAGGCGAAACCGCCCTCCGGGGTCCCCAGGTCGCGCAGCAGGAAGGCGGCTGTCTCCCGGGCGACCCGCTCGGCCAGCGGGGACCCGGTCGCCCGCCACAGGTGCAGGTACACCCGCAGGAGCTGGGCGTTGTCGTAAAGCATCTTCTCGAAGTGCGGGACCGTCCAGGTGGCGTCCACGCTGTAACGGGCGAACCCGCCCGCGAGCTGGTCGTAGATCCCGCCGCGGGCCATCCGCTCGCAGGTGGTGGTGACCATCCGCAGGCTGGCGGCGTCCCCGGTGCGGGCGTGGTGGCGCAGCAGCATCTCCAGCAGCGCGGACGGCGGGAACTTCGGCGCCGGCCCGAAGCCGCCGTGCTCCGGGTCGAAGGACCGCGCGGCCTTCGACATGGCGATGTCGAGCAGGTCACCGGTGAGCCCGGCCGACGGGCCGGCCGGCCCCGACGCCACCGCCGCGATCCGGCGCGCGATGTCCGCGCCGGAGGCCGCCACCTCGTCACGCCGCGTCCGCCACGCGTGCGTGACCGCGGCGAGAAGCTGCCGGAACGAGCTCATCCCCGGCCGCGGCACCGGCGGGAAGTAGGTGCCGGCGAAGAACGGCTCCCCGGCCGGGGTGAGGAACACCGTCATCGGCCAGCCGCCATGGCCGGTGAGGGCGACGGTGACGTCCATGTAGACGGCGTCGACGTCGGGCCGCTCCTCCCGGTCGACCTTGATGTTGACGAAGTGCTCGTTCATGATCGCCGCGGTGTCCGGGTCCTCGAACGACTCGTGCGCCATCACATGGCACCAGTGGCAGGACGCGTACCCCACGGACAGCAGGACGGGCACGTCCCTGGCCGTGGCCTCGGCGAAGGCCGCCGGCCCCCAGGGCCACCAGTCGACCGGGTTGTCGGCGTGCTGGAGGAGGTACGGCGAGGTCTGCTCGGCTAGACGGTTCGGCATGTACCCAGCATCCCGCCGTCGGGAAGTTCAGCGGGCCGTGGGCGCTTGGAACCTTTTATGGTGCCAGTCGACCGGATGGTGACCTGCAGGGCGACCTCCGCGCCGCCCTACTTACATTCCGCGTCTTCTCACCCACAAACCGCGTCCTACTTACAGATCGCGCTGTCCCGGGCGCGGTTACGGCCAGGTCCCGGCCCAGGTCCCGGTCCAGGTCCCGGTCCAGGTCCCGGCCCAGGTCCCGGCCCAGGTCCCGGCCCGCTGCCGCGGACCTGGCCGCGGGTACGGCGGACGGCGTCCGCAAGCCGGGACGACCCGCTGGCCCGGGCCTGGCGGGCCGCGCCCCTGGCCATGGCCTATCTCTGCGTCCTGAGCGTCACCTCGGCCGTGCTCGCGGTCGTCCACCGGCTCGACCAGGACGCCTACCAGCGCCTGTTGCGCAGCCGGTCCACCAACCTCGCGGGGCTGCGCAGCCGCCCGCTGTACGTGCTGGTGGCCAGCGCGTTCTGGCTCGAAAGGGGCACGTTCCCGCAGACGGCCGCCGCGGTGGCGGCGCTGCTCGCGCCGCTGGAACGGGTGGCCGGCCCCCGACCGGCACTCGGCGTGTTCGCCTCCGGGCATGTCGGAGCGAGCCTGCTCGTCGCCGGCGGGCTGCTGCTGGGCCAACGTGCCGGGCTTGTCGGCGGGCATGTCACCGAGGCCGTCGACGTCGGCGCCAGCTATGGCCTGATCGCCTGTGCCACGGTGCTCGCCGCCACGGCACGGGCGCACCGGCGGTGGCCGCTGGTCGGCGGCCTGCTGGCGCCGCTCGTCCTCGCCGCGGTCCGCACCCGCGACTTCACCGCCGCCGGCCACCTGATCGCGGCCGGCATCGGCCTGGCCTGCGTCCGGTACCTTCGGCTCTCGTACCCGCTGGCGGGCACCATACCTTCCGGGCCTTCCGGCCCGGCCTGCCAGCCCCGGTTCACAGGCTCCGGATAGGCTCGAACCAACGATCGACACCATCCGCGTGTGCCTGCCATGAGCCAGCACAGCTGGTTCCGCTGTCGTGATCCGCGGATTCCCGCAGGGTCCGCGGGACGGGTCGGGTCGGGTTGACCTGAGGATGATGAGAGATGACCAGCAGTACCGAGCACAGCCGTGTCGAGCACAGCGGCACCAACGGCAACGCCGTGCGGGACGCCGGCGCGCGGGACACCAGGGACGCTGCCGCCGGCCACACCGTCACCGGGCGTGAAGATGACACCCGGCCGGTGGACGCTGAGCCGGTCACAGGCGGCGCGGCCGGAGCCGTGGACCTGCCGTTCCGTTACGACGCCCGGCTCGCCGGCGAGATCGAGCGCCGCTGGCAGCAGGCGTGGTCGCGGCGGGGGACGTTCCACTCCCCCAACCCGCGGGGCCCGCTGTCGGACGGTTTCGACGAGGTCGCCGGACGGCCGCCGTTCTTCGTCATGGACATGTTCCCCTACCCGTCCGGCAGCGGCCTGCACGTGGGGCATCCGCTCGGGTACATCGGCACCGACGTGTTCGCCCGCTACCTGCGGATGACCGGCTACAACGTCCTGCACCCGTTCGGTTACGACGCCTTCGGCCTGCCGGCCGAGCAGTACGCCATCAACACCGGGCAGCACCCGCGGGTCACCACCGAAGCCAACATCGACAACATGCGGCGCCAGCTCGGCCGGCTGGGGCTGGGCCACGACACCCGCCGCGAGATCGCCACCACGGACGTGGCGTACTACCGCTGGACACAGTGGATCTTCCTGAAGATCTTCAACAGCTGGTACGACGACCAGGCCGACCGCGCCCGCCCGATCGACGAGCTGGTCGCCGAGTTCGCCGCCGGCACCCGCGTCCCCAAGGGCAGCGCCAACCCGCACAACCGGCCCTGGCCGGCGCTCGGCCCGACCGAACGCCGGCAGGTCGTGGACGGCTACCGGCTGGCCTTCATCTCCGAGCAGCTGGTCAACTGGTGCCCC
Source organism: Protofrankia sp. CiP1_Cm_nod1 (assembly GCF_920888515.1). Classification (GTDB taxonomy): domain Bacteria; phylum Actinomycetota; class Actinomycetes; order Frankiales; family Frankiaceae; genus Protofrankia. The sequence continues at coordinate 14,067 of NZ_CAKKTM010000064.1, read as the reverse complement.
GGCCTCGGCACGGTGCTCGCCAACGAGGAGGTCACCGCCGACGGGCGCAGCGACATCGGCAACTACCCGGTCTTCCGCCGCCCGCTGCGCCAGTGGGTGCTGCGGATCACCGCCTACGCCGAGCGCCTGATCGCCGACCTGGACCTGGTCGACTGGCCGGACTCCATCAAGCAGATGCAGCGGAACTGGATCGGGCCGAGCGATGGCGCCACGGTCGAGTTCCCCGCGGCCGGCTCCGACGTCCGCGTCGAGGTGTTCACCACCCGTCCCGACACCCTGGCCGGCGCCACCTTCATGGTGCTCGCCCCCGAGCACCCCCTCGTCGACACGCTGACCGCGCGGACCTGGCCGCCGGACACCCCCGTCAACTGGACGTTCACCGACCCGCCCCTCACCCCGGGCACCGAGCCGCGGGACGCCGCCGGTGCCGCCCCGGGAGCCGACAACAGCGTCCCGGCGCCGGACCGGGCAGCCTGGACGCCGCGGGCGGCCGTGGCCGCCTACCGGGAGTACGCCGCCCGCCTGGGCGACCGTCAGCGCGGCACCGACGAGGTCCCGCGCACCGGCGTCTTCACCGGCGCGTACGTCACCAACCCGGTCACCGGCAGCGATATCCCGGTCTTCCTCGCCGACTACGTCCTGATGGGGTACGGGACCGGCGCGATCATGGCTGTTCCCGCGCACGACCAGCGCGACTTCTCCTTCGCCCGGCAGTTCGGCCTGCCCGTCCCTGCTGTGCTCGCGCCGAGCGAGGACTGGCGCACCGAACACGGAGTGCCCGCGGGCGCGGCGGCGGACACCTGGCCGGCCGCCTTCGCCGGGGAGGGAGAGTACCTCTCGGCGCCGGGTGCGGCGCCGTCCCTCGTCGGGCTGTCGAAGCCGGACGCGATCAAGACGACGGTCCGCTGGCTGGAGGACGTCGGCGCGGGCCGCGCCGCCCGCTCCTACCGGCTGCGGGACTGGCTGTTCTCCCGGCAGCGCTACTGGGGCGAGCCCTTCCCGGTCGTCTTCGACGACGACGGCCTGCCGGTCGCGCTCCCGGACGAACTGCTGCCCGTCACCCTGCCGGAGATGACCGACTTCCGGCCGACGGCCACGGCCGACGACGACGTCAGCGACCCGGTCCCCCCGCTGGCACGGGTCACCGGCTGGGCCACCGTCACCCTCGACCTGGGCGACGGGCCGAAGACGTACCGGCGCGAGACCAACACCATGCCGCAGTGGGCCGGCTCCTGCTGGTACTACCTGCGCTACCTCGACCCGACGAACAGCGAGCGCTTCGTCGACGCCGAGGTCGAGCGCTACTGGATGCACACCCCCGACGGCCCGCCCGGCGACGGCGGCGTGGGCCTCTACGTCGGCGGTGTCGAGCACGCCGTCCTGCACCTGCTGTACGCGCGGTTCTGGCACAAGGTCCTCTACGACCTGGGGCTGGTCTCGACGAAGGAGCCGTTCAAGCGGCTGTTCAACCAGGGCTACATCCAGGCGGACGCGTTCACCGACGCCCGCGGCATGTACGTGCCCGCGGCCGAGGTCGTCCGCACCGGCGACGGCGGGTTCACCCACGACGGCGAGCCGGTGAACCGGCGCTCCGGGAAGATGGGCAAGAGCCTGAAGAACAGCGTCAGCCCGGACGAGATGTACGACAGCTTCGGCGCGGACACCCTGCGGGTCTACGAGATGGCCATGGGCCCGCTGGACGCGGACCGGCCCTGGCACACCGACGACATCGTCGGCTCCCACCGCTTCCTGCAACGGCTGTGGCGCAACCTCGTCGACGAGGCGACCGGCACGGCGGCCGTCTCCGACGCCGAGCCGGACGCCGAGGCCACCCGGGCGCTGCACCGCACGATCCTCGCCGTCCACGCGGACTACGCGGGCCTGCGCTTCAACACCGCGGTGGCCCGCCTGATCGAGCTGACCAACTTCGTCAGCAAGCGCTACGGCGGCTCGGGCGGGCTGCCCCGCGCGCTCGCCGAGGCGCTGGTCCTCATGGTCGCGCCGCTGGCCCCGCACATCGCCGAGGAGCTGTGGTCGCGGCTGGGCCACGACGGCTCGCTCGCCTGGCACCCCTTCCCGCGGGGGGACGCCTCGCTGGCGGCGGAGTCCACGGTGACGCTGCCGGTGCAGGTCAACGGCAAGGTACGGTTCACCGTCGACGTCCCCGCGGACGCCGACGAGCAGACCGTCCGCGATCTGGTGGCCGGCCACGAGGAGTACGCGCGGCACACCGCGGACCGGACGGTGAAACGGCTGATCGTGGTCCCCGGCCGGATCGTCAACATCGCCCTGGGCTGATCCCCGGCTCGGCCCCGGACCGGCCCCCGCCTGAGCGTGGCCGGCTTCCTGAGCCCGGGCGGCCGGCCACGCCCAGGAAGCCGGCCCCGTCCGGGGCCGGGGCCGTTCGTGGGCGCGCGGGTGCGTCAGGTTACGGCGTCAGCTGGTCATGGCGGTCGCGGCGGGCCGCCAGCCTCGTCGCCGGGTCCAGCCCCACGGCGGCGCGCAGGCACGCGGCGGCGGTCTCGGCGAGACCGGCCACCCACCCGCGGACGTCCGCCGCCGTCTTCGGGCCGCCGTCCACACCGCCGTCCGGGACGGGCAGGACCAGGTCGACCGCGCCCAGCCGCTGAAGATCGTGGGCGGTGATCCGCAGCCCGCGGGCCATGCCGGCGGCGTGGCCGACGTCCCGATACATGATCACCGAGGCGCCCTCGGGCGGCAGCGGGGCGAGCCAGGCGTCCTCGGCGGCGATGACCGTGTCCGCCGGCAGCAGGGCGAGCGCGGCGCCGCCCGTGCCCTGCCCGAGCAGCACGCTCACCGTCGGTACCGGCGTTGTCAGCAACGTCGCCAGGCAACGCGCGATCGCCGGGGCGATCCCGTGGCGTTCGGCCGCCTCCGACAGCTCCGCGCCCGGGGTGTCTATGACGGTGAGGATCGGCAGCCGCAGGTCAGCGGCCCGGCGCACCGCGTCCCGGGCCGCGTCGAGATCGGCCACGCCGATACGCCGATGCCACTGGGCCGACCTGTCCTGCCCGATGACGACGCAGGGCGTCCCCCGCAGCAGGGCGAGTGCGGTGACGATCGGCGTACCGGACGTGTCCGTCCCCTGGCTGACACCCCGGCCCAGGCTGGATGCGCCGAGCAGTGTGACATCGCTGGCCACCGCCAGGAACTCGCGCAGGCCGGGACGGTCGGGCGCGCGGGTGGCCAGCACCGACATCCACGGATCCCGCCCGCTGCGAGCCGGCCGGGAACCGGGCAACGTGATCCTGAACGGCCCCGAGCCAGCCGGCCCGGCCGGCGGGCCCGCCACGTCGTTGTGCCCCGGGCCGTGCCCCGGGGGAGCGGCAGCGCCGCCACCCGCGACGACGTTGAGTACCCGCTGGATGCTCTCCCGCAGCTCCTCGGGGGTGACGAGGGCGTCCACCAGGCCGGCCAGGCGCAGCGTCTCGGGGCTCTGCGCGTCCGGCCCGAGCGCCGTGCCGGTGAGCGCCTCGACGACTCGGGGCCCGAGGAAGCCGACCAGCGCCCCCGGCTCGGCGAACGTGACATGCCCGAGGGAGGCCCAGGACGCGAGCACGCCCCCGGTCGTCGGATGGCGCAGGTAGACAAGGTAGGGCAGGCCCGCCGCCCGGTGCTCGGCGATGGCGCTGCTGATCGTCAGCATCTGGAGGAAGGCGGGGGTGCCCTCGTGGATGCGGGTGCCGCCGCTGGCGGGCAGGGCCAGCAGGGCCTGCCGCTGCGCGGTGGCCCGTCTGATCGCGGCCGTGGCCCGGCGGGCCGCGGCCATCCCGACGCTGCCGCCGAGAAAGCCGTACTCGCTGGCCACGACCGCGACCCGGTGGCCGCCCACATGGCCCTCGCCGGTGCGGATCGCCTCGTCCGCGCCGCTGCGTTCACTGGCCCGCGCCAGGTCCTGGCCGTAGGCGGCGCTCAGCGCGGGCTGTTCGGGGGCGCGGTCCCAGCACCGCCACGTACCGGCGTCGAGGAGCCCGCCAAGAAGATCGTCAAGATGCGGACGCTTCACAGTGGACGCGGGTCCTCCCCTGGTAGTCATGCCGGAACCCTCCCGCCGTGGCTGTTTTCGAGCGTAACGCGGGACACTATGGTGCGCGATCGTTGATAAATCAGCAGCTCATGGCCGGTCATACCCACATCGGCCGCGGCAGTCGCGACCCGGGCCGGCCTCGATACAAAGGTCGCATGGATGAGCCGGCGGCCAGGCCGGTCACCCGGACCGTGGCTATGATCACGGCCCTTCCGGAATCCCGGCCGCCAGGATGGGCCACCATGGGAGAATGGCCTACCCACCCATGCAGGTACGCCCTGGATTCGTCCTGCGTGAGTCCGATCTGGCCTGGCGGTTCTCCCGGTCGGGCGGGCCGGGCGGGCAGGGCGTGAACACTTCGGACAGCAGGGTCGAGGTGTCCTTCGACGTCCGCCGCTCGCCGTCCCTGCCCGGGCCGCTGCGCGGGCGGACGCTTGAGCGGCTGGCGGGCCGGCTGGTCGACGGCGTCCTCACCGTCACCGCCAGCGAGCACCGGTCGCAGCTGCGCAACCGGGAGGCCGCCCTGAGCAAGTTGATCGCAATCCTGCGCGGGGCGAGCAGCCCCCCACCGCCTGCGCGGCGCCCCACCAGCCCGTCGGCGCGCGCCGTCCAACGGCGCATGGCCGACAAGAAACACCGGGCCGAGCTCAAACGCCAACGCAGGCTGAGCCGGGACCCGTAGGCAGAAACCGCGGCACCAACAGCGAAAACCACCCACGAATCCGGAAGCCGTAGGTGACAGCCGCCACCACGGCAATGTTCTGCACCTAATAATGCGGCGTTCTGCACCTATGGTGCGGCGGCATTCCGTGGCGGATATCCGGTTCGTACCGGGCCCGTAACGGGTCCGGTACCCGGCTCGGCTCCGGCCTGGCCGTCCACGTCACGGCTCGCCACGGCGCGGCGCACGGCGCGACCAGCGCACCGCCGGGAGCATCTCGGAGGCCGGTGCGCGGGGACCGCCTACTCCTCGCCGCGCGGGGAGTGCTGGGGCGGGATACCGGCGTCGGGGTCCTGGCTGTCGGCCGGTCGGTCGCGGTCGGCGGCGGAAGCACCGAAGCGTCCACTGGCGACGTTCCCGCGCATCCGGGCCAGGCTGCGCGGCATCATCACGAAAAGAGCGACAGCGGCGAGGCCCAGCAGCAGGACGACCAGGAACCCGCTGGTACCGACGCTGACCTCAAGCGCGAGGAACTGTCCAGCTAGAGGCACGCTTCACACCCTACGCCGAGCGCACCGCCGGACAAGCCCGGCAGGGCGTCGACAGACGCCGCCAGGGCCCCGGCCAGCAGGTACCGGACGGGGCCCTGGCGGGTGGGAGGCCGGCCGTGGAAGCCGTGGTCAGAGGTCGAACTCGTTGGGGTCCAGCCCCACCGCGTAGCAGGCGTCACGGACGATCTGCTGCTCGGACTTGTCGAAGTGGCCGTCCGCGCCCCCGATGACGATCCCGATCTGGATCACCGCGCGGGCCTCGGCGGGCTTCTTCTTCGTCCTGCCGATGTCCTGGATGACGCCGACCTTGGCGAAGTCGAAGTCGGTCTGCAGCTTGTTGCAGTAGTCGTTGAACTTCTGCTGGAGCTGCTCGGCCGGGAAGTTCTGGAGGACCTCGTTGGAGGCGATGAGCGAGGCGACCTTGCGGCGCTCCTCCGGGTCGATGGTCCCGTCGGCGGCGGCCACCAGGGCGCAGATGGCCATGCTGGCGTCCCTGAAGGCACCGCTCTTCAGGTCGTTCTTCTTGGCGTTGAGCTGTTGCTGTATCGACGCGGTGCTGGTGCGCAGACGATCCCAGATCGCCATGATGTGATCCCCTCATTGGTCTCAAGGCGTGCAAGGTGCGCAAGACGGGCGCGGATGCGGATGCGGATGCCCACGGTCACACCCCCTGTCACCAGCAACGACCGGTGGCGGCCGGCCGTGCCCCGGCTGCGGATGATTTCATCTGCCACCGGTGGGTGTGCCACCCGCGGCCGGCTGGTGATGCCGGCTGGTGACGCCGGCCGGCCGCGGGTGCTGCCGAGGATCAGCGGATGCCGTTGAACAGGTCGCTCTCGGGCAGCACACCCACCTCGATCAGGGAACGGGCGAGCTGGTAGTCCTCGGTGGGCCAGGCCGCGCGCTGGATCTCCAGCGGGACGCGGAACCAGGGCCCGTTCGGGTCGACCTGGGTCGCGTGGGCCAGCAGCGCGCGGTCACGGATCTCGAAGAAGTCGTCGCAGGGGACCCTGGCGGTGATCCGCCCGGAGTCGTCCGAGTGGTCGACCCACTTCTCCAGCATGGCGGTGTACGGGGACTCCCGCCCGCTCGCCCGCATCGCGTCGTGCAGGGCGAGCATCCGCTCCTTGTGATGGCTCTGGTGGTAGTAGAGCTTGAGGGGCTGCCACGGCGGCACGCCGATGTCCTGGCCCACCTCCTGGTACCGCGTGTGGTCACCCGCCGCCTCGAACGCCTCGATAGTGATCCTGTGGTTCATGACGTGGTCCGGGTGCGGATAACCGCCGTTCTCGTCATAAGTGACCACGACCTGCGGCTGGAACTCCCGTATCAGCCTGACCAGCGGCCTGGCCGCCTCGGCGACGGGCATCCGGGCGAAACAGCCCTCCGGCAGGGGTGGCAGCGGGTCGCCCTCGGGCAGCCCGGAATCGAGAAAACCCAGCCAGACCTGTCGGACGCCGAGGATCCGCCGAGCCTGCTCCATCTCGGCCCGGCGTAGCTCGGCGAGACGTCCGTGGACGTCCGGACGATCCAGAGCGGGGTTGAGAACGGTCCCGGCTTCGCCACCGGTGCAGGTCACCACGAGGACGTCGACGCCCTCGTGGACATAGCGGGCCATGGTGGCGGCGCCCTTGCTGGACTCGTCGTCGGGGTGGGCGTGGACAGCCATGAGCCGCAGGCCGCCCTCGTTGATCGCCTTGGACATGCGACCATTGTTCCCGATGCCCTCCGCAGCCGGTTCCTCTACGCCATCACCCGGTTCCCCTACGGGAAAGCCGGGCGTGTTCGCCGTGGCGCGACGTCTGCTGGACATCCCATGGCTCGGTGGCATCCGGGTCGCCCCCTGGTTCCTGCTGGTGGGGCTCGTCATCATCGTGGCCGCCGCACTCGGCGCCGCGTGGATGCAGAGCCATCCGCAGCGGCTGAACTACGGGACCCGTGCCTATCGGATCACTCCGGCGCAGGCCGAGCTGACATTCGATGTGGAAAAGTCACCCAACGCCGTGGCAGAATGCACTGTCCGCGCACGTGCTCGGGACAACGAGGTCGTCGGCCGGCGTACCGACATCGTCGTCGGTCCGGCTCCGGACGGCCGACGGGTCACGACCACAACGGTCGTGCTCGCCACGTCCCGGGAAGCGAACGTGGTCGAGGTCGAGGACTGTCAGATCGCCCGCGCGGGCTGACAGCCGCGCGGGCTACCGGCGCGCGGCGCGCGGCCGGTGGTGCGGCCGGCGGCGCGGCCGATTCCCGGCCCACCTCGCACGGCAAGCAGCGGCGCTTGCTCATGGCCGTACCACACCGATCCCAACTGTTAGGCTGGGCGTTTGCCCCTGTCCCATCGCTTCGTAATCCGCCTCCGACCAACCGTGCATCCCGCGGTTTCCCAGCACCCGACCCACTGTCCCTGTCCAGGGCCCGCACGGGCCCGACGAGGCCGGACTGCGATACGGCCGACCCGCGCCGCGGGCCGGTCGCAGGTGTCGTACGGCCGTCGACGTACGAGCACCCGGAGGATGAACGATCATGGTTCTTCCCGTGTCTCCGGGCCTCTTGAGGAATCTAGGAGCGTGACGCGTGTCGCAGCAGACGTGGCTGACCCAGGAGGCGTATGACCGGCTCCGCGAGGAGCTCGACCACCTCACCGGGACCGGTCGTGTCGAGATCGCCAACAAGATCGAAGCTGCCCGCGAGGAGGGCGACCTCAAGGAGAACGGCGGCTACCACGCGGCCAAGGAGGAACAGGGCAAGCTGGAGTCGCGCATCCGGCAGCTCACCGACCTGCTGCGCGACGCCAGGGTCGGGCAGGCCCCGCAGTTCAACGGCGCGGCCGGCCCGGGCACCGTGGTCGAGGTGCGCTTCCCGGGGGACGACGAGACGGAGCGGTTCCTGATCGGTTCCCGGGAGGATCACAGCACCTCGCTGGAGGTGTACTCGGCCCAGTCACCGTTGGGTGGGGCCGTCAGCGGCCACCGGGCGGGCGACACCGTCACCTACACCCTGCCCAACGGGCGCTCGGCCACCGTCAAGATCGTATCGGTGGAGCCGTACTCCAACTGACCGGCCCCGGTCGGCCGGCGGGAACCGGCCGGTTGACATTCCACGTCCGGTGTGCCTCCCGATAGACACCCGGTATGCCGGACGTGGACACAATGCGACTTCCCTGCGCGACGGAGCGCGGGGACGTACCGTCGACTGGTGCTCGATCTGCCAGGGTTCCCGGCACCGTCCCCCGGACCGACATCACCGTCCCCCGGACCGGGGGTACTGGGTCTCCTGCGCGACTCAGGGCACCGGCACCGGTCCGTACGCACGGAGCTGCGCGAGAACACCCTTGCCCGGATGGCCGGCGGCGAGATCCGGTTCCCCGGCATCATCGGTTTCGACGACACCGTACTCCCCCAGGTGGAACGGGCCCTGCTGGCCGGGCACGACATCGTCTTCCTCGGCGAGCGGGGGCAGGGCAAGACCCGCCTGATCCGCACCCTGGTCGGCCTGCTGGACGAGTGGACGCCGGTGGTCGCCGGCTGCGAGATCAACGACCATCCCTACGCGCCGGTGTGCGCCCGGTGCCGGCTGCTGCTCGCCGAGCTCGGCGACGACACGCCGGTCGCCTGGAAGCACCGCTCGGAACGGTTCGGCGAGAAGCTCGCCACGCCGGACACCAGCGTCGGCGACCTGATCGGCGACGTCGACCCGGTGAAGGTCGCCCAGGGCCGCACCCTCGGCGACCCGGAGACCGTCCACTACGGCCTGATCCCGCGCACCAACCGGGGCATCTTCAGCGTCAACGAGCTGCCCGACCTCGCCGAGCGCATCCAGGTCTCCCTGCTCAACGTGCTCGAGGAGCGTGACATCCAGGTCCGTGGCTACATCCTGCGGCTGCCGCTGGACCTGTTCCTGATCGCGTCGGCGAACCCCGAGGACTACACCAACCGCGGCCGGATCATCACGCCGCTCAAGGACCGTTTCGGCGCCGAGGTGCGCACCCACTACCCGCTGCGGCTCGACGACGAGCTGGCCCTGATCCGGCAGGAGGCGGTGCTGGACTGGAAGGGGTCGCCGCTGGGCGCCCCCGCCGTCCCCGAGCACCTGCTGGAGGTGGTGGCCCGCTTCACCCGGCTGGTCCGTGACGCGCCCCAGGTCGACCGGCGCTCCGGTGTGTCGGCCCGGCTGTCGGTGGCCGCGGCGGAGACCGTGGCCGCCTCGGCCGTCCGCCGCGCGGCGCTGACCGGCGAGGACGTCCCCACCGCCCGGGTCGTCGACCTCGCCGCGATCATACCGGCGGTCCGCGGGAAGATCGAGTTCGACCAGCTCGAGGAGGGCCGGGAGGACGAGATCCTCGCGCACCTGCTGCGCCGGGCCATCGCCGAGACCTTCCGCGCCCGGCTCGCCGGCACCGACCTGACCGGCCTGCAACGGCGGTTCGAGACCGAGGGGCCGGTCGAGACCGGCGACCTCGTCCCCGCCGCGGAGCTGCTGCGGCGGGTCGGCCCGGTCCCGGGGCTCGCCGCGATCCTGGCGAAACTGGACGTCGACGGCGCCGAGGCGCCAGGGCTCGCCGCGGCCGGGCTGGAACTGGCCATGGAGGGCCTGCACCTCAACCGGCGGCTGGCCAAGGAGGAGCTGCCGGGCCGCACGGTGTACGGCACATGAGCGCCCCGGCCGGGTCGGGAAGCTTCCGCTACGGCCCGTGGGACGGCGGCCCCGACCCGCTCGCCTCCCCGTTCGACGCCGCCGGCGCGCTCGACGAGATGTCCACGCACATCCTGGACGGCCGGACCCCGCGCGAGGCGCTGGACGCGCTGCTGCGGCGCGGGACCAGCCAGCGCCGCGGGCTTGAGGACCTGCGCCGGCAGGTGGAACGCCGCCGGCGCGAGGCCCGGGCGCGCGGCCGCCTCGACGGCACCCTGGAAGAGGTCCGGGAGCTCCTCGACACCGCCGTCGGCCAGGAGCGCGCGGCGCTGTTCCCCGACCCGTCCGACGACGCCCGGCTGCGCGAGGCCGAGCTCGACGCGCTGCCGGCCGACCCGGCCCGGGCCGTGAACACGCTGGCCGACTACGAGTGGCGTTCGCCGCAGGCCCGCGAGACCTTCGAGAAGATCTCCGACCTGCTCCGCCGGGAGGTGCTCGACGCCCAGTTCCGCGGCATGAAACAGGCGTTGGAGAACGCCACGCCGCAGGACATCGCCCGGGTCACCGAAATGCTCGCCGCGCTCAACGGCATGCTGGAGGCCGACGCCCGCGGTGAGCACACCGACGCCGCTTTCGAGCGGTTCATGCGCTCGTTCGGCGACTTCTTCCCGGAGAACCCGCAGACGCTGGACGAGCTGGTGGACTCGTTGGCGCGCCGCGCCGCCGCCGCTGCCCAGCTGCTGGCGGGCCTGTCCCCCCAGCAGCGCCAGGAGCTGGCCGATCTGATGGCGTCGGCGCTGGCGGACCTGGGCATGGCGGCCGAGCTCTCCCGGCTGCAGCAGGCGCTGCGCGCCGCCCGGCCGGACCTCGGCTGGGGCCGGCGCGGCCGTTTCCGCGACGCGATGACCGGTGACACGCCGCTCGGGCTGGGTGACGGCACTTCCGTCCTGGAGGAGCTGGCCGAGCTCGACGAGCTCGCCGCCGCGCTGTCCCAGGACTACCCCGGGGCGTCCCTCGAGGACGTCGACCCGGACGCGGTAGCCCGGGCACTGGGCCGGGACGCCGTCGACGACCTGCGCACCCTCCAGCAGATCGAGAAGGAGCTGGAGCGCCAGGGCTTCCTGACCCGCAACGCCGGCAAGCTGGAGCTGACCCCGCGGGCGGTCCGCCGCATCGGCCAGAGCGCGCTGTCGCGTATCTTCCAGCGGATGGACACCCGCGGCCGCGGCGATCACGACTCCCGGGACGCCGGTGCCGCCGGAGAGCCCACCGGGACGTCCCGGCCCTGGCACTTCGGTGACACACAATCGATCGATGTGGTACGCACTGTGCGCAACGCGGTGCTGCGGGCCGGCCCCGCCAGCCCGGAGGGGACGATCGAGCTGGACGTCCGCGACTTCGAGGTGACCGAGACCGAACGCCGCTCCTCCGCGGCCGTCTGCCTGCTGGTGGACCTGTCCTACTCGATGGCGCTGCGGGGCACCTGGGGGGTGGCGAAGTCGACGGCGCTGGCGCTGCACACCCTGATCGACACGAAGTTCCCGCAGGACACGATCCATCTGGTCGGGTTCTCCGACTATGCCCGGCTGCTGCGCCCGGTGGAGCTCGCGGGCCTGGACTCCGAGGTCGTCCAGGGCACGAACCTCCAGCACGCCCTGATGCTCGCGGGCCGGCTGCTGTCGCGGCACCCGGATTCCGAACCGGTCGTACTGGTGATCACCGATGGTGAGCCGACCGCGCACCTGATGCGCAACGGCACCCCGTCCTTCTCCTGGCCACCGGTCCCGGAGACCCTGGAGCTGACCCTGGCCGAGGTGGACCGGCTCACCCGCCGCGGGGCGACGATCAACGTCTTCATGCTCGACGACGAGCCACGGCTGGTCCAGTTCGTCGACGAGGTCGTCCGCCGCAACGGCGGCCGGATGCTCTCCCCGGATCCGGGGGCGCTCGGCCGCTACGTCGTACGCGACTACCTGCGGGCCCGCGGCGGACGACGCCGAGCCGCCAGCTAGGAACCGCCCACAGCCATCATGAGACCGCTTGGGGCTGGTCAGTCAGGGGCTCAGGGCTGGCCGGCTGACGGCACACAGGCTTCCTGGCGGGCTTCCTGGCGGGCTTCCAGGCGTGCCTCCTGGAGGACTTCCGGACGGGCTTCCGGACGCTCCCGGCCGGCCTCCTTCGCCCGGTACATCGCGAGATCGGCGCTGCGGACGACCGCGCCGGGCGGCGCGTCCTGCGACTCCGAAAGGGCGACACCGATCGTCGCGTCGATAGCAATGGAACGCCCACCGACCGTAATCGGCCGTCGGATCGCCACCAGCAGCTGGTCGGCGAGATCGCGTGCCCGGGCGCTGTCGGCGTCACCCAGGATGACGGCGAACTCGTCCCCGCCGAGACGGCAGACGGCGTCCCGCTCGGTGCCGGCGTCCCGCAGGCGGGCACCGATGATCCTCAGCACCTCGTCACCGGCGTTGTGGCCGTAGGTGTCGTTGACCGACTTGAACCGGTCGAGATCGATGAACAGGACCGCGAACGCCGATGCCGGACGCTGAGCGGCGATCTCGTCGAGCCGGCGGGCGAACACCGACCGGTTCGGCAGGCCGGTGAGGGCGTCATGGGACGCCTGGTAGCGCAGCTCGTCCTGGAGGACCCGGCGTTCGCCGATCTCATGGCAGGTCAGCAGGATGCCGGTGCCCTCCGAGCGGTCCCGCAGGTCGATCGCCTCGATGTCGAACCAGCGGTGGCCGCCGCCCGCGGCCGACAGCCGGACGTCGCGTGCCACGGCGGCCCCCGCCGCCGCTGCCGCTGCCGCCGAGGCCGCGGCTGCCGCGGCCTCGGCACCGGGCCCACTGCTGTCGACACCGGAGCCACTGCTACCGGTAGCAGGCCCACTGCTGCTGGTAGCGGGCCCACTGCTGCTGGTAGCGGGACCACTGCCGCCGGTAACGGGACCACTGCCGCCAGTAGCGAGCCCGGTGGCCTGGCGCAGCAGCTCCGCCAGCGCGCCCGCGTCGTCCGGGTGGGCGACGTCGGGCAGGTGCCGGCCGAGGTAGGAGCCGGCCGTGACCCCGAGCAGGAGCGCGGCGGCGGAACTGACAAAGATGATCTTCCCGTCCGCCCTGGTCGCGATCACGATGTCGTGGGCGTTGTGCAGCAGGGCCTGCAGCCGTCGCTGCTCGTCGCGGATCGCCGCTTCACGCCGGCCGTTGAGGACGGTCAGCCCGACGAGGGCGGCGGCGACAACGGCCAGCAGGCTGCCGTCCCGGACGAGCCGGCCGGAGCGGATGTCCCCGTAGAAGGCCTGGACCGGCTGCTGGAACACCACGTAGCCGCCGTCGGGCAGGTTCGCCAGCGGCGAGGCGATGGTGACCTGGCCGCCGGCGACGACGTCGTCGATCTGCCGGGCCTCGCCCACCCGCAGGGCCGCCAGGCTGGCCGCGGCCACCAGCCGCTGGCCGATCAGGCCGGGATTCCAGGAGAACATGACCGTGCCGGCCGCATCCACCACGGACAGCCCGCCCACGACGAACCCGAGCGTGCCGCTGCTCGCGAGGTTGGCCTGGTTGGGCGAGTCCCGCAGCGACTCCCCGATGACGACGACCGCCGCCGGCCGGCCCTCGCGCAGGACCGGGACCGTCACGTAGTCCCGCCAGAGCCCGTCGACGTTCATCACGGGCGAGTTGCCGGCCCGGCCGGCCCGGGCGGCCCGCCACGCCGGGTCGTCCGGGCCGATCGGCAGGGTGAGCGACGGCGGTTCGGCGGCCAGCAGGTGGCCGTCCAGGCCGGCCAACGCCCAGACGTAGTTCCGGCCGCCGACCCCTGATCCGGCGAACGAGCGCAGCACGGCGGCGTCGGCGTCCCGGTCGCTGAGCGACCAGGACGCCGACGACACAGCCGTGATCAGACGCTGGCTGTCGACGCTGTGCATGGACGCGTCCGCCACGATGGCGGTGAACGCCACGTGCTCGGCCAGGCGCTGCCGTTCGGCGCTGTGCCGGGTCTGCGTCTGCAGACACAGGCTGGCCACGGCCATGGCGAGCAGGGCCCCGCCCGCCACCAGCGGTGGCCCCAGCCGGCCGAACCAGCCGCGGGGGGGACAGCCGTAGGCGAGGGGCCCGGGCGTGGCCGGCAGGGGGAGACGGCGCCGGGCCGGCTGCCGCTCGGGCCGCCGC
>NZ_CAKKTM010000063.1 GCF_920888515.1 Protofrankia sp. CiP1_Cm_nod1 | reverse complement strand
GCTCGGGCCGCCGCGGCTCGGGCAGCGACAGTGGTGTGGGCGGGGGCAGCGGCGGGAGGAGCACGTCATCGGTCCCGGTCCCGGTGCCCGTCCCGGTCCCGGTGCCGGTGCCGGGCGCGGCGGGCCGCGGGCCCGGCGGCACGTTGGGCGGTTCCGCGGACGCCATGGCGAAACGGCCTTTCCCCGCCCGTTTGGCCTCGTACATGGCGTTGTCCGCGGCGCACAGGAAATGTTCGGGCCGCGCGACGGCGAGCGTCGAGGGCGCGATACCGATGCTGGCGTCTACCTGGACCGCCGAGGCACCCACCATGACCGGGATACGCACCAGCTCGATGATCCGACCGGCGGCCGCGGCGGCGGACACCTCGTTCGCGCCGCGCAGCAGGACCCCGAACTCGTCACCGCCGAGCCGGACCGCCAGGTCACCGTCCCGCAGGGTCTGGACGAGCCGCTCCGCGACGGCCCGCAGGACGACGTCCCCGGCGTCGTGGCCGTAACCGTCGTTGACGGGCTTGAAATGGTCGAGATCGACGAACAGCACCACGAACGGCGCGCCGCCGGCGCGGAAGGCACGGCCCGCCTTCTCCAGCTCGCTCATGAAGACCGCCCGGTTGGGCAGACCGGTGAGCAGGTCGTGGGACGCCTGGTAGCTCAGCCTGTCCTGCAGGTCCTTGCGCTCCCCGACCTCGTGGCAGGTCACCAGCACACCGGCGAGCTCGGGATGGCTGGTGAGGTCGCTGGCCTCCAGGTCGAACCAGCGCGGCTGGCCGGCGGCGGTGGTCAGCCGCACGTCGAAGACGGTGCCCCCGGCCGGGTCGGCCAGCAGCCGCCGGATCCGGGCCACGTCGGCGGGGTCGGCGAAGTCGGTCAGCACCCGGCCGAGCCAGGACGCCGCGTCGTAGCCGAGCAGGTCACGCACGGCGGGGCTGACAAAGGTCATCCCGTGGTCGTCCCCGACGACCACGATGATGTCCCGGACCCCTCCGAGCATGGTGTGCAGCCGCGCCCGGGCCCGCCGGGCGGCCCGTTCGCGGCGCAGCCCGAACACGACCAGCCCGCCGACGCAGACCGCCAGGACGGCCAGCAGCGTCAGGTCCCCGTGGCGCCCCGCGGTCCGCAGGTCCGCGAACAGCCGCGCGGTGGGCTGCTGGAAGAGCGTGACGTATCCGGTCGTGGCCTGCTTCTCGGCGACGTTGACCACCTGCTCCCCGGCGCCGCCCGACAGCCACGTCCGGACCGTGCCCGGGACCAGGCCGTCCAGCTCGCGCGGTTCGACCAGCCGCCGGCCCCGCAGATCCCGCTTCCAGCAGGCAGCCGCGACACCGCTCGCGTCGACGTCGCACAGGCTGCCCGACACGCTGTCGAGAGCGGCGAACTTCTCGCTGCTCTCCCGGGCCGCCCCCTCGTCGACGACGCGCACCAGCACCGCCCACGGGCGCGGCGCGCCCACCGGCACGACCGTGGCCCGCACCGGCATGCCGTCGAGGAGGAACACCGGCGACATGGCCGGCTGCCCGGCCAGCGCCGCCGTCCAGGCGGCGCCGAGATCGGTGGCCGTCACCCGCGGCCCGTCCGGGACGGCGGCCAGCGGGGTGCCGTCGACGCTGACGAGGGCGGCCAGCAGGCTGGTGTCACCGACCGGCCTCATCGCCAGCTGCGCCAGCATCCGGCGGTTGTGGGCCGGCTGGTCGGGCGCGAAGGAGAAGCTGGCGACCAGCGCGCCCATCCGCCGTGGGTCGGACGTCCGGGAGGCGTTCTCCGCGACCCGTTCGACGAGCCGGGTGCGGTCGGACAGCCGCTGTCGTTCGCCTTCGCGCAGACCCGCATGCCGGACCACCAGCGCCAGCGCCCCGAGCGCGATCACCACCGCCAGCCCGACGAGCAGCGGGGCGGACCGCCGTAGCCGCCCGCCATCTGCGTCACCGGCGAGGGCGGACGATCGTTCGACGAACGCCGGACACTCGCCCGGCACCGAAACTGTGCGAATGGCCTTTATCCCTCATCGTAATCGGTTGCCGTCACGGAAGAAGTATGCAAACAAGGCCGGAAGACCCGTCGTACGGCGGGTCGGTACCGGTACTCACGGCCCCTCGGGCCCGGCGCGCGAAAATCATGATCACGCAACCTCTGGTTCCGTCACCAGCAGGCCTCCGTCCGCGCGAAAAACATGATCGCGCGCGGCCTTTGGACGACTGGGAGAGCATCGTTCCAGCTCTTGTCACATCTCGGACAGTCACCCCCTGGCGCCACACCTACGGACAGATGTAACAAAAATGATAGTTGTGGACACTCGGTAGTAAGAACGCCCATGAGTGGGACGTCCGGTCCACGGGTGACGGCCGGCCAGCCGGCCGGAACGGGCAGGTGGCGGAGCATGTTTCCGGCACGCTCGAGGTCCCTCCACCGTGGGCAGTCCCATCACCGACAGCCACACGTGTTTCCCGCGCGCTCGAGGTCCCTCCCGAATCCTCTGGCCGGCTCTCCGGAGCCGGGACCACTGGGCCGGCCAGGAGGCCCGGCGGCCGGCCCCGACAGCCGCGACGGGCTGGCGGATCCGACGACCGGCAGCCCGGCAGCCCGGCAGCATCCCAGGTGAGGATCGACAGCCCGACAGGGCCGGGCGGCCCGGCGGGTCCGCCGGAGCCTCGGCCGCGAGGCCGTCGGATCCGTTC
>NZ_CAKKTM010000062.1 GCF_920888515.1 Protofrankia sp. CiP1_Cm_nod1 | reverse complement strand
CTCCCGCCCCGCCGGCGCCCGCCCCGGAGCCGGGCCTGGGCACGGGCCCGGGTGGGCCGGCGTCCGGCTGGCAGGGAGCGCATGGCTCCCGCCAGGAGATCGGCGTCCATCCGTGGACGTGGTCGCGCAACCGCCGTATCTCGCTGATCAGTGCCGCCAGCGGCGCGTCCAGGAGCGCCACGCCCGAAGTGATCAGATCCCGCATCGCCACAGGATCCGCTTCGGCCATCCATAAAGGCTACCCCATGACAGCCGTGGCGGGTCTTGCCGTTGTCCGACTGGTGGTGCACTCTCCTTCCATGACTGGTTGACCAGTGAGTACTGGAGGCGCCAATGTCGCAACAACGCTCCGAAGAGACCCACCACAGCCTTATCGAACGAATTCCCAGAATCACCGGACACGACGTCGGCCACTGGCTGGGATGTCTGGATCGCGGGCCTGGTCTCCTGCGCTTCTCCGAGCGCGTGAACTGGCTACGGGACGAGCACGGGCTCCCGCACTGCTATGCGGCGGCTGTGGTCCACGAAGCGGATCTGCGCAGGCGCGCCATCCGGACCTGACCCGATATACCCCTCTTCACCCGATAAACCTTCTTCGCCCGACCGGCCCGGTACGGCCCATGTGCGTCGCAGCCCCACGAAGCTCCGGGCCCTGGTCGCCCTCCCCCCTCGGCGACGAGTGCAGGAGCACTCGGCACGGTGCCACCGGGCCGGCCGGGCGAGAATCAGCCCATGGACATCGAAGCGGCCCGGGACTACGTCCGGGACAACCATCGGGCCGTCCTCGCCACCTTCCGGCGGGACGGGACTCCGCAGCTGTCACCGGTCACCGTCGGCGTCGACACCGACGGCAGACTCGTCATCAGCAGCAGGGAGACCGCCTACAAGGTCCGCAATCTCCATCGCGACCCGCGGGCCGGGCTGTGCGTCTTCCCCGACGCCTTCTTCGGGCCGTGGATCCAGGTGCGGGGCCGCGCACGGATCATCTCGCTCCCGGATGCCATGGAGCCTCTCGTCGACTACTACCGCACGCTGTCAGGCGAGCACCCGGACTGGGAGGACTATCGCGCCGCCATGGTCCGCGACCAGCGCTGCCTGATCAGCATCGAGATCGAGCACGCCGGCCCCGACCGCTCCGGGTGAGCGGCGGGGCGGCACCCGCCCACGACGACAGACCCAGCGGTCCAGCCGGTCAGCCGCGCAGCTTCGACAGCAGCCTGAGCATCTCCAGGTACACCCAGACAAATCCGACGAGCAGCCCGAATCCGGCTCGCCAGGCCTCCGCACGGGGAGCGCCAGCGGCGATCGCACGCTCGATGTAGTCGAAGTCGAGGATGAACTGCAGGCTCGCGACCACGAGCACAGCAAGGCTGAACAGGATGCCGAGCGGGGACGCGTCATTGATGATCGGCAGATGGCTGCCCGACACCGCTCTGACCACCAGGTCGGTCAGGCCAAGCATGACCACGCCGAGCAACGACCCGTAGACGACCCGGGCCATCCGCTCGGTCGCGCGCAGCCGGCGGCTGCGATAGGCCACCAGCATTGCCACGAAGACCACCGCGGTCCCGAGCAGCGCCTGCAGCACGATCCCGTGGAAGGCGTCCTCGTAGAACCGGGAGACCGCGCCCACGAACAGGCCCTCGAGCGCGGCGAAGAGCACGATCAGCGCGGGCCGCAGCCGCCGGCTGAAAGAGATCACCAGGGACAGTGCGAGCGCGGCGAACATCGCGGTGAAGCCGACCGCGGGGGTGGTCGGGGCGATCGCCCAGCCGACCGCCCCGGTGACGGCCATCACCGCGAACAGGCCCAGGGTGTGGACGACGACGTCGTCGACGGTCAGCCCGCTGGGCGCCCGGTACAGCCCGGCGAGCTGCTCCGGTGTCGGGGTGGGCGGGACTCCCCCGCCCGGCGGCGCGTACCCACCGGGGCCGTACCCGGAGGAGGACGGCGCCGACCAGCCGGCGAAGCCACGCCGGCTGAACACCGGATTCGACGAGCGCATCTCGGCCATCAGGACACGACTCCTTCCGCCGCCCGCGTCCAACCGGGCGTATAGATCGCAACTGCCGCCGGGCTCGGCCGACCGCGCCGCCCACCGCGTGGATCAACATCTGGATCCACAAAGTGGATCAGCGGGGACGCGGGCGATCGGCACGCTCGATCGACGAACCTGTCGGAATACAGAGTAGAACGCCGCGGACGGAGGCTGTACCCATAGTCCCGTGAACGACCACCGGACGGCGCCGGATGGCGCCGGAGCGGCCCGCAAGATCGCTCGAAGCCTTCGCCGACATGATCGCGAAACTCGTGGCGACAACCGCCGGCACCGGACGGCGACCAGCATGAGGAAGGGTCACGTGTCAATGACGATGAGACATTCGGGCGAATAGCCCGCTGGCATGACCGAGCGCCGGCCGGAATGATCCGGCCGGCGGCCACGGAACAGATCTGAATGTGCCGGTGGTCGGAGTCGAACCGACACTCGAGCTGTTTTTAGGACAGCCTCCTCTGCCTGTTGGGATACACCGGCTCGGCTACATCGGAGATGTTTCTACCACGCTACGTAGGATTTGTGAAAGAGACAACATGAAGAAAGTATGGGAAGTAACCAGAACCTCCTGATCCGTAACCTGTCGTGACGCTCGCACCCAACTCGCCTACCGAAGGTGCGCGATCAATCACAGTATGACCGACTGGCAATACGGCCAGCGTGGCAGCGGAGCTACGCGGAGGGGAGCGGGGCCGTCCCGGCCCACGGCGAGGCACCCCGGGCCGGACGCTGGGCCAGGGAGCACGGCGGGCAAGGGAACCCGACGGGCAAGGGAACGACGCTGGGCAAGGGAACCCGGCTCGCGCCCGGCCACGGGCGGGCCGGCTCCCGCCGGGTGCCGGGCCGGCGAACTGGTGGCCGGCTGACCGTGGGCGCGCTCAGCCGGCGTCCCACCAGGCGGGCCCGCCCACGGCCGGCCGGGTGAGG
>NZ_CAKKTM010000061.1 GCF_920888515.1 Protofrankia sp. CiP1_Cm_nod1 | reverse complement strand
CGTCCCACCAGGCGGGCCCGCCCACGGCCGGCCGGGTGAGGTGGCACCAGCCGGCGGCTGCGGCGGGCGCGCTTTCCCGTCTCCCTGCCGGTCAGCTCTCGCCGAGGCCAGCCGGACAGCGACGCTCCTGGCCGCCGGCCGGGCAGCGCGCCGCCCATGCCTCCCGCGCCCGCGTCTCCCCGGTGGGCGGTGGCCGCCGCGGCCACCGGCCCCGCGGGACACCTCCGCCGGCCCACGACCTCCACGGCACCGGGCTCTGCGCACGCAGGACCAGGCCCGGCGGGACACCTCCGCCAGCCCACGACCGCACCGAGCGGATCTCCCGTGGCCGCCGGCGCCGCGCAGGACAGCCGCTCACGAAAATGCCCGCCATAGTCACCTACGGCGGGCATTCGATGTTAAAGCGTCATAAATAAGGCGACCGCGGACCGGATGATTCACCCTGCCCCCGAACGGGAACAGCCGCGGCCCGAATGCGCGATCAGCCGATGATGTCCGGACGGGCGGATCGCGCGGCGGCTGGCGGTCACCGGAAGCGGGCGACAATATCCATATCCGCCATGTCCGTCATATCCGCTGGAGTGCGCGACGGGCGTGGACACCGTGGACGTCGACACCGTGGACGTCGACACCGTGGACGTCGACACCATGAGCCGCGGCAACCGAGCGCCGTGGCCGGCACCCGCCCCGTCACGGCCGACGGTCCGGCCGCCCCGAACGGGAGCCATCGCCGCCGGGGCGGGGAGCCATACCGTCGCGGCGGCTGCGACCGTCGCGACCGGGGATGCCGTCACGACCGGGGAGGCCGGGGAGGCCCTACCGTCGGGTACGCTGCCGACCGGTTCGCGGGCCGTACAGGACACCCCTGTGCCCGGGAAACCCCGCTGCCATGGCCGGCAGCCCGCGCTCCCGCGGCCTGGGACCTGCGCCGTCCCGACGCGATGGCACGGATAGTGATGGAAACGTGACGATCTGCGGGCGGTGACACGCGAAGAACCATGAAGAACGGCTAGTTACCGTACGTTACGAGCTGGTTGCTCCTGTCCTCTCCTGCTCTCGGTCGTTCCCCGTCAGGCCAGCGGTGTTCCCCCGGGGGTCTTGGCCGGCCCCGCGCTCCTGGCGGGCGCGGGCGACTTGCGGGCGGCCGAGGCGGAACCGTTCGTCTCCGTCCCTCCCGTCGCCTCCGCCCGTCCCGCCGGCTTCCCGGCAAGCGCGGGCTGCTGGGCGGCCGCCTCCGGCGCCGCCACCGCCGGAGCGCCCGCCGGGCTCGCGGCCGCGCGGAAGCTCGCCCTGGGGTCAGCGAAGGATCCCAGCGAGACGATCTCCCGCCGGAAGAACAGCGACAGCGTCCAGTCCGCGAGCACCCGCGCCTTGCGGTTGAAGGTCGGCACCCGGCTGAGGTGGTAGGTACGGTGCATCAGCCACGCGGGCCAGCCGCGCAGCTTCATCCCGTACACGTCCGCCACGCCCTTGTGCAGGCCGAGCGACGCGACGCTCCCGGCGTACTTGTGCTCGTACGGCGCGATCGGCTCGGCGCGGAGATCGGCGAGAATGTTGTCCGCCAGCACCTTGGCCTGACGGACGGCGTGCTGGGCGGACGGACCGGTCGTCGCGCCCTCCCCCTTGGTGAGGTCGGGCACCGCGGCGCAGTCACCCGCCGTCCATGCCTGCTCGACGCCGTCCACCTGCAGGAAAGCGGTCGCCCTGATCCGGCCCCGCTCGTCGAGCGGGAGATCGGTGTTGGCGAGCAGCGGATGGGCCTTGACCCCGGCGGTCCAGACGATGGTCTCGGCGTCGAACTCCTCACCGCTGTCGAGCACCACATGACCGTCCACAAGGCTTTTCACCCGGGTATTGATTTTCATCTCGATACCACGGTGCTCAAGCTGCTTCAACGTGTACAGGCCCATCGCCGGCGAAACCTCCGGCAGCACCCGCCCGCTCGCCTCCACCATCACCCAGCGCATGTCCGACGGCGACAGCTCAGGATAGAACCTGCAGGCGTCCCGGGCCATGTCCTCAAGCTCGGCTATCGCCTCGATACCCGCGAACCCGCCGCCGATGAATACAAATGTCAGCGCGCGGCGCCGGAGCTGCGGGTCGGTACTGGACGCCGCGACGTCCATTCGTTCGATGACCTTGTTCCGAATGTGGATCGCCTCGGCCACGCTCTTGAAGCCGATGCCCAGCTCCGCGAGACCCGGGATGGGCAGCGTCCGGGCGACCGACCCGGGACAGGCGACCAGGATGTCGTAGTGGAGCTCATGCGGCGCGCCCTGATTTGGCGCAATATAGGCGACCCGCTGGGCATGGTTGACCCCGGTCACGCTGCCGCTGACCACACGGCAACCATTCAGCACCCTACGTAGTGGTACGACGACGTGTCGTGGCTCGAGGTTTCCGGCCGCCGCTTCGGGAAGAAACGGCTGATATGTCATGTACGAGTTGGGCTCGACCACCGTCACGGTCGCCTCGCCCTGACGAAGGCGACGCTGAAGACGCAAAGCCGTGTACATACCGACGTAACCGCCACCCACAACAAGGATGTGCGGAGGTTGTCCAAAGCTCATACAAAAAAGGTACTCGCCACCACGCGACCATGCCCCCGGATACGGCGCCGGTGGACGACGGACTCACGTGACGTACAACACGCGGAGATCAACTCGGCGACGTGTACATCGACGGTGGTTCAGTTATTTATCACTGACCGCGCCGCTTACCCTCGCCGCGGCACCGAGCACAGAGTCGATCATCTCGGCGGTGACCCGCCCGGTGAACGTGTTCTGCTGGCTGGGATGGTAGCAGCCGAAGACAACCAGCCCCGCTCGATGTTCGGTGACGCCCCCGTCAGCGCCATCTCGTTCGGTGACGCCTTGCGCTGTGACATCTCGTTCAGTGACATCTCGTTCAGTGACATCTCGTTGGGAGACATCTCGTTGGGAGACGGCTTCTCCAGATGCGGCTTCTCCAGATGCGGCTTCCGCGGAGGCGGCTCGCCGCACCGGGCCGGCCGGCGGGCGTGTGGGGCCCGGCGCGGGAACATCCGCGAGAACGACCCGACGGCCGTGCCCGAACGCCGGCCGTGGCGACGGCAGCGGATGACCGGCCCGCTCCAGCGCGGGCCACAGCGCCGTCCAGGCGAACCCGCCGAGCACGACGACCGCACGCAGCGTCGGCCGCAACAGTTCAAGATCGCGAATCAGCCATCCCCGGCAGGTGTCCCGTTCCAGGGTGGTCGGCTTGTTCGCCGGTGGGGCGCAGCGCACCGCGGCCACGATACGAGTGGAGATCAGACGCTGGCCGTCACCGGCCGACACCGAGGTCGGCAACCGCGCAAGCCCGACCCGGTGCAGGGAGGCGAACAGCCAGTCACCGCTGCGGTCCCCTGTGAAGATCCGTCCAGTGCGGTTGCCGCCGTGCGCCGCCGGTGCCAGACCGACGACGAGCACCCGGGCGTCCTCGGGGCCGAAGGACGGGACCGGCCGCCCCCAGTAACGCTCCCGCGCGAAAGCGGCCCGCCGCTGCCGGGCGACCTCCTCCCGCCAGCCCACCAGCCGGGGACAGGCCCGGCACACCGACATCCTGGCGTCGAGCTCGGCGGTGTCGCCCGCGGAGACAGCGAGCCGCCCGACATCACCCGGCGTGACCGCTACCGGGGTCACCGCCGAGGCGGGATCCCCCGGCCAGCCCGACCCCGGCGCGACCGGACGCCGGTCGCCGACACCACCGACACCGCCCTCGCCACCCTCGCCACCCTCGCCACCAGCGGATCCACCGTCGGCATCAGCGAGGCCAGCAGCACCACCAGCGAAACGAGCGGCATCGTCGGCATCGTCGGCATCGCCACCAGCGGCTGTGCCGGCGCCACCAGCGGCTGTGCCGGCTCCGGCGGCGGCACCGTCGACCGCGGCGTCAAGGACCCATACGGCGTCATGGAGTTCACCCATCGCACCCCGAGCCTAGAACGCCGGTCAAGTAACGCGGATCCCATCCACGACCACCCGCGCAGGCCATGATCCAGGAGAGTTTGTCGTTGTGTACGCTTTTTGGCCGCAAAAGCGTACACAACGACAAAATTACGCCGATCTTCTCTGGTGGCCGACGTCCATCGAAGCGTGCCATCGTTCAGGAGGGATACGTATGGTTACCTGACCGGCGCTCCAGAGCCTCAGCCAGACACCGCGAGCCCGGCCCGGAATCGATCAAGAACTAGTGATCGGATATCAACGGATCACGGGAACACGTGGCTGCTGTAGAAGTCCCTCTGTAGACGTCCCTTGGTTCTGTCTGTCAAGCGGCGGTGGCCCGTGATCCGGCCGCGGTGGCCCGTGGGCCTCGGTCAGGCCGGCGGTGGGTGTGCGCGGGCGAGGTGGTCACGGGGCGAGCAGCGACAGGGCGATACCATCGAGGATGTCGTGCTCGCTCGCGATCACGCTGGTCGCGCCGACCCGCTCGACCAGCGTCCGCAGCACCAGAGCCCCCGCAACGATCACGTCCACCCGGCCGGGATGCATCACCGGGAGAGCCGCTCGTTGCGCGTGCGACATCGTCGCCAACCGGTCGGCCACCGCGGCGACGTCCGACGCAGCCGTCACGGAAAGGTGAATCCGGTCGGGGTCGTAGCCGGGCAGGTCCGCGGCGAGGGCGGCCACCGTCGTCACCGTCCCGGCGACCCCGACGAGGGTCGCGGCCGAGCGGATGGCCACGGTCCGCTCGGCCAGGTCGAACGCCGCGTGGGCGTCGGCGACCACCGCCGCGAGCTGCGCGGGCGTGGGCGGGTCGTCGTGCAGGTGCCGTTCGGCCAGCCGCACGCAGCCGACGTTCACCGACTTCGCCGCGTGCACCCGTGCGGCGTCCCCGAGAACCAGCTCGGTCGACCCGCCGCCGATGTCGGCCACGACGAACGGCTCGGGATGGCCGCGCAGCTCACCGGTGGCACCGGCGTAGGACAGCGCGGCCTCCTCGTCACCGGTGATCACCTCCGGTTCGACGCCGAGGATCGCGCGGACGCCCGCCACCAGGGCGTCCCGGTTGCGGGCGTCCCTGGTCGCGCTGGTGGCGACCATCCGCACCCTGGACGCGCCGAGCCGGTCGATCTCCACGGCGTATGCGCGCAGCGCCGCGAACGTCCGCGCCAGCGCCTCGGGGGACAGCTCGCCGGTACGGTCGACGCCGGCGCCCAGCCGGACGATCTCCATGCGACGGGCCAGGTCCCGCAGCCGGGGGGCCGCGGCGGCCGCTCGCCGGCCGCCCGTGCCGCCCGTGCCGCCCGTGCCGCCCGTGCC
>NZ_CAKKTM010000060.1 GCF_920888515.1 Protofrankia sp. CiP1_Cm_nod1 | reverse complement strand
CCCGTGCCGCCCGTGCCGCCCGTGCCGCCCGTGCCGCCCGTGCCGCCCGTGCCCTCGGCATGATCCGCGCTGGGGCCCGGGCGACCACCCGGCGCGGGGCCGGCGTCGGCGCCGCTCGCCGTCTCGGCGACGAGCAGCCGGATCGAGTTGGTGCCGCAGTCGACGGCCGCCACCCGGGTCACGACGATCCCCCATCTTGTGCGCGGCCGGCATCCGGGCCGCCGCCAGCTGCCCGGCCGGATCCGTTCTCCGGGCCGGAACCGCCCTGCTGGACGGAACCGCTCTCCTCCCGGCCGGGACCGCCCTGCCCGCCGGAACCACTCTCCTGGACGGAACCGCTCTGCTGGGCGGGGCCGGTGACGCACGAGCCGGCGGCCACGCACGGCCCGCGGACGCCCCAGTCCGCCAGCAGGGCCAGTGCCTCGTCACCGAACGGGTTCACCCCCGGTCCGGCGGCCAGGCTGTGCGCGACCAGCACGTGCAGGCACTTCACCCTGGTCGGCATGCCGCCCGCGCCCGGTGCGCCGGGCAGCTCGGCCAGGGCGTCCCGGCGGGCCAGGTAGTCGCGGTGCGCCGCCTGGTAGCGGCGGGAAAGATCGCCGTCGCGGTTGGCGGCGAGCCGCTCGGTCATCTCCCGCATCAGGCCGGACGCCTCCAGCCGCCCGATCGCCGACGCCGCCCGCGGACAGGTCAGGTAGTACAGCGTGGGGAACGGCGTCCCGTCGGCCAGCCTCGGCCAGGTCTCGACGACGTCCGGCAGGCCGCAGGAACATCGGTGGGCGACCCGGCGCATCGCCCGCGGCCGCCGGCCGAGCTGCCGCGCAACGACCTCGACAACCTCGGCGGCCGCACTGGCCTCGGTGTCACCACCGGCCTCGGTGGTCCTGTTGGCTCTGGCAGGCGTGCCAGAATCAGCGGCCGTGCTGGAACCAGTCGCTGTGCCAGCACCGGTGGCCGTGTCAGGCGGCACGTCAACGGTGTCTGCCGAGCCGGTGATGGTGCCTGCCGAGCCCGCGACGGCCGCGACGGGTGCGCCGGCGCCCCGACGAGCGGTCATCGCGCGGTGGCCGAGGGAGCCGGGGCCGGGCTCGGAGCCGGGCTCGGAGCCGGGGTCGGGGTGACCGACGTCGCCGGCACCAGATAGGCCTTCTCCCCGGGCCGGGTGTAGTGCAGCCTGACCCGGGCCTCGTCCTGGGCCCACGCCGGATCGTCGTAGCCGGCCACCTTGGTCTTCAGCGCCTCCACCCGTTCGCGTTGTTCGGCGTTGTGCGCCGCGAGCTCGTCGATCTGGCTGCGCTGCCGCAGGTAGAGCCGCAGCGGATAGGCCAGCGTCAGCACGAGCACGCAGATCACCACCAGCAGCAGGGTCATCCGGGTGGTGAACGGTGTGCGGCGCGCCACCGGTGTCACCCGGCGGTCGGTGAAAAGCGGGGAAAGGCCCCCGCCCCGGCATATCGGGCGGCCTCGTCGAGCTCGTCCTCGATGCGCAGCAGCTGGTTGTACTTGGCGACCCGCTCGCTGCGGGCCGGCGCGCCGGTCTTGATCTGCCCGGCGTCGAGGGCGACCGCGAGGTCGGAGATCGTGGTGTCCTCGGTCTCACCGGACCGGTGGGAGATCATGGACCGGTAGCCGTTACGGTGCGCGAGCGACACCGCGTCCAGGGTCTCGGTGAGCGTGCCGATCTGGTTGACCTTGACGAGCAGGGCGTTGCCGGCCTTCTCGGCAATGCCGCGGGCGAGCCGCTGCGGGTTGGTGACGAACAGGTCGTCACCAACGAGCTGCACCGAGTCGCCGAGACGGGCGGTCAGCTGCACCCAGCCGTCCCAGTCGTCCTCCGCGAGCGGATCCTCGATCGAGACGATCGGGTAGGCCGACACCAGCTCGGCGTAGTAGTCGCTGAGCTCCTGCGCGCTGCGGCGGGCGCCTTCGAAGCGGTAGGCGCCGTCGTCGAAGAACTCCGTCGAGGCCACGTCGAGAGCCAGGGCGATGTCCTCCCCCGGCCGGAAGCCCGCCTTGCCGATGGCCTCCACCAGCAGGTCGAGCGCGGCACGGTTCGCCGGCAGGCTCGGGGCGAACCCGCCCTCGTCGCCGACGGCGGTGGCCAGCCCCTGGGTCTTCAGCACGCTCTTGAGCGCGTGGTAGGTCTCCGCGCCCCAGCGCAGCGCCTCGACGAACGTCGACGCCCCGATCGGGGCGATCATGAACTCCTGGATGTCGACGTTGGTGTCGGCGTGCGCGCCGCCGTTGACGACGTTCAGCAGCGGCACCGGCAGCAGGTGCGCGGCCGGGCCCCCCAGGTAGCGGAACAGCGGCAGGTCGGACGCCTTGGCCGCGGCTTTGGCGACCGCCAGGCTGACCCCGAGCACCGCGTTCGCGCCCAGCGCGGACTTGTCCGGCGTCCCGTCGAGGTCCAGCAGGACCTGGTCGAGGAACCGCTGCTCGGTGGCCTCCAGACCGATGATCTCGGGGCCGATCCGGTCGGCCACGGCAGTCACCGCTTTGCGTACGCCCTTGCCGCCGTAACGGTCGTCGCCGTCACGCAGTTCGACGGCCTCGAACGCCCCAGTGCTCGCGCCGCTGGGCACGGCCGCGCGGCCGAGGGTGCCGTCCTCCAGGACGACCTCGACCTCAACGGTGGGATTGCCCCGCGAGTCAAGGATCTCGCGAGCTCCTACAGCCTCGATGGACGGCACGGGCCTCGACCTCCGGTGTGGCGCGCGTCCGGACGGACACGCCCGACTAGAACGCTACTGTGCGACAGGGCGGGCATCGGCGGCGCCGCCGAAATACGACCCGGCCGAGACTATCGCCACCACGCTCGCGGCACGCGCCTTCGGCACGTGTCACCTACGGCCACCCACTGGCCCGGTGCGCGACCGGACGGCCGCGGCCAGTGCCGTGACGAGGAGGTCCGGCCGGGGTCAAGAGGCGATCCGCTCCGCGGACGCCGCCGAAAGCAGGCCGCCCCGCCGGGCACCGGGACCCGCCACGACGGGCCTGTCCGCCGCGAGCTCGCCAGCACGGTCCCGCCCGCCGCGGGCCTGTCGCCTCGGCTCCGCCAGCACGGGCATGCCACCACGGCTCCGCCCACGGGCATGCCGC
>NZ_CAKKTM010000059.1 GCF_920888515.1 Protofrankia sp. CiP1_Cm_nod1 | reverse complement strand
GGTAGCAACGGCAGGGGTGGCGGCGCCCGCGGTGCGGCGGGCGTGGGCCCGGGCGGCGGCGTAGACCTCGTCCCGGTAGCCCAGCCGGTCGACCAGGCCGGCCCGGCGGGCCTGCTCGGCCGACAGCGGCGCGTTGTCGATCAGTTCGCGGACCCGCGCCGGGGACAGGCCACGGGCGGCGGCGACACCGTCCACGATCATGGACAGGCTGGAGACGACGATCCGCTCGCTGGCCTCCCGGTGCGCGGCGGTGAAATCGCGTTCCACGAAGGTGTTGGCGGCGTTCTTGTACTCGTGGCGCTGCCCGACCTGGATCTCGATGCCGAGCCGGTCCAGGGCGTCGCGCAGGAACGGTGTCTCCAGGGCCACCCCGGTCAGGCCCAGGTCCCCCGGCGGCGCCAGCCAGATCTGGTCGAACGCGCAGGCCAGGTAGTACGGGACGGTCCCGCCGCCGAACTCGCCGAACGCGTCCGCGTAGGCGAAGGCGGTCCCGCCGGCGTCCCGGAAGGCGATGACCGCGTCCCGGATCTCCTGCACCCGCGCCAGCGGCGTCCCGCAGGGGGCGATCCGGGCGATGAGCGTGGCCGCCCGGTCGTCCTGCCCGGCCCGGCGCAGCCCGTCCACGATGGTGCGCAGGGACGGGCGGCGCCGCGCCAGAGCCGCGCTCACCGGATCACCAGGTACCCCTTCGACCGGATCCACGGTGAGGTCGAGCTCGAGAAGGATGGGCGCGGACCGCCGCGCATACAGACGACGGACGCCCGCCAGCGCCTCCCGCGCGGTGTCTGCTGCCATGCAGCGAGGCTACGCGCCGCACCTGCCGCCCGACAGCGAGACCACGCGCCACAGGCCATGGCACGGCTTCACCAGTATGGCGGGGAGGGCCGGCCTCCCCGGATGACCAGTCATGGCGGGGAGGGCCGGCCTCCCCGGGTTCATCCGGGTCAAGGTGGGGCGTGTCTCCAGCCGCATGGCCGGAGCCTTCCGGGGTGTGCCTCGACGGGCCGGCTGGCCGTGGGGCGTCAGCTGGTCGGGGTGCCGCTTGCGGCCGGGGCCTGTCGCGGCGCTGCCGGCCAGTGGGCACGCCAGGAGTCGGGGCCGGCGTCCCGGGGGTCCAGACCGGCGGCGCGGATCGCGTCCTCGGTAGCGGCGAGGGTGTCCCGGAAGCGGCGGGCGGACGTCCGCAGCGCGGCCTCCGGGTCGACGCCGGCCTGCCGGGCCAGGGCCACGGCCGCGAACAGCAGGTCGCCGATGATCCGCTCGGGTGTCCCCGGGGCCGCGTCGGCCGCCACGGAGGGCACGTCATCACTCCGTACCGGGGTGTCGGCCCGGGCCAGCAGGGCCGCGACGACGTCGGCCGGGGACGCGGCTCCGGCTCCGGCTCCGGCTCCGGCTCCGGCTCCGGCTCCGGCTCCGGCTCCGGCTCCGGCTCCGGCTCCGGCTCCGGCTCCGGCTCCGGAGAGGACGATCTCATCGGGTACGCCGACCTTGGCCGCGCGCTTCTGGAGCTTCGCGGCCAGCGCGAGCGCGGGCTGGGACAGGGGGACGCCCTCGGTCACCGACCGGCGGCCCTTCTCGACGTCCTTGATCTTGTCCCAGTTCGTCTCGACGGCGGCGGCGCCGTCCACCCGCACCGATCCGAAGACGTGCGGATGCCGGCGGACGAGCTTGTCGGCCAGGCCCGCGGCCACGTCGTCGATGTCCCAGACGGCCGTGCCGCGCCGGGCCTCCTCCCCGCCCCGGACGGCGCCGTTCCGGGCCGTCTCGTCCCGGCCAGCCCCGTTCAGGGGCGTGTTGTCCCAGGCCGCGCTGTTCCGGTCGTCACCTTGCCGGTCGTCGCCGCTCCGGTCGTCGCCGCTCCGGTCGTCGCTGTTCCGGTCGTCGGGGGCGGCCCCGGTGCCGGGTGTCCCCGCGTCGTCCGGGCCGGCGGGCCAGCCGTTGCCCTCGGCGGCGATCCTCGCGTGGAAGAGCACCTGCATGAGCACGTCGCCGAGTTCCTCACGCAGGTCGGCGTGGTTGCCGTCCTCGATCGCCTGGTACGCCTCGTAGGCCTCCTCCAGCAGGTAGGAGGCGAGCGAGGTGTGGGTCTGCTCGGCGTCCCACGGGCAGCCGCCGGGAGAGCGCAGCCGGTCCATCACGGCGACCGCGTCCAGCAGCCTGGCGCCGGGCAGGTCGCGCGACCCCTGGACGGCCGTCACGGTGAGGTCCGCGCCGGCCGCGGCGGCGAGCGCGTCGAGCAGGCCGTGTTCCCCGCCTGGCTCGGCCCCACCGGCCCACAGCGCTCCATCAGCCCCCGGGGTCTCGCCGGCTGGCAGGGTCCCAGCAGCCGGCGCGGCGAGCCACACCACGGGCCGGGACGGGTCGGCGTGC
>NZ_CAKKTM010000058.1 GCF_920888515.1 Protofrankia sp. CiP1_Cm_nod1 | reverse complement strand
GGCGAGGGCAGCCCGCTGGGGATGGTCGGCCGACCCGCAGCAGACCGTGCCGGCGGCGCGCAGCAGGTCCCAGGCCGCGACGTCGAGCAGTCCGGGCGCGACCCGGGGACTGGTCACGACGACGACGATGCTCGCGGTCACCAGGCCCCCTCGGCCGGCCCGGCCGACCTGGCCGCTCCGGTCACCCCGGGCGGCCAGGCCAGCATGACCGGATCGGTCAGCGCGGCCGGCGGGACTGCTGGCGGGACGGGGACGGTCACTGGGTGAGCGTGAGTCCCGGGCCCAGCGACGGCGCGGGCGCCGGGGTTGTCGCCACCGAGACGGCCGCGGCCACCACCGCGAGCTGGGCGGCGTCCCAGGCGCCGAACCTCGGGTTGATCGAGACCGATTCCCGGGCCGCGGTCTCGCGCAGCTTCGTGTACACGGCCTGGTTGCGCTGGCTCTCGGCCAGCGACCGGACGAGATAGCCCTGCGCCTGGTCGAAGCTCAGCGAGATCTGCTTCTTCTGTCCGCCGAACTTCGCGACGATCTTG
This sequence comes from Protofrankia sp. CiP1_Cm_nod1, assembly GCF_920888515.1. Taxonomy (GTDB): domain Bacteria; phylum Actinomycetota; class Actinomycetes; order Frankiales; family Frankiaceae; genus Protofrankia. Next base: position 4,252 of record NZ_CAKKTM010000058.1, on the reverse strand, counting down.
TCGTACTCGTCGCGGGCCTGCTTCCTGGTGGCGTCCGTGACCGTGACCGGGGCCAGCTTGTCCGCGATCGCCGACTCCAGGGCGTTGGAGCGGATGAAGACGCGCAGGTCCTGGCGGGCTATGCCGCCGAGCGCCGCCAGCTGCTCGAAGGCCGCGACGCTGCCGAACCCGAGCACGCTGTACGCCTGGTAGAAGGCGTCGAGGTCCTGGTCGGTCCCTGTGATCCCGAGGCTGCGGGCCTCCCGCTCGAGCAGGTCGAGCTGGACGAGGGTGGTCAGCGCGCGCCGCTGCAGATCGGTGCGTTCGATCGGCGCGATGCTCTGGGCGGCGCCGGGATCGGCCGCGGCGGCCGACCGGCTGACGGCCAGGCCACGGTCGACGACGTCACGCAAGGTCGACGTCCTGATCGTGTCATCGCCGATCTGGGCGGCGGACCCGGCATGGGTGGTGCACGCGGAGGCGGTAAGGACCACCAACGCCACGCCGGCGAGGATGCGGCGAGCGGCAGAACGGGGCTTCACGGCTGTGACCGTACCGACTCGCCGCCCGCCGCGCACAGCCAGGCCACCGGTGGGCGTAACCCCCACCGCGTCCGCGCTCCTCGCCACCCACCCGGTTGAAGATCCACCGGAACCGGCCGCGGACCGGCGGGGCACGAAATCAGCGGGCATGGGATCAGCGGGCATGGGATCAGCGGGACGCGGCCGTGGCCGCCGCCGCGACCGAGTCGCCGGCGACCGCCGCCAGCAGCTCCGCGGCCCAGGTGAGGACGGCGCGGTCACGCAGCGGCCGGGCGCCGATACGCGGGGTCTCCGCCGGCACCGGCACCAGGACCGTGCGCACCGCCGGCTTGACCACGGCCCCCTTGTACAGCCGCTGGAGGCGCATGGTCTGGCTCTCGCGCAGCTCCAGCGGCGCGAACCGGATCTGGCGGCCGGCCACGGTGATCTCGGTGACGCCGTGCCGGCGGGCCAGCACCCGCAGGGAGGCGACCGCCAGCAGGTTCTCGGCCGGCTCGGGCGGCGTCCCGTAGCGGTCGAGGAGCTCGGCGCGGACCTCGGCGATGTCGTCGTCCGAGACGGCGGCGGCCAGGCGGCGGTAGGCGTCCAGCCGCAGCCGCTCGCTGGGGACGTAGTCGTGCGGCAGGCTCGCGTTCACCGGGAGCTCGACCTTGACCTCGGGCGGCTCCTCGACCGCGGTGCCCTTGAAGTCCGCGACGGCCTCACCGACCATCCGCACGTACAGGTCGAAACCGACCGAGGCGATGTGCCCGGACTGTTCCCCACCGAGCAGGTTGCCCGCCCCGCGGATCTCCAGGTCCTTCATGGCCACGGCCATTCCGGCACCGAGGTCGGAATGCTGGGCGATCGTCGCGAGCCGGTCGTGCGCGGTTTCGGTGAGCGGCTTGTCCGGCGGATACAGGAAATATGCGTAGGCGCGTTCCCGGCCGCGGCCCACCCGGCCCCGCAGCTGGTGCAGCTGGGACAGCCCGAACACGTCGGCGCGTTCCACGACGAGGGTGTTGGCGTTGGAGATGTCCAGCCCCGACTCGACGATGGTGGTACATACCAGGACGTCGAACTTCTTCTCCCAGAAGGCGACCATCACCTGCTCGAGGGCGTCCTCGCCCATCTGGCCGTGCGCGGTGGCGACGCGGGCCTCGGGGACGAGGTCGCGTAGCCTCGCCGCGGCCGCGTCGATCGACTCCACCCGGTTGTGGATGAAGAAGACCTGCCCCTCCCGCAGCAGCTCACGGCGGATCGCGGCGGCGATCTGCCGGTTGTCGCTCGGCCCGACGAAGGTCAGGATCGGGTGCCGCTCCTCCGGCGGGGTGTCGATCGTCGACAGCTCCCGGATACCGGTGATCGACATTTCCAGTGTCCGCGGGATCGGGGTGGCGCTCATGGTGAGCACGTCCACCGCGGTCCGCATTTTCTTCAGATATTCCTTGTGTTCGACGCCGAAGCGCTGCTCCTCGTCGACGATCACCAGGCCGAGGTCCTTGAAACGGGACGCGGACGACAGCAGCCGATGCGTTCCTATCACCACGTCGACGGTGCCGTCGGAAATCCCGTCGAGCACCGTCTTCTGCTCGGACGCGGAATTGAAGCGCGACATCGCCCGTACGTTCACGGGAAACGCGGCATACCGCTCGGAGAACGTCTGGAAATGCTGTTGGACGAGCAGTGTCGTCGGGACGAGAACAGCGACCTGCTTGCCGTCCTGCACCGCCTTGAACGCCGCCCGGACCGCGATCTCGGTCTTGCCGTAGCCGACGTCGCCGCAGATGACCCTGTCCATCGGGACGGGTCTGCGCATGTCGGCCTTGACCTCCTCGATGGCCGAGAGCTGGTCGGGGGTCTCCCGGAACGGGAAAGCGTCCTCCAGCTCCCGCTGCCACGGGGTGTCCGGGCCGAAGGCGTACCCGGGCGCGGCCATCCGCGCGCTGTACAGGCGGATCAGCTCGCCGGCGATCTCCTTGACGGCCTTGCGGGCGCGTCCCTTGCGCTTCGCCCAGTCGGCGCCGCCGATCCGGTCGAGGCTCGGGCCCTCGCCGCCGACGTAACGGGTGACCTGTTCGAGCTGGTCGGTCGGGACGTACAGACGGTCACCCTTCGCGTACTCGAGGACGAGGTACTCGCGGGTGGCGCCGGCGACCGTCCGGGTCACCATCTCGATGTACCGGCCGACCCCGTGGGCGTCGTGGACGACCAGGTCGCCGGCGCGCAGCGCGAGCGGGTCGATGCCCTTGCGGCGCCGGTGCGGCATCCGGCGCATGTCACGGGTGGTGACACCGCGCTGGCCGGCGAGGTCCGCCTCGGTCAGGACGGCGATGCCGAGCAGGTCGCTGGTGAAGCCGCTGCCGAGCTGGCCGCAGGTGACCGTGGCCACGCCACGGGCGAGGTCGGCGTCCTCGGCGAGACGGGCGCCCAGGTCGGCGTCCCGCAGCAGCTCGACGAGCCGCTGGGCGGGGCCATGCCCCTCGGTCACCAGCAGGACACGCCAGGAGCCGGCGAGCCAGCCCTTGATGTCCGCGAGCACCCGCGCGGTGTCACCATGGTAGGCGGTGGCCGGCCGCAGGCTGGAGATCACCGTGTGGTCGTCGAAGGCATCCTCGCCGCTGGCGGCGCCCCACACCTGGTGGTCGCCGGGACGGCCGTCGCCGCCCGCGCCACCCCCGGAGCCGCCGCTCCCGGGCCGGTCGCCGCCCGAGAGGCCGTCGGCGGTGACGCCGCCGCCGAACGGGCCGACCGACCACCACGGCAGGCCGATCTCGGTGGCCCGCTGGCGCACCTGCGCGATCGAGCGGTAGGCCGCCGCGCCGAGATCGATCGGGGCGCTGCCGCCGGCGGCGGCCGTGCTCCAGGACGCCTCCAGGAACTCGTGGCTCGTGCGCACCAGTTCGGTGGCCCGGGCCCGGACCCGTTCCGGGTCGCACACCAGCACATGCGTGCCGGCGGGCAGCTCGTCGAGCATCAGCACCATCTCGTCGCAGAGCACCGGCGCGAGCGCCTCCATACCGTCCACCGGAATGCCGTCCGCGATCATGTCGAGCATGTCGAGCAGTTCGGGATGCGCCTGTGCCAGCTCCCGGGCACGGGCCCGGACCGGTGGGGTGAGCAGCAGTTCGCGACACGGCGGCGCGAACAGCCGCGGCCGGGCGTCCCGGCCATCCCCGCCGCTCGGGCCGCCGCTCGGGCCGCCGGACGGACCGCCGGACGGGCCGGACAGCGCCCGCTGGTCGGCCACTGAGAACGGCCGGATGTCCTCGACCTCGTCGCCGAAGAACTCCACCCGCAGCGGATGCTCCTCGGTCGGTGGGAAGACGTCGAGGATGCCGCCGCGCACCGCGATCTCGCCACGCCGTTCCACCAGGTCGACCCGGTGGTACGCGGCCCCGACAAGCCGGTCCACGACCTCCCCCAGGTCGGCGCTGTCGCCGACGGCCAACGTCACCGGCTCGAGATCCCCGAGACCGGCGACCTGAGGCTGCAGGACGGCCCGTATCGGCGCCACCACGACCGACAACGGCGGCCGGCCGGTGCTGCCGGGGTGGGCCAGCCGCCGCAGCACGGCGAGGCGCAGCCCCACCGTGTCGGCCCGCGGGGACAGCCGTTCGTGCGGCAGGGTCTCCCAGCTCGGGAACACCGCGACCGTGTCGGGATCGATCAGGCTCGACAGCGCCGCGGCGAGATCGTCGGCCTCCCGCCCGGTGGCGGTGACGGCCAGCACCGGCCGGCCGGCCCGGACC
>NZ_CAKKTM010000057.1 GCF_920888515.1 Protofrankia sp. CiP1_Cm_nod1 | reverse complement strand
CCGGTGCCCCGCCGTGGCCGGCCGCGCTGTCGGCGGAGCCGGAAGCCGCGTCCTCCCGCGACAGGCCCGACGGTGCGGCGGCACGAGGCACGACCACGGGTGACGCGGCCACCCGTGACACGCCGAAGCCGCTGTCAGCGGCACCACGGCCAGCGGGCCGGCGCGTGCCGGGCCGTCCGTCGTGCACCACACCCACCAGGCGTTCGGCCAGGGCCGGCCAGTCCCGCAGGACCCGCGAGAGCTCCCTGATCCGCGTCCGGCCGGTCGCGACCGCGATGACGACATCCGCCTGCATGGCGGACGCCGCCGTCATCGGAAGATCGACAAGAGGGGGTGTCAGCACGATGACAAGATCGACGACCGGTGCCCGGTCGGCCAGGATGGGCACGAGACCGCCGGGGCGGGCCGCCCGGGCCTGCGCGACCCGGTTGTACAGCACATGCCCGCTGCCGGCACCGGACGAACGCGCCATGCAGGTCGGCTCGTGGGCCCACCGGGGCAGCTCGCTGGACACGGCGGGTGGCAGACGCTCCAGGGCCCCGCGCATGTCCGGCTCCGGCGAGGCGTCCAGGATCAGCACGATCCCCTGGTCGTCCGACCAGCTCGCCGCCACCGTCGTGACCAGGTCGGGCGCCAGGTCACCCCGGCCGGCCGGGGTGAGTGCGATGACCTTGCCGGTCGGGGCCAGCACGGAGGCCATGGCGGCGACCAGCCGGCCGGCCGGCAGGTCGTTGCCCCGCCCGCCGGAAATGCTCGCGATCAGCGGAGCACCCAGGACGTCGGCCGCGTCCCCGGCGTCGAGCACCGTCGGGCGGCGCAGGTAGGTGGCGCAGAGCCCGGCCACCGTCAGCAGCAGGCCGGCCAGGGCGCCGACGAGCGTGTTGCGCGCCAGTTTCGGAGCGACCTTCCCGACCGGGGAAGCGGGCTCGGCGAGGGTCACCGCGGCCGGCGTGCCGGTGGCCTGTACCTGCGGGATCTGCCGGTTGAGCTCGGCGAGCTGCGCGTTGAGGGTGGCGACCTGGGTGGCCAGCGTCTGGCCGTCCGCGGTCCTCGGCAGCGCCGCCAGCCTCCGGAGGTTCTGGGAGATCTCGTCACGCAGCTCCGTCAGCGAACGGGCCGTCCCGCCGCCGGCCGCCTGCTGCTGGGTGAGAAGCTGCTGGTAGGCGGCCTCGACGGCCTGGACGAGACCGGTCGCCCGCTGCTCGGTATCGCCCCTGCCGGTGATCGTGAAGAAGTCGCCCCGTTCGGACGCGGTGATCGTCAGCCGCTCGGCCACCTCCCGCCGCGGCAGGCCCAGCTGCTTGGCGGCCAGATCGAGCGTCACGGTGGAGCCGGCGAGCTGGGCCTGGGTCTGGACGATCCGGGCGGCGTCGAGATGATCACTGCTGGGTAGCGCCTGGGAGGCACCCAGGAACACCCGGCCGGTCGCCTCGAAACGCTCGTCCCGCTGCTTGCTGACGGCCAGCGCGCAGACGGCACCGACGACCGCCCCGAGGATGATCACCAGCCACCGGCGCCGGAGCAGCCGGAACGGCGAGATTCTGGGCAGCGCGCGCTCGGCTTCCGCGCGCGGCCAGGCGGCCCGGGTCACCGGAACGTCCTCCTCGGGCCACGAGAAAATACAAGATCATAGGAAAACGCGAAAAGCTGGCGGACGCGGACACCCCCGTAGCACCTGTCCTGCGCAGACATTACAGCCCCCTGGATTCCCTGAGACCTCCCGGACCTTCCAGATCGCTGGAACGGCGGGCACCCCCGGGGGCGAGAAAGCCGGTGGCCCCACCGTCCTCAAGCATTGAAACTACACGGCGCGTCCGCCACGTGTTTCCGCGGCAGCGGAACCCGCCGAAGAAATCATTCAGTCACGCAAAGTAATGGACGTGCGGAAGGCGTGGCCGCCGCAACCGGCCACACCGACACAACCGGCTCCGGCGGCAACGGCGTCCGACGGCACCGGCGCCCGGCCACGGAAACGTGGATCACCGATCGGGGCCGGGACGCGCGGCCCGCCATCCCCCGTCCGCCACCTCACCCGGCATCCCTGCCCGGCCGCCCCCACATGGCGCCTTCGCCTGGCACGGAGCTACCCACAGCCAAAAAGACAAAAAGACAACTAACACACAACCGGACGAGGAACCGGGACGATGAACTTGCCGCCCCTGCGGGCGAACGCCGCCTGCTGATCCATGATCTCGTCTCTGACGTTCCAGGCCAGCAGGAGCAGGTAGTGCGGCTGGCGCTGGGCCAGCACGGCCGGGTCGAGGATCGGCGTACGCGCGCCCGGGATGTACTTGCCCTGCTTGTCGACGTTGCGGTCGACGACGTACTGCACAAGATCGGTGGTGATACCGCTGGAGTTCAGCAGCATGGCGCCTTTGGCCGCGGCGCCGTAGGCGGCCACGCTCCGCCCGTGCGCGCGCAGCTCGTGCAGGAGGGTGAGCAGCTCGGCCTGTGACTCGCGCACGTCGTCGGCGAAACTCGCGTACCGGTCGAAGGTGTCCAGGCCGGCGGCACGTTCACGGTCAAGGCGCCTGCCCACCCCCGGGCCGGGTCTTCCGGCCCGGCTCAGCCGCCAGCGCAGGATGCCGCCGGGATGCTCGGGGAACTCCTCCACGTCCGTCAGGCGCAGACCGTGACGGCGCATCAGCGCGTCCACGGCGATGGTGGAGAAATAACAGGAACGATCATGGTCGACGGCGTCGAACCCGGTGTGGTCGAGCAGGGCTCCGACCCCGGAGTCATCCACTTCGACGATCCCGTCATCGGCGAGCAGGACGGACATGCCCTCGGCGAAGCCGTTCGGATCGGGGAGGTGCGCCAGCACGTTGTCGACGATGATGACGTCCGCCCGCAGCCCCTCGGCGGCCAGCGACCGGGCGAGCCCGGCGTCGAAGAACTCCGTACGGGTCGGCACGCCGATCGCGCGGGCGGCGGACGCGAGTGCGGGTGACGGCTCGATGCCGAGCACCGGGATCCCGCGTTCGGCGAACGCCCGCAGCAGGCACCCGTCACCGCTCGCGATCTCCACGACCAGGCTGTCGGGGCCGAGAGCACGACCGGCGATGATTTCCCTGGCACGCCTGTCCGCATTTCGGCGCGGCGTGTCCCCGGACGACGGGAAGGGCCGGTAACCGGCGCCGAAAATCTCCTCCGCCGGGATGGCGTGGGTGAGCTGGACCAGCGCGCAGGAGGCACAGAAACCGATCTCGAGGGGAAAGACGGGCTCGGGCTCGGCGAGGTCGTCGGGCCGCAGCAGCCGGTTGGCGATCGGTGTCCGCCCCAGGGAGAGGAACGGGCGTGGCCGCGGCCCGCCACACGAGCGGCAGGCTTCGACCGGGACGGCCGTCACCTGCTTACGGGCCAGTGGCTGATCGACGGACTCGACTGACATGCGATCCCCTACCTGCCTTTCGACCGGCACCTGGTTCTGATCGACATCTGGTTCTGACCGGCATCTGGTTCTGACCGGCCCCGGGGCGCTGGCCGCCGGAGCTTTTCCCCCGGTCGACATGGCCTACCAGAACGACATGGCCCACCAGAACGTATCGGAATGACATTGCATACCGGAATAGCGTGGTGTACAGAGATGTGGCTCACAGGCGACGTGGCTCACAGGCGATAACGCGGGGCGGCCGCGTGAACAGGGCGGCACCCACCAGGGGAATTACCGGTCGGGAGGGTGACGCGCATCATCGAGCTGTCACCTTCGGGCGTGCCGCGATCCACTCGCGGCACACTGGAGGGCCATGATAGTGGCCTGCCCGGGGCTTCCGACAAGATCAACGGCTGTGACGAACCAGTCAGCCCCAACAACCGAGGACGACGAACCAGCCGGCCGCGACGGCCGAAGGCGACGGGCCAGCCAACCCAGCCGTGACCAGCGCGGCCGCGGCCGGAACAGCCCCGGCGAGACGACCATGACCGGAACCAGCGCGAACGGAACCACCACGAACGGAACCACCGCGAACGGCATGCCCGGCACGTCCGGCCCGGGGCGCCCGCTCAGCGGAACAGGGCCGGCGACCATGCCTGCGGGACGAGGATGCGCGGCGCGCCCGAACCGTCCGCCGGCTCGGCCCAGGTATCGGTGATCGAGGCGGCGCTGCCGTCCCGCGGCAGGCCGTAGACGACCGTGTCGTTGTCGAACCAGGCGATCTGGTCGTCGACGCTGCGCTGGTCCGCCAGCTCGGTGCGCCGCATCGTCTTCAGGTCGAGCACGGTCGCCCGCCAGCGCACCGGGCCGCCGTCGGCGGCCACCCGCTGCTTGAAGGCGATCCGGGTGCCGTCGGGGGACAGCGACGGGCACTCCACGTTGGTCGTGAGCGTGTGCACCTGCCGGGCCCGGACGCTGCCCCGGACCAGGTAGGTGGTGCCGCCGGTCGCGAACGTCGCGTAGAAGGTGTCGTCGTCCGAGGCGAACGTCACACCCCAGAAGTTCTGGTCCGCCGGGTTGATCCGCTGGCCGTCCCGAAAGATCGCGAACTGCTCGAGACTACCCAGCTCGCGCTGCTTGCGGACGTCGTAGAGGGTGGTGGCGGTGGAGAAGGCCGGGCCGGCGTAGGCATGCCCGGAGACGAACACCGTGACCGCGGCCAGATGGCCGTCGCGGGACAGGCGTGCCCGGCTCGGCTCACCCGCCACCCGGAAGCTGTGGACCGGACGGAGGTCGGGACCGAACAGGTACGCCTTGTACGTGGTCACCACGCCGCGTTCGGCGCCGAGGCAGAGACCGGTGTCACCGGCGATGTCCACCCGCTCACACGTCAGCGAGGTGACCTCCCGGGGGCCGGCGGGGCTGTTCAGCGGCACCATCGCCACCCGGCCGTAGGAGGAGTCCCGGGCCGTGCTCCGAAAAACGATCTTCGGTTCGCCGGTCAGCGGGGCCGTGCCGGCCGTCCCGGCCGGTGATCCGGAGCGGCGCGGGTCCGTCGCGTCGCGGTGGGCCACATACAGCCCGTAGCTCCCGGCCAGGAGTACGCATACCACCAGCAGCGCCACGAACACGAACAGTCGTCGACGTCGTCCGGTGGACGCCGTGGCATCCGGTTTCCGGCCGGCGCCGGGCCTGCCTGATGTGCCGCGCCCACCGCGCCCGCCGCGCTTGCCGGGCGCGGTGGGCGCGGCGGGCCGGGGCGGACCGGGCGGACGTCCACGGGCCCGGGCCGGGTCAGCCATCGGTGCCCGTCTCCTTTCCGCTGTCCTGCCTCACAGGCGTCCCCGTCGGGCCGGGCCCACCCACCGGGCCGGGCGCGCCCACCGGGGCGAGCACCCGGGCCCGGGCGAGAACGGCCACCGCCACGAGGCACCCGGCGGCTCCGGCCCCGCCCGCCAGCCACAGTGCCGAGCTGGCACCGTACAGCGTCCACAGCGCACCGAACCCGGCGGATGCCGCCAGTTGCCCGAGCGCCACCCAGGTCTGCAGGAGCGCGATCCCGGTGGTCCGCGACCCGGCCGGCAGCAGCGCGCTCGCCGCCGCGGGCAGGACGCCGTCGGTCGCCGCGTAGAAGGCCCCGAGCAGCGCCAGGCAGCCGAGCAGGACGGCGGCACCCGGCCGCGGCACGAGGAGCAGCAGGTAGACGGCGACCAGCAGCACGTAGCCGATGATCAGCATCCGGGTGCGGCCGGTCCGGTCGGCGATCCGGCCCAGGGGGACGGCCAGGGCGAGGTAGACGCACGACGTCCCCGCCGCGAGCAGGGGGAAGTAGTAGGCCGCGAGATCCACCTCCTGCTGGAGACGGAGGTAGACGAAACCGTCACCGATCGTGCACAGGGACAGAGCCCCAGCGACGATGGTGAGCGCACGGTAACGCCTGTCGGCCAACAGACCGATGGCGGCCCGCATGGTGCGCACGGGACGGCCGGACGGCTCACCCCCGCCCGGCGCGTCCAGAGAGTCCGGCGTGCCGGGCGGGACCGGCGGGCCCGATATGGCCGGCGCGGCCGGCGGATCCGGTACGCCTGGTATGCCCGATACGGCCGGCGCGGCCGGCAGGCTCGATGCGGCCGTGGATACCGCCACGGCCTCGACCGGCCCGGCACCGGACACAGGAAGATCGTTCGCGTCGCCGTTGACGGGCATGGTGCCCGCCGTGCCCGGGGGGTGCCGCTCGACCAGGAGGACGATCACGGCGACACCCATCAGAGCCACGCACGCGCTCACGACGAAGACCAGGTCGTACGAGTCCGGCGAGGCGGCCAGCAGGGCGAAGGCGACGAACGGCCCGAGCATCGCGCCGACCGTGTCCATCGCCCGGTGGATGCCGAAGACGAACCCGAGGTCGCTCTCCCGGGAGGTCAGGGACAGCAGGGCGTCCCGTGGGGCCGTCCGCAGCCCCTTGCCTATCCGGTCGCCGGCCAGCGATCCGGAGACCATCGCGGGGGAGGCTGCTCCCAGCACCAGCACGCCCTTCGCAAGCGCGGACATGGCGTAACCGGCCGCGGCGATGTCACGGTGGCGCATCCAGCGGTCGGACAGCAGACCGCTGACCGGCCGTACGAACACACTCACGCCCTGGTAGAGACCATTGACCAGGCCGTACTGGAACGGGGTGAAACCGAGCGTGCCCACCAGGTACAACGGCAGGACGGCGGTGACCATCTCGGTCGACAGGTCGGTGAGCAGGCTGGTGAGCCCGAGCAGCAGCACCGTGGGGCCGACGGCCTGGCGCAGCCGCCGGGTGGCCCGGCCTCGTCCGCCCCGCCCGGCGGGCGTGGGGAGCGTCCCGTCCACGTGGGCGGCGGGTGGTGTGGCCGGAGCGGCCCCGGCCGCGCCCGGCCGCGAGGATTCCGGCGGACGGTCACGCAAAGTCGTGTACATGGCCTCCCCCCTGCCACGGACAGGCTAGGCCACGCAATATCGATCTTTGACACCGCACTGCGCGTCATGACCGCACCGAGCTCCGCTGGAGGGACGCCCGCGGCACGGGCCGCGACGCCGGCCGCGGGCGCCGGCCCCTGGCCGGCCCCGGCCGGGGCACGACGCCAGCTTCGTCCGTCCACCAGCCCGTTGGGTTTGCCCGGCATGTCACACCCAGTATCTGGAGTTATACGTAACTACCAACGGTTATAAATTGTTCACAAATGGTTGCAATTTCACAAAATTGCACGCCAATAAGAACGACCACAGGCAACAAAACAACTCTTGAAACACAATTACGATCAATTGAGCCAACGCGCCAACAGCACTCTGTGAAATATGACGGTGACTCTCGGTGGATGCCCATGAGGAGCGCTACTGTCATTATCAACATCGGGGGGATCAAAGCCGTATTCACGGCTGAAGGAGGAAATTCACAGTGGGCTCACAACGTTGGCTGGGCGGGCGGCTCGTGCCCCTGCTCGCCGGAGCGGCTGTGGCGATCACCGGCGGGCTTGCCGGCTGCAAACCAGCGGTAGACCCGGGGCCGACATCAACACCGACACCACCGGCCGCCATCGCTCTCGCCGCGACACCCACCACGACTGCGTCCTCACAGCCGACAGCGGCACCACCGGCGACGCCCACGGCCACCGCGGCGGCCGGCGTGCCGAAGACGCCGACGGCGGCCCAGCCCGGCGCCCCGGCCCCGGCGCCCGCCCCGGCCAGCAGCTTCCCGAACGCCGGCAACACCGGGGTACCCGCCGGTGTGACACTGACCGACTACACCGGCCCGCGAGAGATCACCAAGGCCAACACCGTCATCCAGAACGCCCGGATCAAGGGCGGCGGCCGCCTCACCATCTCCGCGCCCGGAGTCGTGATCAGAAACAGTGTCATCTCGACCGACGACACCTTCGGTGTCAGCGTGAACAGCGACCAGGTCGCCAACGCCTCGGTCACGGTCGAGGACTCGGAGTTCATCGGCAGCTACGACCCGCAACCGGCCGACGAGATGGCCATCCGGGGCAGGAACTGGACGGTACGCCGGGTGGAGATCCGCGGCTTCCGTGACGGCGGCGGCATCGACGGCGGCAACGTCGTCGAGGACTCCTACCTCCACGACTTCGTCGTCAGCTCGGCCTGTGAGCACATCGACGGCCTGCAGGGGCTCGGGAACACCGACAACATCACGATCAGGCACAACACGATCGACATCGCCCTGGACCACTGCATAGCGGGTGTGGTCCAGCTCGGCACCGAGTACGGCAGCAACCACAACGTCACCGTCGACAACAACTGGCTGGCCGGCGGCTCGTGGATCTTCTACTCCAGCCTGCTCCCCGGCGGTTCCAGCGACGAGATCAAGTTCATCAACAACCATCTCAGCAAGAAGTACTTCCCCAACTACGGGGTCTACGGCGTGGCCCACGACTGGAACCCCGGCGTGGCCGGCGTCCAGTGGTCCGGCAACGTGGACGCCGACACCGGAAAGGTCATTCCGGCACCCGTCACCTGAGAGCACGGGCGACCGCCGACGCCTGCGGACGACTCCACCATGAGACTTCCGTGATGTTGTCGTGGCATCACCGTGACATGACATCGCTGTGACAACGGTGGCCCGGGCTCACCTCCCGGGCCACCGTTTTTCGCCCTCAGCACTTTCCCCAGCACCTCGCCCGCCAGCCCCTTACCCGCGGGCCGTTGAGGCATCCATACCGTTTCCGGCTGTCAGGAGTGCGTGACGGCAAGGAAAGGGCTCGGGGTGCCGTGCCAGAAGATGGCCAGGTCGTCGCGGGCTCGGGTGGCGGCGACGAAGAGCAGGGAGCGGTCGCGCATCCGTTCTCGCAGGTAGCGCTTGGGGTCGCTGTCCTGGTAGCTCTCGATGGCGCTGCGCGGTACCAGCCCGGCGCACACCCCGCCAATGATCATCCGTCGGTATTCGAGCCCCTTGAAGCGGTGCATCGTGCCCACGTGCACACCGTCGTGACGCTTCGGCCCCTCCGGGCCGATCTCGACAGCGATGATCCCGTCCTCGGTGAGGCGTTGGATGACCTCGCCGGCCATCTGCCTGGTCGGTACGCACACCGCGATCGAACCGTCCGATGGCAGACCACCCGTCGCCGAACTGTCGGCCGGCGGGCCGTCGGGCGCCGCCAGCCACGTCCGTACCTGACGGCTGATCAGCTGCTGCTCCTCGGCCCAGGTGCCCACGCCGCGCAGCGCCGGCCGGCCACCCCGCAGCAGCGAGCGGTATCCGGCAAGGTTCTCCTCGCCGCCGTCCAGATCGTCGTATGTCTCCCCGCTGAGCAGCTCCAACGCCGTTCCCAGGATCTGCCGGGTGGTGCGGTAGCTGAGGGTCAGCCTGGCCGAACGCCCGCGGATATTGATCCCGAGGCTGCCCAGGGTGACATAGTTGTCGTAGATGCGCTGATGGGTGTCGCCAGCGAGGAACATGTCGTCCGGCATGGGCGGGACCATGGCACGCAGCATCTTCCAGTGCGCGGCGCCGAGGTCCTGCGCCTCGTCGACGATGACGTGCCGGTAGCGGTAACGCAGGGTGGAGCCGGAGCTGTGCTGCCCGCGCAGCGCCCGCTGGATCTGGGCCTGGCGGTCCATTTCCAGGCGCGCGGCGCGGCCGGCCAGCTGGCGCCAGGTCCATATGCCGTCGTCCTCGAGCCGTTTTTCGAACCGTTCGGTGAGCCGCCAGATGACGTCCCGGTCCTGTCGGGTGAGCGCGCGGCCGCGGCCCGGCCGGCGTGCCTTGAAATAGTCGGTCCGTGAGTTGAGGACCTGCCCGAGGACGACCTGGGACCATTCGGCGGCCAGGAACTGCGGGTCCCAGCGTGTCTCGCCCAGTTCGAGGAGCATGGCCTGCCACCGCTCGGCGGCGACGGTGTCGTCGACGATCCGGCGGCGGCTGTCGAGCCCGGCCTCGGCGACGATCCGGCCGGCCAGCTTGTCGATGTTGACGATGTCCACCCGGGCGAGCAGCTCCGGGCCGGCCAGTGCCAGCAGCCTGGTGCGCAGGTCGGCGGCGAGGTTGCGGTTGAAGGTCGTCAGCAGGATCGGTTTGTCGTCGCCGGGTGGCAGGTGTTCGGCCAGGTAGCGGGCTCGGTGCAGGGCGACGATGGTCTTGCCGGTCCCGGGGCCGCCGCCGACCCGGGCCGGCCCGTTGTACCGGCGTTCGACCAGTTTGCGCTGGGTGGGGTGCAGGAAGACCTGCCAGCGGGCGAACGACTCGGCGAGGATCGCCCGCAGGGCCTCGTCATTGCTGGTGACCTGGGTTGACGGGCGCTGCACCGCCGCGGCGAAGTCGTCGGGGTTGACCGGCTCGTCGGCGCGGACGGGGTCGGTCACCTCCTCGAGCACCTGCTCGTAGGTCTTGCCGTCGTACAGGGCCAGCAGGACGTCGGCGGTGAGCTGCGGGGCGATATCGGCGAGGGCGAGCAGCTCGTCCTCGGTGACGATCCGCCGGATGAGCGGGATCAGCGGCTCGGAAACACCGAGGTCGAGGAGGATCTCGTCGCTGATGCCGGCGAACAGCGGGCGCGGCCCGCCCTTTTCCGCGGCATCGGCGTCCCCTGCCTCCCCGGCTTTCTCGCCGCCGGCTTTCTCGCCGCCGGCCTTTTCGCCGCCGGAGACGACGGTGTGGCCCGTGGCCCCCCGCGGGCCGTCGTCACCGGGTTTCGCCTCGACGCCGCCGTCGGGACGACGCTCGTGCGGACGGTGCCCGTCCGGGTCGGGTGGCAGCAGACGGCCGACAATGCTGTCACCGACCGGTGACAGGTCGACGACCTCGATACCGCCGGTGACCCGGTTGATCTGGTACTGGTACCGGTCGAGGCTGTCGTACACGTCCTTGCGGTCGCGGACCGAGACAAGCAGATAGTCCTGACCGCCGACGTGGAGCAGCAGCGCCCGGAAATCGTTCCCGACTCGGGCCGACCACAGCCGTGGATCGCCACTGAGCCGTTTGAAACGCAGTTTCGGGTTCCACGGGTTACGCCGGAAAAGGTCCTGGAACTCGTAGACCGCGCCCTTGCCGGTACGCGACAGCGCCAGGATCTCCTTGTCCGCACGCTCCAGGATCCGCAGCGTCACCCCGCCCTGGCCGCTCACCGGTCTGTGTCCTCTCGTGATCCGTCGACCGATCCACCGGATACGGCCGATCCAGCAGGTACGACGATCTTCTGGACGAGTTCGTCGACGGCCCACCGGGTGGCTGTCCGGGCGTCCCAACCGGCGGCCGTGTACGCTGCGTCCCGATCGGCGATCTCGGCGTCACCAGCTGTGGAGCCATCAGCCGTGGAGCCGTCGGCACCGCCGGGACCGGTGGCGTCACCGGGCTCGGCGGCCACGGGGCCGAGGAGCACCGCCACCCGGGCCGCGGGCCATGCGACCTCGGCCTGCCACGCCTGGTCACCGATCTCGTAACCGATCTCGGGCGGCGGCGCACCGGCGGCCAGCACGCCGCGTACCAGCTGTTCCAGGCCGGGCTCGTCCGGGTCGAGCAGGTCCAGCACCTCCTGCCAGCGTGGGTCCGCCGGCCGCGCGCCGGTCGCCGGCGGCCTGGCCGGCAGGAGTGACACTCGGCCGAGCAGTGACGCCCGGCCGAGCCAGGACGACGTCTCGTCGTCCAGCGGGAGAGCCCGCGCCACGGACAGCAGGCCGCCGCCTTCGGCGACCGCCAGCAGCCCGGGGTCAAAGGTGCCCAGTGCGGAGAGCGCGAGCTGGACGCCGTCCCCGCGGCCGGCGTCGAGGAACTGCACCAGGTTGGTCCAGTACAGCCAGGCGGCCCAGCGGATCCGGTGGTCCTCCTCGTCGGCGGCGATGGTCGCGGGCCGGTCGTCGACCGCCACCAGGGCCGACCAGGCCCGGTCCGTGCTGCCGGCCCGCTCGTCGACGATCAGTACGAGCGGACAGCCGCCGGTGTCGGCGACCCGCAGCAGAATGATCGGGTCGAGCCCACGCGAGGGGAGATCGTCGCCGCGCAGCGCCGCGGTGACCCGGTCGGCGACGTGCCGGGAGCCCGACGAGGTGGCCACCGCGCCCGGCTGTCTGAGCAGCCCGGCTAGCCCGCCCTCGGCCCGGGCCCGCCACAGCCGCGGGTCGGGATCCCGCAGGAACGCCAGCAGCGTTTCGACCGGGTTCACCCAGACCGTGTCGTTGAGCTCTCCACCGTCGCGCCCGGTGCGCTGCTGGTAGTAGTCGCGGGCGGCCCGCCGCCCGAGGCCGTGGTACGGCGACCACACCCGCGGCCGGCCGCCGCCGGCTCCGCCCACACCATCGGCCCCATCGGCCCCATCGGCCCCGTTGGTCCCGTTGCGCCAGGCCTCCACGTCGTCCCAGGTGAGCTGGAAGACGTGCACGCCGTGGGCGCGCAGCCGGGTGCGTTTGTCGGCGTCGTCGGCGAGCCGGTTGTGTTCGCTGGACGCGTGGTAGCGGTAGCCGTCGAGGTAGACGGCCACCTCGGCGGGGGCGGCGTCCAGACGGACGAAGTGGATGTCCGGCCGGGTGCCGCGGATGGTGTTCTGCAGCTTCATCCGCCAGTGGACGACCTGGCCGTCGGGGGTCTCCATCCGCAGGTCGGCGATGCGGGCGCCGTCCTGGTCGGCTGCCCGGGTGATGCTGGCACGGCTGTCCGGGCGCTGGCCCCAGTCGAGCAGGGCCCGCAGGAAGCGCAGTTCCAGTTCGCTTTCGACCTGGTCGAACAGGGAGATCTCGCTCGTGCGTACCGACGGCCCGACCGTCCAGGGCTCCAGCAGCTCCCCCAGCATGCTCAGCGCCTCGGCCCGGATCATCAGGGGGAACTCCCTGTCCCGGGCGTAGCGCAGCAGGCAGCGGTGGCAGGCCGGTTTACCTTCGGTGACGCAGCGGCAGTCCGCGATCACATCCCGGGCGGCCTGGAGCACGTCGCGGAAGCTGTCCGGGTCGCTGATCCGGTGCAGGTAGCCGGTGCCGCCGGGCTGGACGTCGTGGACGACCAGGAACCGGCGGGTGTGCCCGGTCTCCTGGTCGGGCATGACCGCCTTCACGATCCGCAGATGGTCGGGGTCACCGCCGTATCGGGCGGCGATGCCCAGGCGCAGGGCCGCGGCGAAGGAGACGATCCGCTCCTCGACGGCGGCGGTGACCGCCGGCACCAGGATGCGCAGGGCCTCGGTGCGCAGCTCGTGGGCGAGGATCAGCGGGACGTGCTCGGCGGCGTGCGGGGCGCGCCGGTACCGGCACCACAGCCGGTGGTGTTCGGCCGCCCTGTCACCGGGGCGGCCCGGCCCGCTGGCCGAGGTGGACGGCGCGATCGCGGCGAGGCCCGTCGTCGGCGGCCGGTCGGTGGTGGTGCCACCGCACGAGGTGCACGTGTAGAAGGGGCTGAGCCGGGTGTCGACCCCGGCGAACATGTCGCTGGCGGGCCGGTCGTAGTGGGCCACGCCCAGGTTGAACTCGCGGATGACGGCCTGGCGGGTGTAGTCGACGCCGAAGGTGACGTGGCTGTGCCGCCAGGACTTCTCGACGTGGGCCGGGTCGACGTCGACGGCGATCGCCGTGGTGTAGGGCCTGACGTCGCGTTCGTCGGAGTCGTCGTGGATCTTCGCGTCGTCCCGCCGGTCGTGCGCGGTGACCTTGGTGGGCCGCAGGACGGTGAACAGGTTGCCCGCGTCGGCGATCGCCGGGCTGGCGCAGCGGGGGCAGCGGCCGGTGTCCTCGGCGGCCAGCGTGGTACGCACGTAGCCGCAGGCCGGGCAGACCCGCCACTGTTCGTAGGCGGGCCGGTTCGGCGAGCCGATGTCGAGGCCGGAGATGGTGTGCCGGTAGCCGAGGACGTAGTAGCTGTTCCCGGGGGCGAGTTCCACCAGCGCGGGACGGGCGGGGCGGCTGTACTCCCGCAGCTCGCTGTGGAAGACCCGGTTGTCGTCGCTGCTGCGGTCCTCCCAGCTGAGGGTGGCCTCCAGCGCGGTACGGGTGTCGATCAGCGCGTAGTTCGGCAGCAGCCCGGACTCGACGAGGTTGCCGTGCGCCGAGGCCCTGCCGATCTGCCCGATCCGCTGTCTGACCGCTCGGCGCTCGGCCCGCAGGGCCCGGTGGTCGCGGTCCTGGTCGGGGTCGGACGTGATCAGCAGGGCGGCGGCCTCCTCGATCGCGTCGAGCCGGTGGCGCAGGTCGGCCAGGCGCGCGTCCCACTCGTCCCGTACCGCCTGGACGGCCTGGGCGAGCCCGCCGGTGGCGTAGGCACGCAGCTCGGCCGCGGCGGCGGCGCTGACACCGGCGGCGGAGGCAGCACCGTCCGT
>NZ_CAKKTM010000056.1 GCF_920888515.1 Protofrankia sp. CiP1_Cm_nod1 | reverse complement strand
CCGCCGTGGCCCGCGGCCACGGGCCGCCGCCGCGACGCGTCTGGGCTGCCGCCGCGACGCGGCCATGGTCGGGCTGGCGGCCCCGCGGCCGCGTCAGCGATCGACCCGTAGCGGGACGGTGGCACCGTGGTAGTCGAGGCTCCGGGACGCGGCTTCCAGGATGTCCAGTACGCGCAGCCCGGCCCGGCCGTCGGTGCGGGCCGGGCGGCCTTCGCTGATCGCGTCCGCCCATTCGGCCATCACCGAGGCCAGCGCCTCGCGTTCGACGAGGGCCGGGGCGACCATGTCACCGCTGCGGTAGGAGATCATCATCTCGCGCCGGGCCTGGTCGCCCAGGCCGTCGGCGGAGGTGAGGTCCACACCCCGGTCGTGGATGGCCAGCCGCTGGGTGGGGTTGAGATCATCCCATACCAGGGTCCGCCGGGAGCCCCCGACGATCGTTGTCCGGATCTTGGTCGGGGACAGCCAGTTGACGTGGACGTGGGCGATCGCGCCACCGGTGAGTGACAGCGTCAGGTAGGCGACGCAGGCCCGGCCCGCGCCGATCGGGTCGGCGCCCTGGGCCGACACCGCCTCCGGGACCACGCCCGGGGGCAGGATGAAGTCGAGGATCGACAGGTCGTGCGGGGCGAGGTCCCACAGCACGTCCACGTCGCGCTGGACAAGGCCCAGGTTGATGCGTACCGAGTCGACGTAGTGGATGTCGCCGAGCTCACCGGCGTGCGCCAGCTCGCGGATCTTCATCACGGCCGGCGTGTAACAGTAGGTGTGGTCACACATGAGGACCAGCCCGCGCTCCTGCGCGGCGTCCACCAGCTTGACCGCCTCCGCGGACGAGGAGGCCAGCGGTTTCTCCACCAGGACGTGCTTGCCGGCGTCGAGCGCCCGCATGGCGACGTCCGCGTGGGTCGCCGCCGGGGTCGCCACGGCCACCGCGACGACCTCGGGGTCTGCCAGCAGGTCGTCGAGCACGGTGGTGGTCCGCACGGTGCTGTACGGGCCGACGACCCGGCGGGCCCGCTCGATGTCGAGATCGCAGACCCACTTCAGCCGCAGCCGCGGCGAATTCTGAATATTACGGACAAGGTTCGGGCCCCAGTAGCCGGCCCCCACAACGGCGACGCCTGTCGCGTCAGGACTCGTTGTTTCCGGGCCCGTTGCTTCCGGCATGATTCGCTACCCCCCAGTATGCGACCACCATTCGCGATCATCAGTCGCGATGGATCGCGCCAATTATGCCAACAGGGTCCGACACGACGGACAGCCCCCGTGCCGGCCCGGCCCGGCGGCCCTGGACACGGGCATCACGCAGGTCGGCGCCGGAGCTTGAGCCCCGGCGCCGACCGATGGACGATCCCAGGTATTCAGTGACCCACAGTGTCGATCATCAGGTTGTCTGAACGACCACGTCCACCCAGTAGTTGGTGCTGTTGTAACTGTTCGTCGGGAATCCGCCCGCGCCGTACAGGTAGACACCGTTACCGCCGGCGAGGCCGGTCAGCGGAGCGGCCCGGTACTGGCTGCTGAAGAAACCGCCGTTGTTCGCGTACCCGCCGACGGTCGTGTGGTAGCTGGCCACGTACTCCGTCCCGGCGGTGATCGCCACCGGCGTGGCGAAGGCCAGTGTCTGCCAGCCGGTCGCGGTCTCGTTGGTGAAGGTGCCGGTCGCCAGCAGCTGCCCGGACGCCGACCACAACGACCCGGTGTGGGTGCCCGTGTTGGCCGCGCCCTTGTAGAACCGCACGCCGGTCACACTGCCGTTGACGTCCGAGGTGAAACGGGCCCCGAGCTCGATGGCGCCGGTGTCCGGGCTCGACGGGTTCGCGGGCACCTGGGTGCCGAACAGCGTGCACGGGCAGGTCGACACCGGCTCCTGGGTGACGATGACCGGGCTGACCCAGTAGTTGCTGTCGTTGTAGGTGGTCGTCGGGAAGCCCGCCGAGCCACCGCGGAAGACCCCGTTCGTCCCGCCCGCACCGGAGGCGGGGGCGTGCAACGGCGTCGCGTTCCAGTCATTTGCTGCGAAGTAGCCAGTAGCTGACGCATAGCCGCCGTTCGGGGCGTAGTAGCTCGCGACATATGTGGTGTTCGCGCTGATCTGTACCGGTGTGCCGAAGGTCAGCGTCTGCCAGCCGGTGGCGGTCTCGTTGGTGAAGGTGCCGTTCGTCAGCAGCTGCCCGGACGCCGACCACAACGACCCGGTATGGCTACCCGTGTTGTTCGTGCCTTTGTAGAAGGTGATTCCCGTGACCCAGGAGGTGACGTCGCTGCTGAACCTGACACCGAGTTCGTAGGGATTGGCGTCGCTGCTGGTCGGGTTCGCCGGCACGGTTGACGCGGGCCACAGCGTGCAGGGGCAGGTGGCCGGCGTCCCGGTCGTGAACGTCCACGTGTACGGCGACGCGAGTGCCACCCCGTTCACACCGCTTGCGTTCGCCGAAGCGGTGTAAGTGGTGCTGAACTGCAGCGGAGCGGACGGCGTGAAGGTGACCCGGCGCGTCGCGTCGTCGTACGCGGCCGAGCCGCTGACGTTCGTCGCGCCGGCCTTCAGCGTGAACGTGATGCTGGCCGGGTCGAGCGACCGGTCAAAGGTGATCACCGGTCGCACCCCGAGCGCGACACCCGTGCCGGCGTTGGCCGGGCTGACCGACACCACCCGAGGCGGTGTCGGTGCCGGCTGGGTGGTGGAGAACACCACGTCCACCCAGTAGTTGCTCGAGTTGTAGCTCTGCGCCGGGAACACCCCGCCGTTCCCCGGTGCGAACACGCCGTTCGGCCCGTCCACGCCGTTACCGAGCGCGGTCAGCGGCCCGTAGGACGTCCCGCCGGAGGCGAAGTAGCCGGATGTGGCCGAGTAGTAGCCGACCGACGTGTGGTAGCTGGCCACGTAGGTGGTGCCCGCGGTGGCCTGCACCGGCGGGTCGATCGTGACCTGCTGCCAGCCCGTCGTGCTCTCGTCGGCGAAGGTGGCCGTGGCCAGCTGGGTACCGGTGGCGGACCACAGCGTGCCGGTGTGGACGCCGGTGTTCTTCGGCCCCTTGAAGAAGCGGATCCCGGTGATCCAGCCGTTCTGGCTCGCCCGGACCTTCACCCCGAGCTCGAGCGCGGACGGGTCGTTCACGGTGACCGTGCCGGGCTGTTGCAGGTCGCTCCAGACGGTGCACGGGCAGGTGCCCGGTGGCGGCTGGGTGGCGCCGGTGGCGAACGTCCACGCGTACGCGGGGCTGATGGCGTGCCCCTGGTAGTCGGCGACGGTGATCGTCGCCGTGAACGCCGTACCGGCCGCCAGGGCCGCGTTCGGGGTGAACGTCGCGCTGAGCGCCGCCGAGTTCACCGACACCGTCCCCGCCACCGACGTACCGCCGCTCGTCTTGAGCGTGAAGGCCACCGACGACGGGTTGAACGGCTTGCCGAAGAGGACCTTCAGCGAGGTGTTCAGCGGGAGGGAGGAACTGCCCGCCAGCGGTGACACCGACACCACCTGGGGTGGCGCCGTGTCGGTGGCGGTGTCGCCGGCGAACACCACGTCCACCCAGTAGTTCGTGCCGTTGAACGTGTTCGTCGGGAAACCGGAGGAGCCGGCGCGGAAGACACCGTTGGCGCCGTCCATGCCGTCGGGCAGGGCGAGCAGCGGAGCGGTGTAGGCCGCCTTCCCGGTGAAGTACGTTCCGTCACCGGCGTAGTGGCCGCTGGGCGCGTAGTAGCTCGCCACATAGGTGGTGTTCGCCTGCACCGCCACCGGTTGGGCGAAGGTCAGCGTCTGCCACCCGGTCGCGGTCTCGTTGCTGAAGGTGCCGGTGGCCAGCGCCGTGCCGGTGTTCGACCACAGCGTGCCGGTGTGGGTGCCGGTGTTGCCCGCGCCCTTGTAGAACCGGACCCCGGTGATCGTCCCGTTGATCGTCGAACGGACCCGGACACCGACCTCGATCGCGCCGCCGTCCGGGTCTGCCGGGTTCGCCGGCACCGCGTTACCGAAGATCGTGCACGGGCAGGTGCGGGGGTCGACGATCAGCGAGGCCGTGACCGGACTGCTCAGCCGGGCGCTGTCGTCGCTGGCCCGGACCTTCAGCGAGAAGGTGCCCGGCGCGTTCGGTGTGTACGTGTACGACCAGTTCACGTTGGCCGCGGCCGCGGGGATCTGGGCGGGATGCCAGCTCGAGCCGCCGTCCGTCGACACCTCCACCCCGGCGACCACACCGCCGACGTCCGTCGCCGTGCCCGTCACCGCGTACGACTGCCCGACCACTCCGTGTGCTGTCGAGGTCACCGTGACGCTCGGCGGCAGGGCATCCAGGCTCGCCGCGGCCGAGACCAGGCCGCTGATCAGGCTCTTCGGCTGTGCGCCCATGTCCGCGAACAGGTTCACGGTGGCCTGCCGCATCGCCGGGCTCGCGGTGCTCGGCGGGCCGTCGTGCACCGCGTCCAGACCGTAGGCCCACTGGACGGTGCCGGCGCCGAAGACCAGCGCTCCGCTCGCCGCCCGGTAGAGGGTCATGTTGTGGGTGACCTGGCCCGGGCCGACCTGGCTGCCGTAGTCCAGCAGCTTGTGCTGGACGTTCTCGGTCTGCGCGGTCAGGTCGAACACCCCCGCCGGCCGGAAGCCGTTGTCCGGGTCGGTGTCGAACTCGTACCCGAGGGTGGCGTCCGCGAGCGTGACGGTCGTGCCGGGCGCCGCGCTGGCCACCGCGGTGTTCCGCCAGAAACGCAGTTTCGAGAACGCCGCCGGAATCTTCATCGCGAAGTCCGTCGGCGGGTCCACCATGTACAGCGTGCCCTGCAGCTCGTTCTCGGGGCGGCCGCCGTTGCTCGGCGGGCTGTAGCGCGGATCCCGCCAGGTGCCCGTCCACTGCGCCGGATACTGCGGATCCTGCGGGCTGGAGTTCTTCGTCTCCTTGTAGCAGACGATCGTCCGCCAGTTCGTCGACGAACCGTCGATGCTCGGCTCCCAGCGCGTCTTCCAGTAGATGCTGTTCGCGCTGAAGAACGCCAGATCGACCCCGGCGTCGCGGGCGGCCTGCACGTTGGCCCGCTGCTCACCCGACCAGTACTCGTCGTGCCCCGACGAGATGAACACCTTGTGGTTCTTGATCAGATCGCCGCGCCGGGCCGAGTCCACGTCCGTCGTGTACGTCAGGTCGTACCCGTTCGCCTCCAGGAAGCGGATCATCGGATACTCCGCGGCGAAGATCCAGTTGTGGCCGTCCACCTCGCTCACCCGCGACTGGTACGGCCGGTTGTAGCTGACCTTGTACGCGCGTCCCGCCGGGCTGCCCTTGTACAGGCTGTTCCCGCCGTAGGCGTTGTACGCCGTCCAGGTCGAGTCCGACGTCTGCAGCGTCAGGTCGGAGTGGCTGGAGTCGTCACGCACCACGAACGGTATGTGGCTGGCACCCTGGCCGTCGGTGCGGACCAGCTTCACGATGTACAGGCCGGACACCGCGCTCGAGGGCACCGCCCACGACGCCGACGCCGCCCAGTTCCCACAGTCGATCAGACCGGTGGCCACGTCGTTGAGGCAGGCCGGCTGGGCCTGCGGGTACGGCGCGGACGGGTTCACCGTCGCGACCTTCCGGGCGCCGTCACCGCCGTAGTAGCCGAGCCGGTAGATGTCGAGCCGGTACGCGGACGCGGTACTTTTGATCTTGAAGGAGACCGTCTGCCCGACGTTCACGCTGATGTCCGTCGCGAAGCCCTGCAGGCTCGGGTCGCCCGCGTCGGGACTGTCCAGGTC
Source organism: Protofrankia sp. CiP1_Cm_nod1 (assembly GCF_920888515.1). GTDB lineage: Bacteria > Actinomycetota > Actinomycetes > Frankiales > Frankiaceae > Protofrankia. Next base: position 11,553 of record NZ_CAKKTM010000056.1, on the reverse strand, counting down.
CCACTCCGACTGCGGGCTGCCCTGCTGCTGGTTCTCACAGACGATCTTGCCTACCAGCAGCGGGAGGCACGTCGAGAGCGACAGCGCCTGGGTCGACGAGGTCGACTGGTCGGTCGCGGTGGCGGCGGCCGGCCCGATGGTGTCGGTCACGGGGGCGGACGTCCCCGAGGAGGACGCTGCCAGGCTGTCTGCGTCCGTCGCCGTTCCCGTCCCCGCCGTGCTCGCGGCCGGGGCCACCGGCAGGGCGCCCGGCGCCAGCCGGGGCAGCCCCAGCACCGCCACAGCCACTGCCACACCGGTGAGCAGCGCGCAGATACGGGCGGCCCGAGGCCACGGACGGCGCTGACGCCGGCGGGCGCCGAGGCCTCTCACGCCGGCCTCCGTCCAGCGGAAACCACTATCCCGCCCACCGGAGAATCAACAGACAAACATTTTGACGTGTATCCACAAGCCTCGCTGGCATGTGGAAACCGCCGCCCACCGGTAACCCACCGGTACAGGTTCACAATCATCCCCCCACAAATCCGAACCGTCGTCCGGCCGACAACCGCAGGTGACGGGCCGACCGCGCCTTCTCCCAAAGGCGACGGAGTACGGAAATCAAACTCGGGGGACACGGCGACGCCCCCGCCTCCCGTGCCACCCGCGTGCCACATCCAGCCGTACCGATGGAGGTGGCGCCCAGTCAGATTAGACGACCGGATCAAACCCGGTGACAACCGGTTGCGGCAAACCGCGGAAAACTATTACGGCGAGTGGCACCCCACGCACAAAAGGCCACATCGAGGCCACTTCTCAAAGATTGACAGGGCGTCCGGTCATTGGCGGGGACGGCCGGCCATTGCGGGGGCCTCGTTCCGATGACTCCGAGTCCCGACGGCTCCGGCGGCTCCGACGGCGGCCTCCCGAACGGCGGCCTCCCGAACGGCGGCCTCCCGAACGGCGTCGCTACCGGCACCGGCGTCGCTACCGGCACCGGCGCGTCGCGGCGGGCAGGCACGGATCAGGAGTGCGGCTTGGCGGGCGAGGTGTGGAAGGCGTTCTGGGTGGCCTCCAGGCCACTGCCGAGCAGCGACTCCACGGCATCGGCCGCCCGGTCCACCAGAAACGGGAGCTCCTTGCGTTCCGGAGCCGAAAAGTCACGCAGGACGAAGTCGGCCGGATTCATCCGGCCGGGCGGGCGCCCGATCCCGACCCGGACCCGGAGATAGTCACGCGAACCCAGCGCGGCGGTGACCGAACGCAGACCGTTGTGCCCGTTGTCGCCGCCGCCGAGCTTGAGCCGGATCGTCTCGAACGGGATGTCCAACTCGTCGTGAACGACCACGACGTGCCCGATGTCGACTTTGAAGAAGGCGCGCAGGGCCGCTACGGGCGGGCCCGAGGTGTTCATGAAGGAGCGGGGCCTGGCGAGCAGCGTGCGGGCCCCGGCGAGGTGGGCCTCGGCGACGTCCGCGCCTCCCCGGTGCGCGCGGAAACGGTCCCCGACCCGCTCGGCCAGCAGGTCGAGAACCATGAATCCGATGTTGTGCCGGTTGCCGGCATACGTCGGGCCGGGATTGCCCAGCCCGACGACCAGCCACGGGCCGGCGGCCATGCTCCCGGCCTGGGCCTGGGCCTGGGCCTGCGTCCGGGGCCCGGTCGCTGACGGAGTCATCGCGGCGTCATCCGGGCGGCGGCGTCATCCAGACGGAAGAAGGTCATCCAGGCGGGAGAAAACGTCGGTCAGGCCGAAGCGCCGGCCTGCGCCTGCTCGCCCTCGGCCCCACCGGCCGCTTCGGCACCGGCGAGGTCGGCGTCCACCTGGGCGGCGGTCGGCTTCGCCAGCCCCTGGACCACCACCTGCCCGGCGTCGGTCTCCAGCACCGTGCCCGCCGGGATGACGAGCTGGCCGGCGCTGATGTTCGCACCCGGCTTGAGACCGGTGACGTCGAGCTCGATCGACCCGGGGATGTCGGTCGCGGCCGCCTGCAACGAGACGGCTGTCAGCTGCTGGTCGACGAGGGTGTCGCTCTCGGCGATCCCGACGAGGGTCACCGGCACCTCGACCGTGACCCGCTCACCCTGACGGATGATGACCAGGTCGACGTGCTCGAAACTGCCCTTGATCGGATGACGCTGGACGTCCTTGGGAAGGGCGAGCTGCGTCCCGTCAGAGAGCTCCAGCCGGAGCAGCACGTTCGTACCGGCATCGGTCTTGAACGCGTGCAGAAGATCGTGAGCGCGCAGCGAGATGTGGCGGGGCGGCTGGCCGTGGCCGTACAGGACGGCCGGGACCTTGCCGGCCTTGCGGGTACGACGAGCCCCGCCCTTGCCGAACTCGGTGCGGGGCTCCGCGGCGATGCGGACCTCGGACATGGCGGTACTCATCCTCCTATTACGGATCTTCAATGGACATCGGCGCCGCCTTAGCACAAGAAACCAGCAGCGCCGCGACGCGGTCTTTCAGAGTACCGGACGCATCATGAGCCGACGGATCCGCCCTGTCGCCGACGGAAGACCGCGTGGCGTGCCGGGTGGGACCGAGTGGAGGGCCTGATGGACGGCCCGATGGAGGGCTGTTGTCGCACAGTGCGCGCATGCGGCTATAACGGTCCGATGAGGGCTCAGACGCCGCAACCCCTGTTGCTGGTCGGTGCCGGCGGGTTCGCCCGCGAGACGGCCCAGGCCGTACTCGCCACCGAACGATACCAGCTGATCGGTTTCACGGACGACGATCCGGCCCGCCACGGCGGCACGGTGGACGGCCTGCCCGTCGTCGGCGGCACGGAGGTGGTCGCCGGCACGCCGGACGCGGCGGTGATCCTCTGCCCCGGCTCCGGCGCGGTCCGGGCCCGGCTCGCCGCCCGCCTGGCCGCTGACGGCGTCGGCCCGGAGCGCTTCGGCACGGTCGTCCACCCCAGCGTGCACCTGCCGCCCTCATGCACGCTCGGTCATGGCAGCGTGCTCCTCCAGGGGGCGGCCCTGACCACATCCGTCACCGTCGGTAATCATGTTTCGGTGATGCCGAACACGGTGCTCACCCACGACGACGTCGTCGCCGATTTCGCGACGATCTGCGGATCGGTCACGCTGGCCGGCGGGGTGCGGGTCGGGGCCGGCGCCTACCTCGGCCAGGGCGCGCTCGTCCGGGAGAACCTCACGATCGGCGCGTGGTCGACGCTCGGCATGGGCGCGGTCGTACTCACCGACGTCCCCGAGGCCGAGGTGTGGGTGGGCAGCCCGGCCCGCTTCCTGCGCCGGGCCGCACAGCCGCCCTCGCGGTAAGTCGCCCTCGCGGCAGGCCGGCCGGGCGGCGTGGCCGCCCTCGCTATAGTCGGCAGCGCACGAGTCGACGTCGCGCGTCGACCGAGGGGGTCTCGCGCCGGGCCGGCGCGTGCGGGGGACGGAAACGACATGCCATTGACTGCCGCACGGAAAAGTTCCATCGACTACATCGGCCACGCCGGTTTCGTCGTACGACACGATGAATTCCGGCTGCTCATCGACCCGTGGTTCCACCCGGCTTTTCTTGAGTCCTGGTTCCCGTTCCCGGACAACGGGCACCTGCTCGAGCGGGTCGCCGCCGGCTCCTATGACGCGTTGTACGTCTCGCACACCCACACCGACCACTTCGACCGGGCGCTGCTGCGCATGCTCCCCCGGTCGCTGCCGGTGCTCTGCGCGGCCTTCCGCTCCCGGGACCTGCTGCGGGAGATGCGCGGCCTCGGCTTCAGCGACATCACCGTGCTCGGCCACGGCGAGTCGGTACCGCTGCGCCCCGGCCTCCAGGCGACCATGCTGCTGGACACCAGCCACAAGGAGGACAGCGCGCTCCTGGTCGAGCTGGACGGTTTCCGCTTCCTCGACCTCAACGACTGCCACCCCAAGCTCACCGAGCTGCCACGCGACGTCGACCTGCTCGCCGCGCAGTTCTCCGGGGCCATGTGGTACCCGAACTGCTACTTCTATCCTTTGCCGGTGATGCGGGAGAAGGTCGCCCAGGTGCGTTCCGGCCTCCTCGACACCCTGATGCGGACGGTCGCCGCGACCGACGCCCGCGCCTACGTCCCCTGCGCGGGGCCGCCAGTCTTCCTCGACCCGGCTCTGCGCGTCCACAACGACCGCGAACAGACGATCTTTCCGCACTGGGCGGACGTCGCGCCCTCGTTCGTCGAGGCGGCCCCGCAGGTGAAGATCGTCGACGTCCAGCCTGGTGACCGGATCGACATCGTCGGCGGCAAACCGGTCACGGCCGCGGCACCGGCACCGGCACCCACCGACGTCGCCGGCTACGCTCGGCGCCGGCAGGCGCAGTGGGGCGCGCACGAACAACGCCCCGACACCCCGGTGAACACGGCCGAGCTGGACGCCTACTTCTCCCGGCTGATCCGGCGCAACCGCCCGTTGCTGGCGGACTACCAGCGCGATCTCACCATTCTTTCCGGTACGCGGCGGTGGACGGTGATGATCCGGCCGGTTCCCCCGCAACCGGCGGTCGTGGCGGCCTCGCCCCCGGCGCTCCCACCCGACGCTGTCCCACCCGGCGGCGCCACGGCCGGCGGCACCACAGCCAGCGACGGCACAGCCGGCGGCAGCGCGGTGGCCGCTGGCCCGCCGGGCAGTTACGAGCTGCATGTCCCGCCGCGCGTCCTGCGCGCGATCGTCGACGGGGAGGCCACCTGGGAGGAGGCGCTGCTGTCGATGCGGATAGGGCTCCGGCGCGATCCGGACCTGTTCGACGTCACCCTGATGGGCCTGCTGCGCTACGGCGACACCCCGGTGGTGACCTGGCAGCTGCGGCAGGACAGCTCCGTGTCGGACGAAACGATCACCCGTGACGGACTGCGGATTCAGCGTTACTGCCCACACGCCGGCGAGGATCTCACCGACGCCGACATCGTCGACGGCGTGCTGGAATGCCCGCGCCACCACTGGGCCTGGGACCTGACCACCGGACGCTGCGTACGAGGCGGCACCTGGCCGCTGTCGGTCTCCCCCACCGAGTAGAGCGCCATCCACCCGCCGGGAGGACCGGGATCACCGGTGGGGAGCGAACATGATGAGGCCGGCTCCGGTCAGGCAGACGAACGCGCCGGCGATGTCGTAACGGTCAGGCCGGTAACCGTCGGCGACAACGCCCCAGGCGAGGGAGCCGGCGACGAACACGCCGCCGTAGGCGGCCAGCAGCCGCCCGAAGGCCGCCTCCTCCTGAAGCGTGGCGACGAGCCCGTAGACGCACAGGGAGACCAGCCCGCCGCCGACGAACAGCACACCCCGGTGCTCACGGATCCCCTGCCACACCAGCCAGGCCCCGCCGATCTCGGCGAGCGCGGCCAGGACGAAAAGCACCGCCGTACGCGGGACGGACACGGCTTAGACGGTGGGCGCCGACGAGGTACCGCCGGCGAACCAGGCGAGCGCGTCCCGCAGCGCGGGACGCCATACCGTGAACGTGTGCACCCCCGGTCGCAGGTGTAGCTGCACCGGGTACCCGTCAGCGCTGAGAAGATCACGCATATGCCGGATGGGAGTGGTGACGGCGTGGTCACGGCGCCCCGCGTCGAGCCAGACCCGCGGCCGGGGGCCCGGTCCCAGCCCGTCGACATAGAGATCAGGGCTGTTCGCGGCCGCGGCGGCCTGGGCCGCCGGACCGGTACCGAACAGCGGGCGGAGCCCGTCCTCGTGGGTCGGACGGGTCAGCCCGGACATGTCTATGATCGTTCCGAACATGGATCTGTGCCGCAGGCCGAGGTTGAGCGCGCAGTAACCACCCGCCGACATCCCGGCGATCCCCCGGCCGGCCGGTCCGGACTCGGCCCGTAAGGCCGACTCGACCGTCGGTATGACGTCGCTGAACAGATGGGTCTCGACATGTTCGGTCACCCCGTCGACGCACTCCGGGTCGTCGAGCCAGCCACGGCTCATCCGCGGCATCACGATGATCACCGGATGGCCGGCGGCGGCGACCTGGGCACCGGCGTCGGCGGCCTGCCCGCCCCGCAGCCAGTCAGCGGGGATGCCAGGTGATCCGTGGATCAGGTAGAGCACCGGAAAGCGCCACCGCGGCTGGTCGAAGTACTGGGGCGGAAGGTAGACGAGCGCGGTCGTCCGCCCGAACCCGCTACCACGGTCCGGAACCGGCAGGGTCAGGACGGCTCCGTGGGGATGCGGACGCGGGGCGTCCGACGGCGTCGGGGAGCGCAGGTCCGCGACCTTCAGACGCGGATCGGAGCCGCCCGCGGTCGCCGCTCCCACCACGTCCCCGAGCCGGGGCAGGTAACTGAAGTAGGCGTTGACCACGTCGGCCACCGCCGCGACCGTCAGAAGTATCGCCACGGGGACGGCCAGTAACCTGGTCGGTTTCGGCCATCCGCGACGGATTCGGATCACCATGATCCATAAAACCGCCACCGCCGCGAACAGGCCACCGATGAATCCGCCCGACAGCACCGACAGTCCGCTCATCGCCGGACTGTTCGCCCCAGGATGTCCATACGGTCAACGATCGCACAGCCGTCGGGCGACACGGGCCCGGCCATGGGGAGGCGCCAGCGCACCCGGCCCGGGCGGCGCACCCGGGCCGGCGACAGCCGACACGGACTGACAGTTCAGCCGGTGCTTCTCAGCCGATGATCCCACTGGAGAGATCACCGGCTGGCCACACTATGGTTACCCGTCGTATACCTGAACGTACCGGACGCACCGGACGCACGACGGGACACGCGTCCAGCCGTGCGTCATGACCGGTGGTCACGCGTCGCCGCCGAAGAGCTCGGTCACCGAGCCGTCCTCGAAGACCGCCCTGATGGCGGCGGCCAGCAACGGCGCGATCGACAGTTCAGTGATCTTGTCGATGCGGGCCTCGCTGGGCAGCGGGAGGGTGTTGGTGAGCACGACCTCGCTGATCTCGGAGTTCTTCAGGCGGTCCACCGCCGGGCCGGAGAGCACACCGTGCGTCGCCGCGGCGATCACATCGGTCGCGCCGTGCTCGCGCAGCGACTCCGCCGCCTTGGTGATGGTGCCCGCGGTGTCGATCATGTCGTCGACGACGACGCAGGTACGGCCGGAGACCTCGCCCACCACGTCGAACATCTTCACCTGGTTCGGGACGTCCCGGTCGCGGCGCTTGTGGATGATCGCCAGCGGGCAGCCGAGCCGGTCGGTCCAGCGTTCGGCCACCCGGACCCGGCCGGCGTCCGGGGCCACCACCGTGACCGCGGACGTGTCGAGCTTGGCCTCGATGTAGTCGGCGAGCAGCGGCAGCGCGAACAGGTGGTCCACCGGGCCGTCGAAGAAGCCCTGGATCTGGGCGGTGTGCAGGTCCACCGACATCAGCCGGTGCGCGCCGGCGGTCTTGAACAGGTCGGCGATCAGCCGGGCCGAGATCGGCTCCCGGCCGCGGTGCTTCTTGTCCTGCCGGGCGTAGGGGTAGAAGGGCGCGACCACGGTGACCCGCTTCGCGTTGGCCCGCTTCAGCGCGTCGACCATGATGAGCTGCTCCATGAGCCAGGTGTTCACCGGCGAGGAGTGGCACTGCAGCACGAACGCGTCACATCCGCGTACGGATTTCTCGAACCGGACGAAGATCTCTCCGTTGGAGAATTCATACGCATTGGTGGGAACCGGTTCGACATCAAGTTCCCGGGCAACCTCGGCCACCAGGTCAGGGTGTGCACGGCCACCGAAAAGCATCAGGTTGCGCCGATTATCCGTCTGATAGGCCATCAAAGGTTCTCCACCTTCGTCCCGCTCCGTCATGGTCGGTCCTCATACCGTGGCGAGCCGCTACGCGCGGTGCCCGTTGTCGGAAATACCGGCAACCGTGACAGGGGCCGGCCCGGCGCGATCAGCCCCGGCGTGAGCCACCCCGTTCGGGCCACCGTCGTCACCTGCCTGTTCGGCATACCCGCGCGCGGCAGCGGCGGCTCGTGCCGCCGCGGTGCCCGGACGCCGTAGTTCGACCCATCCCTCGATCGTCCGCTGCCGGCCCTCCCTGACCGCGAGTGCGCCCGGCAGCACATCCTCGGTCACGACCGAACCGGCGCCGGTGTACGCACCGTCGCCAACATGCACGGGCGCCACCAGTACGGTGTCACTTCCGATCTTGACATCCGCGCCGATCACCGTACGGTGCTTGGCGACGCCGTCGTAGTTCGCCACGATCGTGCCACATCCGATGTTGCTACGCGCGCCGATCACCGCGTCCCCCACATAGGCCAGGTGCGGCACCTTCGCCCCGTCGGCGATCTCCGCGGCCTTCGTCTCCACGAACGCGCCGAGCTTGACCCCGCGGCCGACACGGGTGCCCTCGCGCAGATGCGTGTAGGGGCCGACGGCCGCGTCCGGGCCGATCACCGCTCGGGAGGCGGTCGTCCGGCTCACCGTGGCCGCGGCACCCACCAGCGTGTCGGTGAGCGTGCAGTCGGGGCCGATCACCGCGCCGGCCGCCACCCGGGTGCTGCCGTGCAGGAAGGTGTGCGGGAGCAGCGTCACGTCCGCCTCGAGGGCCACGTCGGCGTCGATCCAGGTGGTGGCGGGATCCAGCACGGTGACGCCGGCCCGCATGGCCGCGGTCACCAGCCTGTCCCGCATGGCCGCGGCGGCGGCGGCCAGCTGGACCCGGTCGTTGACCCCGGCGGCCTCCCCGGGGTCGTCCAGCGGATACGCCCGGACGGTCCGCCCGCCGTCGAAGAACGCGCCGACCACGTCGGTCAGGTACTCCTCGCCCTGGGCGTTGTCGGCCGTCAGGGAGGACAGCGCCGCCAGCAGCGGGCCGGCCGTGAACACGTACACGCCGGTGTTGATCTCCCGGACGGCGGCGGTGGCGGCGTCGGCGTCGGCCTGCTCGACGATCGCGCGGATCCGGCCGGACGGATCCCGCAGCACCCGCCCGTAGCCGAAGGGATCGGGCACCTCGGCGGTCAGCACCGTCGCCGCCGCCGGCTCGTGCGCGTGCGCCGCGACCAGCGCCGACATCGTCGCGCCGGTCAGCAGCGGGGTGTCCCCCGGGACGACGACCACGAGGTCGTCCGGGCGGATGTCACCCGCCGCGGGCAGCGCGGCCCGCACGGCGTGGCCGGTGCCGCCCTGGCGGGCCTGCACGACCGGGGTGACCTCGGGCACGCGACCGGCCAGCGCCGCGGCCACCTGCTCGCGCCCGTGCCCGACGACCACCAGCTGCCGCTCGGCCCCGAGCGGGGCGACCGCGGCGAGAACATGATCCACAAGGGTGCGCCCGGCGACACGGTGAAGCACCTTCGGGGTCGCGGAGCGCATCCGCCTGCCCTCACCCGCGGCGAGGACGACAACGGCCGCCAGACGTGGTTGGGTCACACGAGCTCCCCTGATCGTGGACATCAACTCGATGCGTGTCGAGCTTACCGGATTGCGACCGGCGGATATCCGCGGCCAGGGGATATCGTGGACAATTCCGGTGGACCAAATGATTTGTACGGACCGGCGCACCCGCCGATCCGGCCCGGGGCTCCGCCGCCACGACTCGAACGTGGACTAGAAGAACCAAAATCTCCTGTGCTGCCAATTACACCACGGCGGACCGAGAAAATCTTTCGTAGCATACCACTGCCAGCAGGCCAAAGAGGACATGGCCATGATTTTTTCGGGTCCGGGACACCCCCGGCCCGCCGCGTCGCCACCGCGCGCGACCGCCGCCAGCCGCCCCCACCAGCTCCTGGTGACAACCACCGTACCCTGGCCGCAACCGTCCAGGCCCGTGAAATTGTTTTTCCACGATGTTTCCCGCCCCGGACACCACGTGTTACCGCCGCAAGCTACGGTGTCACAAGCTACGGTGTCACAACGGAAACCATTGCGACGACGAAACCGGTGGACGGCACTGATGGACGGGGTTATGTCATGACCGCTACCGACACGGTGAACCCGGCGGGTGCCACGGCCCCCGCGGCCCAGGTGGGCGCGCCCACCCGGCACACCGTGGCGCCGAGGTCCGCGCTGAAGGCACGAGGGGAACAGATCACCCTCACCATGGTCATCATGATCCCGCTGGCGGCCCTCGCCGCCGCGGTACCGCTGCTGTGGGACCGGTGGATCAGCCCCCGCGACGTGATCATCGCCGTCGCCATGTACGCGATCACCGGCCACGGGGTGACGGTCGGTTTCCACCGCTACTTCACCCACCGCGGGTTCAGGACCTCCAGGCCGGTACGCGTCGCGCTCGCCATCGCCGGCAGCATGGCGATCGAGGGCCCGGTCATCCGCTGGGTGGCCGATCACCGGCGTCACCACGCCTTCAGCGACCGGGACGGCGACCCGCACTCGCCATGGCGCTACGGCCCCGGCTTCCGCGCCCTGACCAAGGGCCTGTGGCACGCCCACATCGGCTGGCTGTTCGACGTCGAACAGACCGACCAGCGCCGGTACGCCCCGGACCTGCTCGACGACGCCGACATCGTCCGCGTCAGCCGCCTGTTCGGGCTCTGGGCGACGCTCAGCCTCGCGGCCCCGGCACTGGTCGGTGGCCTGTGGGGCGGCTCGTTCGAGGCGGCGGTGCAGGCGTTCTTCTGGGCGAGCCTGGTCCGGGTGTGCGTCCTGCACCACGTCACCTGGTCGACGAACAGCATCTGCCACGTCGCCGGCAAGCACCCGTACAGGTCGCGGGACCGCTCCGGCAACGTCTGGCCGCTGGCCATCCTGTCGATGGGCGAGTCCTGGCACAACCTGCACCACGCCGAGCCCACGCTGGCCCGCCACGGCGTCAGGCCCTGGCAGGTGGACTCCAGCTTCTACCTGATCAAGGCGATGGAGACACTGCACCTCGTCCACGAGGTCCGCTGGCCCGACCCACAACGCCTCCAGGCAAAGGCTCTCCCCAAATAGTGCCTAAGGCACTATTTGGGGGCCCCGGCCTCTGTGGTGGGCGCCGCCCGTGGCTTGGCGATCACCTACCGGCGATCACCAAGGGAACGCACACCCAGGCAAAACCACCGCGGAGTGCTCCGGGGACCCCAGCATCCTGGTGGGTGCCGCCGCCCACATCGACCAACATCCATCAGACACGCCCCAGAGCGCTTCGCGTGGATCCTGCTTGATGCGGATGGGCTAGAACGCCGGTCAAGTAGCGCGGATCCCATCCACGACCACCCGCGCAGGCCATGATCCAGGAGAGTTTGTCGCTGTGTACGCTTTTTGGCCGCAAAAGCGTACACAACGACAAAATTACGCCGATCTTCTCTGGTGGCCGACGTCCATCGAAGCGTGCCATCGTTCAGGATGGATACGTATGGTTACCTGACTGACGCTCTAGGCGTCCTCGAGGCCGGAGGCGAGGGAGAGCCAGGCGTCCTCGGTGCGGGACTTCTCGGCGACGACCTCGCGCAGTTCGGCGTCGAGGGCGAGCAGGCGCTGATGGTCGGTGGCCGCCTCGGCGAGCGCGGTGTGCAGCGCGCTCTCGCGGCGGGCCAGCCGCTCCAGGGCCCGTTCCAGCCGGGTCAGCTCCTTGCGCGCGAGCCGCGCCTGCCCGGCCGACAGCGGACCGCCGGTGCTCCCGGCGGCGGTGCCCGAGTCCGCGCCGTCGGCGGCACCAGGTCCGGC
>NZ_CAKKTM010000055.1 GCF_920888515.1 Protofrankia sp. CiP1_Cm_nod1 | reverse complement strand
GGTCCGGCGACGGCGCCCGCCGCGGTGGCGGCGGCACCGCCGGGGCGTCCGGTGGCGGTGCGTCCGGCCGGGGCGCCGGCTGCCTCGGCCCGGGTGGCGGCCTGCCGCCGGGAGAGGTACTCGTCCACCCCGCCGGGCAGCATGACCAGCGACCCGTCGCCGAACATGGCGAAGATCGTGTCGCAGGTTCGTTCCAGGAAGTAACGGTCGTGGCTGACAGCGACGATCGTGCCCGGCCAGGAGTCCAGGACGTCCTCCAGCGCGGTCAGCGTGTCGGTATCCAGGTCGTTGGTGGGCTCGTCCAGCAGCAGCACGTTCGGCCGTTGCATGAGCAGCCGCAGCAGCTGCAGCCGGCGGCGCTCCCCACCGGAAAGATCGCCCACGCGGGTCCACTGCCGGGCCGAGGGCAGGCCGAACTGCTCCAGGAGCTGGCCGGCGGTCAGCTCCCGGCCGCGGCCCACCTCCAGCACCCGGCCGGCCTGTTCCACCGCCTCCAGCGCACGCAGGCCCGGGTCCAGCTCGTGGATCTCCTGGGCGAGCAGGGCGGGACGCACGCTCCTACCGGCCTTCACCTGGCCCGCGTCCGGGCCCACCTGCCCGGTCAGCAGGCGCATCAGCGTCGTCTTGCCGCTGCCGTTGGCCCCGACGAGACCCACCCGGTCCCCCGGGCCCAGCCGCCAGGTCACGTCCGCCAGCAGCACACGGTCGCCGATACGCAGCGTGACATCCTCGACGTCGTAGACGTCCTTGCCGAGACGGGAGGCGGCGAAGCTGCGCAGGCCGAGAGTGTCCCGGGCGGGCGGCTCGTCGGCGATCAGCACGTTGGCCGCCTCGATCCGGAAACGCGGCTTGCTGGTGCGGGCCGGTGGGCCCCGGCGCAGCCAGGCCAGCTCCTTGCGCAGCAGGTTCTGCCGCCGCGCCTCGGCGGCGTCGGCCTGCCGCGTGCGCTCCGCCCGGGCGAGCACATACGCGGAGTAACCGCCGTCGTAGGCGTCCACCCGGCCGTCGACGACCTCCCAGACCCGCTCGCAGACCTCGTCGAGGAACCACCGGTCGTGGGTGGCCACGAGCAGCCCGCCGCGCCACGACCGCAGGTGGGCGGCGAGCCAGGCCACACCCTCGACGTCGAGATGGTTGGTGGGCTCGTCCAGGACCAGCAGATCGATGTCGTCGACGAGCAGCGCGGCCAGCGCGACGCGCCGGCGCTCACCACCGGAGGAGCGCCCGACCACGGCGTCGAGCCGGTCGAGCAGCCCCAGGCCGGCAAGCACCGACCGGCGCCGCGGATCCGCCGCCCAGACGTGGTCGGGAACGTCACCGACCACGGCCTGGCGCACGGTCGCGTCGGGCGCGAGCCGGTCGTCCTGGGCCAGCAGGCCGGCCCGCACGGAACCAGCCCGCACGATCCGGCCCGCATCCGGGCGGGCCTGGCCGGCGAGCAGCCGCAGCAGGGTGCTCTTGCCCGCCCCGTTGCGGCCGACCACCCCGATGCGCTCACCGGTCCCGATGCCCAGGCTCACCCCGTCCAGCAGGGTGCGGGTGCCGAAGGCGGCCACCACCGCCTCCATCGTCACCAGGACGCCGCTCATCCGACGGTCACCCAGCGTTCCGGCGGCCCGGGGCCGTCAGCCGGCTCGTCCCAAGGCGCCACCCAGACGGCGCCAACCAGGACAGCGCCGGCAAGGACGGCGTTGCCTGGGCTGCCCCGGACAGTGCTGGCCGGGACAGTGCTGGCCGGGACGGCGCTGCCTGGGCTGGCGGCCGGTCCCGTCCGGCGGTGATGCTCCTGCGCGCGGTCATCCGCTGGAGCCGCCCGGATCGACCACACGCGCGCCCGGCACCGGGCCGTGCGCGTGCCGTACCGCCCGGCACACACCCATCCCGGCCAGGCTCGCCGCCAGAGCCACGCTCTGCTCCGCGTCCCGCGCCAGGAAAGCGCAGGTCGGCCCGGAACCGCTGACGATGGCGCCGACCGCCCCGAGCTCGACGCCGGTTTCCAGCACCCGGCGCAACGACGGGCGCAGCCGCAGCGCGGCCGGCTGCAGGTCGTTCACCAGCGCCCGGCCCAGCTCGACCGGATCGCCGGTGCGCAACGCGGCCAGCACCGCGTCCGGCGGGGTCGGCTCGGTACGCAGGCGTCCCTGTGACAACCGGTCGAACTCGGCGTAGACCGACGCGGTGGACAGGCCGCCGTCGGCCAGCGCGAACACCCAGTGGTACTCGCCGCGCCCCAGCACCGGCGTGAGCTGCTCACCGCGGCCGGTACCCAGCGCCGTCCCACCCGCGAGTGGGAACGGCACGTCGCTGCCGAGCCCGGCGGCGAGCTCGGAGAGGACCGACCTGTCCAGACCGGTGCCCCACAGGGCGTCGAAGGCGACCAGCGAACCGGCCGCGTCAGCGCTGCCACCGGCCATCCCGGCCGCGACCGGAATACCCTTCGCCATGGTCATGTGGGCGGCCGCCCCCCGCACACCGGCACGGGCGGCAAGCACATGGGCCGCGCGGACGGCCAGGTTGTCCACCCCGGTCGGGACCAGGGAGATCCGGGCCGCGGCCGCGCTCGCCGCGGCGTCGCCAGCCGGCGCGGACGGCCCGGGCCCTGTC
>NZ_CAKKTM010000054.1 GCF_920888515.1 Protofrankia sp. CiP1_Cm_nod1 | reverse complement strand
CGGACGGCCCGGGCCGGCCGGGCGGCCCGGGCAGCGGGACGAGCGGCGCTGTCGGCCCGGCGGCTCCCTCACCGGTGACCTCCACGGACACGGCGGGCTCCACGGCGTCCGGGTCGAGCCCGGCACCGTCGGCCGTGGACACCGTGATCTCGTCGTAGAGCGAGACGGCCTGCAGAATCGTGATGACCGTGTGGTAGCCGTCGTCGCGGCGTGCCCCGACACCGAGATGCAGGTTGACCTTGGCCGGCGCACGGACAGTCACCCGGCTGCCCGGAACGGGCGCGGACGGCCGGTCGGCGCCGGCGGCACCGGAAGGGTGCCGGTGAGACCGAGACAGCGGACTCTCCTTCGCTCCTGGGGCGTGCTCTGGCACCGGGCACCAACGAACCTATCCGGCCGGTAGGAAACGAGCGCCCTCGCCACCGCCGGGTAAGACGATGCACACGGGTGGCTGGTCACGCCAGTGATCGGCCGCGCTGGGCGTGGCCGGCCGCGTACGCCGGCAGCCGGCCGCCCGCAGAAGCCCGCTGATCACCGACCAGGCCGCCGAGAAGATCGCGGCCTGGAAGATCCCGGAGAGGCTCCCGGGACGTCGAAGAGGTCGTACTGCCGCGCGTCGACGAGGCCGTGGCACGCTCCCGCCCTGCCGTCGAGCTGAAACTCGTCCCGGGTACACAGCGTGACAACCGCGTGCGCTGAGCGCACGACCGCGTCCGTGCCACCGGCGCGTCGGTCAGAGCCAGCCTGCCGTCACTCGGAGCCGGCACCCGGACCGAGGCGGGTGAGGGCGAGGCGGGTGAAGGCGGCCACGTCCAGGATCTCGCCTCTGGCGGACGGGTCGATGCCCGCGGCCAGCGCGAGACGCGCGGCCTGGTCCGCCGACCCCGCCCAGCCCGACAGCGCCGCCCGCAGCGTCTTGCGGCGCTGCGCGAAGGCCGCGTCCACCGCGGCGAAAACGGCCCGGCGCAACCGTGGCGGCCCCGGCTGATCACGACGGCTGAACGCCACCAGGGACGAATCGACGTTCGGCTGCGGCCAGAACACCGCCCGCGGCACCGGGCCGGCCGGACGCGCCGACGCGTACCAGGCCATCTTCACGCTCGGCACGCCGTACACCCGTCCACCTGGTGACGCGGTCAGCCGGTCGGCGACCTCGGCCTGCACCATGACCAGCCCGCGCCTGACCGACGGAAAACGTTCAAGTACGCCGAGCAGCAGCGGGACGGCCACGTTGTAGGGCAGGTTCGCGGCCAGGACGCTCGGCGGGTCGCCAGGGATGTCCGCGGGCTCCAGGCGCAGGCCGTCCGCCGCCAGCACGGTCAGGCGGGCCGCAACCGCTGGCCCGAGCCGTGCCGTGACGGTCGCCGGCAGTGCCGCGGCCAGCGCCTCGTCCAGTTCGACCGCGACGACCCGGCGGGCGGCCGGCAGCAGTCCGAGGGTCAGCGAGCCCAGTCCGGGACCGATCTCCAGGACGGTCTCGTCCGGCCCGACATCCGCCAGGCGGACCAGCCGGCGGACGGTGTTGGGGTCGACGAGAAAGTTCTGGCCACGGCGCTTGGTCGGCCGTACGCCGACAGCGGCGCTGATCGACCGTACGTCCGCCGGCGTGAGCAGACCATCGGGAAGCCCCGAACCGGACGACGACGAGGGGGGAGTATCCGGGCCGGGGGCTACCAGGGTCCGAACATCCGTTCAGAGGTGGCGGCGATCGCCGACGCGAGGGTGTCGACGTCCTCCCCGCGGGCGGTGGCCAGCGCGCGCAGCGTCAGCGGTATCAGGTACGGGCCGTTCGGCCGGCCCCGCCACGGCACCGGGGTGAGGAACGGGGCATCCGTCTCGACCAGCAGCAGGTCACGGGGCGCGACAGCGGCAGCGTCCCGCAGGCGCTGCGCGTTGTTGAATGTCACGTTCCCGGCGAAGGACATCACGTAGCCGGCGTCGGCGCAGACCTTCGCCATGGCCTCGTCCCCGGAGAAGGCGTGGAAGACCACTCGTTCGGGCGCGCCTTCCTCGACGAGGATACGCAGTGTGTCCTCGTGGGCCTCCCTGTCATGGATCATGAGGGTGCGGCCGGCCTGCTTGGCGATCGCGATGTGGCGGCGGAAACTGTCCTGCTGAGCGGCGTGCCGCTCGGGTGGCGTGCGGTAGTAGTCCAGGCCGGTCTCCCCGACCGCCCGCACCTTCGGCGCCGCGGCCAGTTCGGCGATCTCGGTGAACGTCTCCTCGTCCACGCCGTCGGCGGCTTCGTTCGGATGGATCGCGACAGCGGCGTAGACGTCGGGATGCCCGGCCGCGACCTGCGCCTGCCAACGGCTGGTCGGCAGGTCGACCCCCACCGTCACCAGCCGCCGGACACCGGCGGCCCGTGCCGCCGCGACGGCCGCGTCCACCTCCCCACCCATGATGTCGAGGTGGCAGTGGCTGTCGATCACCTCTGCCTCCACCGACAACGGCGGCGGCGCGGGCGGAGGGTCGCCACGGCGCCCACCGTCGCGTGCCATCTACCGCTCACTCACCTTTCTTCCGTCTCATCTCTTCCGTCTCGTCCCGTCTTCCGTCTCGTCCCGCCGGTGGCCCGGGACGAGACGCCCGGGACGGAAGCGCTTCTGCGAATCGATCCTACGGAACCACGGGAACCGGGGCGGCAGACGAATGATCCAGGCCCGGACGTCCGCCTCTCCGCCTGCCGTATCCACGGCCGAGGCGCCAGAACAAGCCATCCCCATGGCCCGGGTGTCATAACAACGTCGACACTCCGTTGAACATCGCAGGCCCATCACCTGGTAGACAGGTACCGATGTCCTCGTCGCTCGCTGTCGCGCTGGTGACTCCGCTGACCGGTCCGGCGGCCGTCCACGGTCTGACCACTCTGCGCGCGGTCACGTTGTGGGCTCGTGATGAGCAGCTTCCGCCGCCGTGGGACGACATCAACGTCACCGCGTACGACGCGCATCCGCATCCCGCCGCGGCGACGCGTGCCGCGGCCGCGGCCGGGCCGGACGCGATCTTCGGCCCGTACGGTCAGCGCAGCGCGCTGGCCGCGTGTGCCGCCACCGACCGGGTCGTGTTCAACATCGGCGCGCCCTCGACCCGGTTCGTCCGCCAGGCGTTCCCGAACGTCGTCAATCTGCTCTCCCCGCATTCGACGTGGACGCGGGGGCTGCTCGCCGCGGTCCGCGCCGCCGACCGGCAGGCCCGCAGGGTCACGGTGCTGCTGGCCTCCGACGACCGGGCGCTGGAAGTCGTCTCCGTCGTGCGGGCCGCCGCCGCACGACTGGGCTTCGAGGTCGCCTCCAGCGTGTTCCGTCCCGGCCGGGCCATGATCGCCGCGCGCCGCGTACCACCCGCTGACGTCCTGATCGTCCAGGGCGATCCGGACGACGAGAACGCCGCGGCCGAGGTGCTGCTGCGCCGGCCGTGGCGGGCCGCGGCGTTCTCCACCGCCGGGCACGACGGCGCACTGGCCACACTGCGTGATCGCCGCGATGGCCTGCTGGGCCCACGCGCCTGGTCACCACGGCTACCCGCGGAGGCTGGCACCGGTCCGAGCGTGTCCGAGTTCGTCGCCTGCTACCAGCAGATGTACGACCAGCTGCCGGCCGCGACCGCGGCGGTAGCCTACGCGGCCGGGCTGGTCCTGGGCCGCTGTATCTGGGCGAACGGCCAGGCCGACGACCATCATGTGCTCGCCGCCGCCCGCACACTCGACACGTCCACCCTGCTGGGCCGTTTCCGTCTCGACGAGGCCACCGGCCTCCAGGTCGGCCATCACAGCCATCTCGTGCAGTGGCGGGACGGTGTCGCGCACGTGGTCTGGCCCGCCGACCGGGCGCAGTCCTCACTGGTCTACCCTCGCTCGCGGATCGGGGTGGCGCGGCAGCCCGCCATGACCGCTTCATGAGGCAGCCGGGCGGGCCCGTCCGTCAGCCAGGCCGGTTCGCCCGGGCCCGTCAGCCAGGCCGGTTCGGGTGGGCCCGGCTGCCAGGCCGGTTCGGGTGGATGCCGGGCCCCGTCCCGGGCCGTCGGGAACATCGCCCGCTCCGGGCCCGGGCTTCAGGCCGGCCCGGACGGGCACCGAACAAGCTCAACAAGCTCACCCGGATACCGGTCCAGTTCACCCGGGCTCCAGACCAGTTCGGACGGACACCGGACCGGCCCGCCCAGATGCCAGCCTGGTTCAGGCGGATGCCGGACCGGCCCGCTCGGACGCGAGGCTGGCTCGGACGGGTGCCGGGTGGACGGGTCGGGGTCGGGATCGGCCTGGCCGCCGTGGTGTTCCTCACCGCGACCGGGCGGTTGTTCGTCTGGCCGGTCCGGGACGCCCCGGAGCCGGTCGACGCGATCGTGATGTACGCCGGCAGCCCCGGCCGGCTGGCCAGAGCGGTCGACCTGGCCCGGGCCGGGTACGCGCCGGTACTCGCCGTGTCGACCCCGGCCGGGTCCGACGACCCGTGCCCGGCCGCCCTGCCCGGCATCCAGGTGATCTGCTTCCGCCCGGACCCGGTCACCACCCAGGGTGAGGCACGGATGACCGCGGAACTGGCCACCCGTTACGGCTGGCGATCCGTACTGATCGTGGTGGGGACCCCACAGGACACCCGGGCACGACTACGGGTGAAACGGTGTTACGAGGGCCGCGCCCTGTTCGTCACTGTCTCCCCACGACTGCGCGGCTGGCCATACGCGATCAGCTACGAATGGGCCGCCATGATCAAGGCCCTGACCATCCAACGAAACTGCTGACCCCTCCGGCGGCCATTTCCTCACCAGCACCCCACTGTCAGACCGACATACCTTCCCCGGTTGTCCGTGTCCGGAATACCACGATGATGCGGAAGCCGGGCGTGGATGCTCCTGGGGGCTATATTGACGGACGCCCGGTGCAATGCAACGACCGACCTGAACCGCCCCGGTCTCTAAAAACCC
>NZ_CAKKTM010000053.1:5852-14557 GCF_920888515.1 Protofrankia sp. CiP1_Cm_nod1 | reverse complement strand
GCCTTGCGCGGTGTGCCGGTGGCCTCGCGGGCGGCGACCTCCGCCGCGAGCGTGGCGGAGAGGACGGCCGCGGCCGGCGTGCCCGGTTGCGGCGGCGCCTGCGACGACGTCCCGGGCCGGCCCGCCACCACCAGGGTGATCTCGCCCCGGATCTCCCGCTCACGGGCCCAGGCCGCCAGCGCGCCGAGATCGTCCCGGACGGTCTCCTCCCAGGTCTTGGTCAGTTCGCGGCACACCACGGCCGCGCGGTCGGGCCCGAAGGCCGCGGTAAGATCGTCCAGTGTCGCGGGCAGCCGGTGCGGAGCCTCCAGGATGACCAGTGTGCGCCGCTCCCCGGCCAGCTCGGCCAGGCGTGACCGGCGCTCGCCCGGCCGGCGCGGCAGGAAGCCCTCGAACACCCAACGGTCGGTGGGCAGCCCGCTGACCGCGAGCGCGGCGGTCACCGCGGACGGCCCGGGGACGACCGTCACCGCCACCCCGGCCGTGACGGCGGCGGCCACCACCCGGAAGCCCGGGTCCGACACGGCCGGCATGCCCGCGTCCGTGATGAGCGCGACGGTGGCTCCCGCGCGCAGGTGGGAGAGCAGGAAGTCCGCGCGGGAGGGCTCGTTGGCGTCGAAGCAGGAGACCACCCGCCCGGCGATCGTGACACCGAGGGCGGCGGTCAGCCGGCGCAGGCGGCGGGTGTCCTCGGCCGCGACGATGTCGGCGCGGGCCAGCACCTCGCCCAGGCGGGGGCTGGCATCACGCACGTCACCGATCGGCGCACCGCAGAGCACCAGAGTTCCGGACACCCGCCGAGTCTGCCAGGTGCCAGCACCTACATTGATGCGGTGGCGGTGACAGCGACCTATCCGACCGTGGACGGCGGCGAGCCGCGGGCCACGGTAGTTACTAAAAGTAATCACGATGGCCTGAGCCCACGGGAACGGCTGACACCGCCGATGCCCACCGACCGGCTCGCGGGCTGGCTCGCGTCGCTGGCGATCGCGGCGGTCGCCGGTGTCCTGCGGTTCTGGCAGCTCACCGAACCGCGCGGCATCTACTTCGACGAGGTCTACTACACCCACGACGCCTACGGTCTGCTCACCCACGGCTACGAGTTGAGCGACATCAAGAGCGGGTGCGACGGCCCCGGGTTCGTCGTCCACCCGCCGCTGGGCAAGTGGCTGATGGCGGTGTCCGAGTGGCTCTTCGGGTACACTGACTGTGCCGGGATCCGCCACGGCAGTCCCGAGCTGGGCTGGCGTTTCGCCTCCGCGGCCGCGGGGACGCTGGCGGTGCTCGTGCTCGCCCGGACCGCCAGGAGGATGTTCCGCTCGACGCTGCTCGGCTGCTTCGCCGGCCTGCTGCTCGCCTTCGACGGCCTGGAGTTCGTCCAGAGCCGGATCGGCATCCTCGACATCTTCCTGATGACCGGGCTCGTCCTGGCCCTGGCCTGCCTGATCCTCGATCGGGATCACGGACGGGCCAGGCTGGCCGCCAGCCTCACGGATACCGACAACAGCCCCCTCGCCGGACGATCGGGTAAGGACGCGTCCGAAGCGGGAAACATCGATCTGCGATCAATAAGTAGTCTGTATAAAACAGACAGTAAGAAAATCCGCTTCGGGGCACGTCTGGGTGTGCGCCCGTGGCGGCTTGCCTGCGGGCTGTGCCTCGGGGCGTCGCTGGGGGTGAAGTGGAGCGCCGTCTACACGCTCGTGGGATTCGCCGCGCTGGCCATCGCCTGGGACGCCGGGGCACGCCGGACGGCGGGTGTGCGACGGCCGCTCCTGGCCGCCGTGCGCCGGGACGGGCCACAGTGGTCCACCAGCTTCGTCCCGCTGCCGGCCATCGTGTTCCTGGCGACGTGGACCGGCTGGTTCGTCACCGGCGGCGGTTACAACCGCCACCGCTTCGGTGACGGCATGTGGGGGACGCTGCACAGCTGGTGGGACTACCAGCAGCAGATCTTCCGCTTCCACGAGCATCTGGACGCCTCGCACCCGTACGCGTCCAAGCCGCTGAGCTGGCTGGTACTGGCCCGGCCGGTCGCCTACTTCTACAGCACCCCCAAGGCCGGGGAGCCCGGCTGCGCCTCCCAGGCCGGCTGTTCCCGGGAGATCCTCGCGATCGGCAATCCGGCGATCTGGTGGGTCGGGGTGGCGGCGCTGGTCGGCGTGCTGGCGCTGTGGGTCAGCCGCCGGGACTGGCGGGCGGGCCTCGTCCTGGTCGGCTTCGCGACGTCGTTCCTGCCGTGGCTGGCCTTCCCCAACCGGACGATGTTCCTGTTCTACGCGCTGCCGCTGCTGCCGTTCCTCGTCCTCGGGCTGACCGCGCTCGCGGGGGTCGCCCTGGGCCCCCGGACCGCCTCCGACCTGCGGCGGCTTGTCGGTTCGCTGATGGTCGGCGTCTACGCGATCGTCGTCGTGCTGCTGTTCGTCTACTTCTATCCGATCATGGCGGCGCAGGTGGTCCCGACTTCGGCGTGGCGGGTGAGGATGTGGTTCCCGGGCTGGATCTGAGGCGCTGCGGCCAGCCGCTCCGTCGCCGCCGGGCCCGGCGGGGCCCGCCTGGTCGGTCCAGCCGGCCTGGTCGGCAGGTCCGGCCCGGCGGCGCCGCCGGGCTGTCGGTTCTCGAGGGCGGACGAGCCGACACCGAGCAATCTGTCAGTCACCAGACCTCCTGACACGACCAACAATAGGAACTATATGTAAGTATATTGATACTTATAGTGATGTAGCGGCGGGAGTGGACTACGAGTCACCCACTTTGGGCAAGTAAATCTTGCATTAAGTAACATCATTTCCTGAAACATACGAATACGTCCGTCGGTTACCGGGGGGTGCCTGCCGGTACGACTACGCGATCAGGGATGGTGGGAGGGACCAGACTGGCTTCTCGCGGCCGACACAGGGCCGACACAGGAGGAAAGGAACCACCATGGCGGATGTCTCGGTACGCTTTGCGATGACCGATGACAGTGAGATCGTGCTGAACCTGTCGCTCACGCAGGCGATCCGACTGACCGAAGCCATCGCGTCCAAGGTCAGTCAGGCCATGACGGAACAGCCGCCACGAGGCAGCCTCAACGGCAGCTCCTACGGCGGGCCGTCCGTACGCCCCGGCCCCTACTCCACATCCTGATCCTGACGGCTGGCCCGTTGACCGCCCCCGGGCTCTCGGACAAGGTGCGGTGGCACAGCCCGCGGGCAACGCGGGAGTCCCCAAATTTTTCGCCCCGCGAAAAATTTGGGGTCACCCTGTCAGCTGGGCGATGAGGGCTCGTAGTAGTTCGAGGTCGCGGCGGCGGATCTCCGCCGGTGAACGGCCGTCCTCGCCGGTGGGGACGAACGACGCCCGGACGCCGCGCAGTTTCTCCCGCAGGTACTGGACCGCGTGTGGCGGCAGCAGGCCCTCACGCAGGAGCAGGACGACATGCCCGCCGTGCTCGACAACGTCGACGGGAGCGGCCATGGCCATGGTCACGACCCGGATGCCGAGCGGTTCCACCCGGTCGTACACCAGGAGTAACCGGTCCTCCGCGATGATCTCCGCTGTGCCGTCGTCCCACAGCACGGTTGCCCGTGGAGCCTCCGAGAACAGCCAGCCGGCCGCCTCGACCCGGACCAGGTCGTCCCCCGGTGCGGGTTCACGGCGTGGCGCCGCGCGCACGGCCAGGACGGTCCCGCGGCGCGACCAGACCCCACCGCCAAGATCATCAACCGGGGACACCCGGTCGCCTTTGGCGAACATGACAAGACCGCCTTGACCATTCTGTGCCGTTGGCCCCTGCGCCGGCATGCTGTGATCGTAGAGTGACGTGAACGACCGCCGGCATGGACGCCCGGACCCTGACTCCAGATCCGCCCCAGATCGCGCCCATTTGAACACTTTTCGTTACAAATTCATGATAGCCCCAGGTCAGGACCGATCCATCCCGACCGTTGCCGGCAGGCATCCAGCCGACAATCCAGCTCGATGATCATTTCCCCTGGCGCCGGACCGCCACGGACCGGCCTCACCCCCAGTGCCGCCAGCATTGACGTCACTATCAGTAACACCGCCGCCAGTAACACCGTCGCCAGCAACGCCACCGTCAGCGATGCTGTCCCACCGCCGCCGGCGTTCCTCGGCGGCCCACTCCGCCAGGGCAGCGCACTGGCTGTGTGGCGACGCCGGGCGCCACCGACATCGGCAGCGCTGACATCGGCGCCACTGACATCGGCAGCGCTGCCGGACGCGGTGCCGGCAAGCTCCAAGGTAGCCCCACGGCGGTCGATCGGTATCGCCTGACACTTCGAGAAGCTGACACTTCGAGAAGTCGGCGCTCACGGGCCGGCGGCCGGACGTACGTTCGCGGAAGCCCCGGGCCCGTGCCCGGTGGATACCGATGGCTGGCGACGGCCGGCGGCCGGCGATGGACGGCTGCCGCCCGAACGGCGCCCGCGTGATCGAGAATCCACCGCATACCGCCCGGACGTACCGCCCGGACGATGATTCCGTCGACAGCCCACCGGAGAGGCCATCCATGCGCGTGACCGGTTATCCGCCCATCGAAGAGCACGCGGTCATCGGCGACCTGCGCACGGTGGCGCTCGTCGCGACCGACGGCACCATCGACTGGTACTGTCCGCAGCGCTTCGACGGGGCCTCGGTGTTCGCCAGCCTGCTGGACGCCGAACGCGGCGGCTCCTTCCGCATCCACTGTCCCGGCTCCCGGGCCAAGCAGCTCTACCTGCCGGACTCCAACGTCCTGATGACCCGTTTCCTCGCCCCGCAGGCCGTCGGCGAGGTCGTCGACTTCATGGTCCCGGTGGACAGCGACGTCACCGAGTCACCGCACGCGGTCGTCCGGCAGGCCAGGGCGGTACGTGGCCGGGCCGAGTTCTCGCTGCGCTGCCACCCGCGCTTCGACTACGGGCGGGTATCACACACAGTGACGATCGTCGAGGGCCAGGGCGCGGTGTTCGACTCTCCCGTCGGCAGCCTCACCCTGCGTACCGCCATCCCGCTGGCCAGCGACGGCACCGGCGTCACCGCGACATTCGCGCTCGATACGGGACGCAGCGCGGACGTCGTCCTGGAGTGGAACACGCCGATCCGCCCACTGGTGGACGGCGAGGCCGAACAGCTGTTCAACCGTACCCTGACCTACTGGCAGAACTGGCTGCGCCGCAGCCGCTACCACGGCCGCTGGCGGGAGATGGTGAACCGCTCCGCGCTCGTGCTCAAACTGCTGGTCTACCGGCCCACCGGCGCGCTGGTGGCGGCGCCCACCACCTCCCTGCCGGAGGAGCTCGGCGGCATCCGCAACTGGGACTACCGGTACACGTGGATCCGTGACGCCGCGTTCACCATCTACGCGCTCATGACGCTCGGGTTCACCGACGAGGCCGCCGCGTTCATGGACTGGCTGGAACAGCGCTGCCAGGAGGCCCCCGGTGACAAGGGCCTGCACGTCCTGTACAGCGTGGACGGCAACGCCGACCTCGACGAGATCGTCCTCGAGCACCTGCGCGGCTACCGCGACTCGAGACCCGTGCGGATCGGCAACGGCGCCGCCGGGCAGCTCCAGCTCGACATCTACGGCGAGCTCATGGACTCGGTGTACCTCTACAACAAGCTCGCCGCGCCGATCTCCTTCCAGCTGTGGGAGGCGCTCTCCCGCCAGCTGGACTGGCTCGCCAAGCACTGGGAGGAGCCCGACGAGGGCATCTGGGAGACCCGCGGCGGCCGGCAGCGCTTCACCTACTCGGCGCTGATGACCTGGGTGGCCTTCGAGCGGGCGTGCCGGATCTCCCGGCAGCGCGGCCTGCCCGGCCCGACCAACGAGTGGAAGGAGTACGCCGGCCGCGCGTACCGGTTCGTCCAGACCGCGGCGTGGGATCCGGTCCGTGGCGCGTACATGGAGCATCCCGGGTCGTCCCGGCTGGACGCGTCCCTGCTGTGCATGCCCCTGGTGAAGTTCGCCGGGCCCACCGACCCCCGTTTCCTCTCGACCCTCGACCGTTTCGGCGAGGAACTGGTCAGCGACAGCCTGGTACGCCGTTACGCGGCGGACGGCAGCGACGGGCTGCACGGGGACGAGGGCACCTTCAACCTGTGCTCGTTCTGGTATGTCGAGGCGCTCACCCGGGCCGGCCGGGTCGCCGAGGCCCGGCTGGTGTTCGAGAAGATGCTGACCTACGCCAACCACGTCGGCCTGTACGCCGAGGAGATCGGGCCGTCCGGGGAGGCGCTGGGCAACTTCCCGCAGGCGTTCACGCACCTCGCCCTGATCAGCGCGGCCCTCCACCTGGACCGGGCCCTCGGCTGACCCCGGACCGGGCTTCTGGCCGGCCGAACGTCCTGGCCGAACGTCCTGACCGAACGTCACGGCCCGGCGGGCGGACGGCCCGCTCGTGGCGGCTGCTCCCCCCGGCAACGGCCGGGTGACGGTCTTCTCCTGAGGGAAAGTCCGCTGGTAGCCGACATGTTGCTGACGTCTGCCCGATCCACCGGCAGGATGGTTGGTACACGTGGCTCACCGGGGTGGGACACGCCGGACGCCGGCGGATGGCCCGGCACCGGCGGGCCGGACGCGCCGGCAGGGGCGGGGCAGCGGCCGACGCAGGCCAGGGACGAAGGACAAGGGGCGCGACGATGGCGGGACTTGACGGTTTCCGGGTCGTGGTGGCAGCCGGACATGATGCCGGGACCGGTGTGGTGGTCCGCCTGTCGGACGTTCTTGTCATCGCCAGCACCGGCCGCCCCGGCACGTCGGACATGACCAAGACGCTGCTGGCGCTGTGCGCCGAGGCGGCCGGCGAGGCGGGGGCTGCCTCGGGGACGGGCCGGCGGCTGGTGCGCCGGGTCGCCGGGCTGCTCGTCGACGCCGACCCGGAGGTGGTACCCGACTTCGCCCTGCTGGCGGAGGTCGGCGACCGGCTGGCCGTGCTGATCCACGGCGCGCTGGAGGTGGTCGTCCACGGCCCCGCCCCGCTCACCCTCTCCGGGATCGAGTCGGCCACCTGGGTGGACCGCCTGCTGCCGACCGGGTTCGCCCGCCTGGACATCGGCCCGGCCGGCACGCTCGGACCGGCCGGTGTCGGCAGCGCCTACGGCGCGGCGAACAACCCGGCCGCCGACGCCTTCCCGCTGGACCTGCGGATCGGGGCGGTACCCGGTATCGGGGTGAGCCTGGTGGCCAGCAGCGGGCCCGTCTTCGTCCCGCCCCGAGGGGCCGATGAGGACTTCGCCGCCGGCTTCGGCGGGCCCCGCAACCCGATGACCGGGGCGGCACCGATCCCGTCGGTGGACGCCGCGCCGGCCAGGGGCGCCGACGGGTCGGTGTCGAGCGCTCCGCCGGCCCTGACACCGCTGCACAGCAAGGAGCGGGAGCGCGGCGCGGAACAGGGCTACGGCAAAGAAGAACAGGGGTACGGCAAAGAGGACGGGCACGGCGAGGAGCAGGGGTACGGCGAGGAGCAGGGCTACGGCAGGGAGCAGGAGCACGGCAGGGAGCAGGAGTACGGCAGGGAGCAGGAGCACGGCAGGGAGCAGGAGCTCGACACCGCCGCCCGGCTGCGGGCCGCCGAGCCCACGCAGCTCGAGGACTTCGCCGCGCTCACCGCCACGAACGACGATCCGCCGACCGAGCTCGCCGGGCACGACCCGGCCGCGCATGTCGAGGACACCGAGAGCGAGGCGCTGACCGAGCTGCCCGGCCGCGGCTTCGACGTCGCCGACCTGTTCGACGACCAGGACGCCCCGACCATGCTGCCGGGCAGCTCCGAAGCCCAGGTCGAGGGCATTCTCTGCGCCAACGGCCACTTCAACCACCCGGCCGCGCCCTACTGCACCGAGTGCGGGCTGTCCCTGGCCCAGCAGACCGGCAACCCTGTCCGGGGGCCGCGGCCGACCATCGGGGTGATCGTCTTCGAGGACGGCCGGACCGTCAACGTCGACAAGGACATCGTGATCGGCAGGCAGCCCGACCGGGACGACGCCGTCCGGGCCGGCCGCGCGATTCCGTTACTGGTCGAGGACGGTGAGAGCGCGGTTTCCCGGGTCCACGCCGTCATCACGCTCAACGGCTGGGACGCGGTGATCGCGGACCAGGGCTCCGCGAACGGGACGTACATCGCCCCGCCCGAGGCGACCGTGTGGACCCCGTTGAACCCGCACGAACCGGCCCCGCTGGTCCCCGGGACCAGGGTCCAGGTAGGCAAGCGGACGTTCGTGTTCAACTCCCAGATGCAGATCTGACCACGGTGGCCGACGACAGCACGGACGGCACGACGGCGAAGCGGGCCACCGACGCGGCCACGCCCACCGACGGGCACGCCGACAGGCACGCGGGCCGGATCCGGTCACGGACGTGGCCGCGGGCGTCCTGGGTGGCGCTGCTGGCCGTGGTGGCGTTCGCCCTGGTGGCGGCCGGTGCGGGCCTGCGCGGTCTCGTCGAGCGTCCACCGGGGGCGGACTCGGTGGACGCCGGGTTCGCCTACGACATGTCCACCCATCACGCCCAGGCCGTCCAGATGGCGATGGTGGAGTTCCGCGCCGGCGCGGATGTCACCCAACGCGGCGTCGCTCAGGACATCGCGCTCGCCCAGCAGCGGGAGATCGGCATCATGTCGGCCTGGCTGACCGGCTGGGGCCTGCCGCAGGTCTCGACCGAACCGCCGATGCGGTGGATGCGGGACAGCGGCGGCCACGCTGGTCACGACACCGGCCAG
>NZ_CAKKTM010000053.1:0-5416 GCF_920888515.1 Protofrankia sp. CiP1_Cm_nod1 | reverse complement strand
CCGGCACAGCCGCCCCGTCCGGCACGGCTCCCGGTGGCTCGTCGCGGATGCCGGGGATGGCCACCGACGCCGAACTGGCCCAGCTGTCCACGGCGCGGGGCCGGG
Source organism: Protofrankia sp. CiP1_Cm_nod1 (assembly GCF_920888515.1). Lineage (GTDB taxonomy): Bacteria > Actinomycetota > Actinomycetes > Frankiales > Frankiaceae > Protofrankia. Next base: position 5,311 of record NZ_CAKKTM010000053.1, on the reverse strand, counting down.
AGCTGGACGTCCTCTTCCTCACGCTCATGATCCGCCATCACCGGGGTGGGATCACGATGGCTCAGCACGCGGCGGCCCACGCGCGGGAGACGGACGTCCGGGCGCTGGCCCGGGTGATGGTCATCAACCAGGCCGTCGAGATCGACCAGATGCAGGCCGACCTGCGCGCGCTCGGCTCTCCCCCGGCCTGACCTCGCCCGCCGGACGACCGGGCCGGCGCCACCCGGCCGTCCGGCGGAGTCCCCTGGTGGAGCCCTCCGGTGGTGCCGGCCCGCGGGAGGGCACATCGCGGTGACGGTGGTGGGCAGCTGCCAACGGGATTCGGGGCCGGGCCGACAGGTCCGTGTCGCCAGGCTGACAGCATGCCGAGCCGAATCATATTCATGATTTTTTTATGTTGCTCGTGCAACATCCGACCCATGCGACCGGTAGCGCACGTGGACGCCTCGTGCCAGACGTCACAAACCGGCCACAATCCACCACAGGGCTATCAGCAGCCACGGAGCACAAGCACGGACTACAAGCACGGACTACAAGCCGGCCACGCAACCACCGAGGAGTGATCAATGATAGCCGATGCGTCCCGTCCGGCCGACTCATCGCAACCGCCGAGCCGGCCGGGCCCACCGGAGCAGGCAGGACCGCCGAGTCCACCGAGTCCATGGGGCCCGTCAGGCCCGTCAGGCCCGACGAAAAAGAAACGGCCACGCTGGGTGAAGGGTCTGGTGATCGGCGTGGTGGCCCTGGCCGCCCTCGTGGCCGGCGGGCCGTTCGTCTACATCAACTTCATCGAGGGTGATCCGCCGGCCAAGTTGTCGCTGGACAGCGCGCCGGCGCCCGGCGGCACCGCGACCGGCCCGGCCGCCGGCGCCACGGCCGCCTACACCACCGCCGACGGGACGTGGACGGTGGCCGCCGGCTCGCAGGCCGGATACCGCGTCAAGGAGGTCCTGTTCGGGCAGGACACCACCGCGGTCGGCCGGACCTCGTCCGTCACCGGGAAGCTGGTCGTCAGCGGCACCTCCGTGCCGTCCGCCGACTTCAGCGTGGACGTGGCCACCATCACCAGCGACCAGTCGCCGCGCGACAGCCAGTTCCGCGGCCGGATCATGGAAACGTCCCGGTTCCCCACGGCCGGCTTCAGGCTGACCCAGCCGATCGACCTCGGATCGGTGCCCGCCGAGGGCGAGCGGAAGACCTACCAGGCAACAGGCGAGCTGACCGTGCACGGCGTCACCAGGACCGTCACCGTCCCGCTGGACACCCAGCTCACCGGCGGGCAGATCCGGGTCAGCGGGCAGATCCCCGTCACTTTCAGTGACTACGGCGTCGAGCCGCCGAACGCCGGCGGGATCCGGGTCGAGAACAACGGGATCATCGAGGTGCTGCTCGACTTCGCCAGGTCCTGAGCCCTCGTCAGGTCCCTGAGCCTTCGGCGGGCCCTGAGGACTTCGGCAGGCTCTGAGGTGAGGCCTTCGGCGGGCCCTGAGGCCTTCGGTGGATCTCCGGGCCCCGCCGGGCTCCCGGCGTCGGCAGGTTCCAGGATCGGCCCGCTCTGCGGCTCCCGGAGCGCCAGTCATACGACCATGCGTGACCGCATGGTCGACGGCCAACGGAAAAGATCGCTGTGGGTTTGTCGTTCGGTACACTCACCGGGCCCGCCCGGATCGAAAAGCGAACCGAGCGGCAGACTCCCCCAGCTCACGCCCTGCGCGGACGACCGCGGGCAGCGCTTCCCCGCGGCCAGGCCGCGCCCCCGCGACCCCCGGCCAGGAACCGGAACACCCGGCCCCGGAACACCCGCGGTCAGGATGCCGTGGCCGGCGGGCCGCCGCCCGCCCGGGAGAACGGCCGCAGCCGCGTGACCAGGCCGCGGACCTCGGCCGCCGCGGCGGCGATGGTCTCCTCGGGGACGCTCGGGGAGGTGCCCTCCAGCAGGACCTCGAGCGCGGACAGCCGTTCGGCGATCTCGGTCATCAGGTCGAAGTCGCGGACCCTCGCCCGGGCGAGCTCGGCGACCCGCTCATTCTTCTCGAACAGCTCGACGAATACCGTGACCTTTGCGCGCAGCAGCCACGGGTCGAACGGTTTGGCGATGTAGTCGACCGCGCCGACGGCATACCCGCGGAACGCGTGATGGGGCTCCCGGTCGATCGCGGTGAGAAAGATGATCGGGGTGTCCCGCGTCCGGCCGCGCTGTTTGATGCGGTGCGCGGTTTCGAAACCGTCCATGCCCGGCATCTGCACATCCAGGAGGATCACGGCGAAATCGTCCACCAGGAGGCGTTTGAGGGCGTCCTCCCCGGACGACGCGGTGACCAGGTCCTGGTCGAGGGAGGCCAGGATCGCCTCGAGAGCCATCAGGTTGTCGGGCCGGTCGTCCACCAGAAGGATCTTGCTGCGCGGACGCTCCGTACCGTGCGCGTCCTCGGCGTCCACAGCGCCCACAGCGTCCCCAGCGCCCACGAGGCCGCCCTTGCGCTCGGTCACCTGCCCGCCTCCTCGCCCACGGCGCATTGCCAGCATTGGGGACATGCGCCAAAACCCAACCGTACAAGCCCTCTCAAGCGGCCAGGCATCCGCGACCACACGCCTTCCGCAATACTCACGTTCCGTTCCCAGGAAGTATCCCTGACAAAACATCCGATCCAGGCGCCCGGCCCGGGCTACCCGGGCCGGGCCGGGCGCCGGTAGCCGCGGCGCCCACCGTACCCGCGGGCTGTACCCGCGCCGTACCCGCGGGCCCCGCGTCGGCGGGCAGGCGATACAAGCGGGCATCGGCGCGAACTTCGAGGCTTCCGTTCCACACCTGCTCCGGACGCGGCCGCCTACAGATGCGACCGCATGGCACTGAGCAGATGCCTCAGGTCGACCGGTTTGGTGATGTAGTCGGTCGCGCCCGCCTCGAAGCTCTTCTCCCGGTCGCCCGGCATCGCGTTCGCGGTCAGCACCACGATCGGCAGGGCGGCGAAGGCGGGCATCTGCCGGATCGTCGACGTGGTCTCGTTCCCGTCCAGGCCCGGCAGCATCACGTCCATCAGCACCAGATCGATCATCGAGCCCTCCTGCTGGAGCAGCCGGATCGCGTCGTGGCCGTTGTCCGCGTACAGCACCCGCATGCCGTGCATCTCCAGCGCGCTGGTGAGGGCGAACACGTTGCGGACGTCGTCGTCGACGACGAGCACGGTCGTGCCGACCAGCGGGTCGGTCTCGTCCAGCCCGCTGACGGGCTCGCGGCGGGCGAACTCCTCGGGCGCTTCGGTGAGGAAGGAGGTGCCGGTCGCCATCGGCCCCGTCGCGCCCGGAACCGAACGTGACGAACGTCGTGCTGCCGGCACCGGCACCGACACCGCGCCCGGCTCCTCCGTGGCCGACCCGTTCCTGACCGGTCCGTCCTTGCCCGGTCCCGCCCGGCCCGGCCAGGCCATGGTGGCCGGCCCCCCCGCCAGCCGGGATTCCTCCAGCGCCTGCCTGCCCTGCATCCCGGCCAGCCGGTGCGACGCCGCCGCGCGGGGCTCCCCGGACAGCATGATGATTCCCTCGTTGTCCCCGGGGGTGGTGGAGGGCAGGACCTCCGAGGGCATCACCGACGGTACGTACAGGGTGAAGGTGCTGCCCTGGCCCACAGCGCTGGCGACCCCGATGGCCCCGCCGAGCAGCCGCACGAGCTCCTTGCTGATCGACAGGCCGAGCCCGGTCCCGCCGTAGCGGCGCGACGTCGTCCCGTCCGCCTGCTGGAAGGCCTCGAAAATCATGCGGAGCTTGTCGGACGCCACCCCGATACCGGTGTCGGACACGCTGAACGCCAGCACCACCGGCGCGGCGGACAGGCTCGGCGCGGTGAACTCGATCTCGTCGGACGCGACGGTGACATCCAGCCGCACCTCACCGGAATCGGTGAACTTCACCGCGTTGGACAGCAGGTTCTTCAGCACCTGCTGAATGCGCTGCTCGTCGGTGACGAATTCCGCCGGGACGTCGTTGGCGACCGTCACCTCGAATGACAGCCCCCGCTCCTCGGCGAGCGGGCCGAATATCTGCGCGACCGCGTCGCAGAGGGTCGTGGTGCGGACGGTGGCGGCCTCGACGTCCATCTTGCCGGCCTCGACCTTCGACAGGTCGAGAATGTCGTTGATGAGCTCGAGCAGTTCGGAACCGGCCGAGTGGATCGTCTCGGCGAAATCGATCTGCTTGGCGCTGAGGTTGGCCTCCGGGTTGTCGGCGAGCAGCTTCGCCAGCAGCAGCAGGCTGTTGAGCGGTGTGCGCAGCTCGTGGCTCATGTTCGCCAGGAACTCGGTCTTGTACTGCGACGACAGGGCGAGCTGCTCGGCCTTCTCCTCCAGCCCGATGCGGGCCATTTCGATTTCCCGGTTCTTCTCCTCCAGCAGCGCGGCCTTCTCCTCCAGCTCGTTGTTGGTGCGCTGGAGCTCCACCGACTGCGAGCGCAGCTCCTGGGTGAGCCGCTGCGACTGGGCGAGCAGCTCCTCCGTCCGCGCGTTCGCCATGATCGTGTTCAGGACGACGCCGATCGTGTCGACGAGCTGGTCGACCAGGTGCAGGTGCAGTTCGGAGAACTGGGTGAAGGACGCGAGCTCGATGACCCCGAGCACCTGCTCCTCGAAGAGGACCGGCACGACGACCAGGTCGCTCGGTGGGGCCTCCCCGAGGCCGCTGCGGATGTAGAGGTAGCCGGCGGGCACCTGCTCCACCCGGATGCGCTTCTTCTCCACCGCGGCCTGGCCGATGAGGCCCTCCCCGAAGAGGAAGGTGCCGTCGGAGCGCTTGCGGGGCGCCGAGCCGTAGCCGGCGACGTGCCGCAGCTTGTCGCCCTCGATGAAGTCGAGCAGGTAGACCGTGCCGAGCTGGGCGCCGACCGCCGGCGTCATCTCACTGATGATCATCTGGCAGACCGCGTACAGGTCGCGCTGGCCCTGCATCTTGCCGCCGATCCAGGCGATGTTCGACTTCAGCCAGTCCTGCTGGGCGTTCTTCTCAGTGGTCTCCCGCAGGTTGGCGATCATCTGGTTGATGTTGTCCTTGAGCTCGGCGACCTCGCCCTCGGCCTCCACCGTGATCGAACGGGTGAGGTCACCGCGGGTGACCGCGGTCGACACCTCGGCGATCGCCCGGAGCTGGGTGGTCAGCGTGGACGCGAGCTGGTTGACGTTGTCGGTGAGGGCCTTCCAGGTACCGGCCACCCCGTCGACCGTCGCCTGGCCGCCGAGCTTGCCCTCGGTGCCGACCTCCTTGGCCACCCGGGTGACCTCGTCCGCGAACGAGGAGAGCTGGTCGACCATGGTGTTCACGGTGT
>NZ_CAKKTM010000052.1 GCF_920888515.1 Protofrankia sp. CiP1_Cm_nod1 | reverse complement strand
GGGCGAGGGCAGCGACCTCGCCCCGGGCGTCCACGGTGATCTGACGGGTGAGGTCACCGCGGGCGACCCCGGCCGCGACCTCGGCGATGCTGCGCACCTGCGTGGTGAGGTTGCCGGCCATGACGTTCACCGAGTCGGTGAGATCCCGCCACACCCCGGACACGCCCTTTACCTGGGCCTGCCCGCCGAGCCTGCCCTCGGTACCGACCTCCTTGGCCACCCGGGTAACCTCGTCGGCGAACGCCGAGAGCTGGTCGACCATCGTGTTCACGGTCGACTTGAGCTCGTAGATCTCACCTCGCGCGTCCACAGTGATCTTCTGGGACAGGTCGCCCTGCGCCACCGCCGTCGTGACCTGGGCGATGTTGCGGACCTGGCTGGTGAGGTTGCCCGCCATCGAGTTCACCGACTCGGTCAGATCCCGCCACACCCCGGAGACGCCCTTGACTCGTGCCTGGCCGCCCAGGTTGCCCTCGGTACCCACTTCCCGCGCCACCCGGGTAACCTCGTCCGCGAACGAGGAGAGCTGGTCCACCATGGTGTTCACGGTCGTGCCGATCGTGAGGAACTCACCCCGCACCGGCTGTCCGGCGATCTCCAGCGCCATGTGCTGCGAGAGATCGCCATCCGCGACAGCCGCGATCACACGCGCGACCTCGTGTGTCGGGCGCGCGAGGTCGTCGATGAGCGAGTTGACCGCCTGGCTCGACAGCGCCCAGCCACCCTCGAAACCGAGGTCGGCCATCCGCTCGGTCAGCCGGCCGTCCCGCCGGATCACCTTGCTGACCCGTTCCAGCTCCCCGGAGTGCCGCTGCTGCAGGGCGGCCAGCTCGTCGAAGCGCTGGGCGACCAGCGCGTCGCGGCCGGACCGCTCCCCGAGACGGACGGAGAAGTCACCCGCGCACAACGCCGTCAGCGCACCGAGCAAATCGTCGATGAAGTGGTCGTCCACGGGCGCGGATTCCGACACCATCGTCATGGTGGAGCCCTCCAAACCGGCGTGCGCGGGAATCTCTCACGTCTGGCAGACCATCGGAACGGACCGGCGCCCGTTCATCAAGCATCCAGCAGTGCTCGGCGACAGTATCCGTCAGGGCTTGCTGTGCGGATATAGCGGATCCATCCGGCCTGGTGCCGCGCGTGCCGGCCGGACCGGCTCGGAAGATCCGCCAGCCGCGCCCCCTGCGACGGCCAATCCCTCATGACCGGACAACACAGGAGAGACTGACCGGCATGCTTCACATGCTCGGCGAAGAGGGGTTCCGCCGCACCCTCACACTTCCACCGGTCATCGATTCACCGAGATCGGCCCGCCGGTTCATTATCGACACGTTGCACGGCCGTCTCCACGCCGATACCGTCGATATAATACTACTATTAGTAACCGAGCTTGTGACCAACGTGATCGTGCACGCCGGCACCGACGCGACAGTCGACATCCGGCACAACAACGGACGACTCATCGTCGCGGTCAGTGACCGTTATCCCCTGGCACTGGGCGCGGTGCCGATCGCCGGCCAGCCCGGCCACGCCCCCGCCGCCGTCCGCCCGGCGGCCATCGACGGCCCGGGGAGCTCAGCGGCACCCGGGTCCACGCCGGCCGGCGCGCGCCGGCCGGCGGCACCCGGGAGTGTCACCGGCGGGCCCATCGCGGACGACGGCATCGACAGCCTGCGTGAGGACGGCCGCGGCCTGTCGCTGGTGGACGCGCTGAGCACGGCATGGGGCACCGAGCACGACCGGACGGGCAAGAAGGTGTGGTTCCGCCTCGACGTCCCCGACGGTTCGTCCGCCGGCACCGAAGCCGCGGGCGGGGGCGGCCCGGCCGCCGCGGCCGCCGAGACGGCCCGCGCCGGCATCCGGACGGCGCTCCCCGGCCTGCCGGGCCATGGGAGCGGATCCACCGCCAGCCCCCTGCCAGCCGGGATGGGCGCACCTGCCACGGCGGCCGCGGGTGCCACCGGAGCCACAACAGGAGCCACGGTGACCCCCGGAGGCGCTGGCGGCGCTGGGGCCCCCGGAGGCGCTGGCGGCGCTGGGGCCCCGGAGGCGCTGGAGGCGCTGGAGGCGCTGGCGGCGCGGTGGTGGGCCCGCGCCGGCCGGCGCGGCTGCTCTCGCCGGCCCTCACCCGCGTCCTGTCGGCCGAGGAGGAGGTCGGTGAGCTGCTGGCGCAGTTCCTCGACGCGCTGCCGTCGTTTGGGGCGGGCCTGGTGCGGCGCAGCCGTAACCGGGCGGAAACGGCGGAGGTGGTGGCGGCTTTCGGCCCGACCGGCTCGGAGCGGGACGCCCGGCGCATCCCGCTGGACTCCCGTGACGGGATCGTCGGAGAGCTGTTGCTGTGGGCACCGGGCCTGCCTGCGCCCACCGGCAGGGCGCCCACCGGCGCGGCCCGCGGGTACCGACTCGACGACGAGGACGGCGTCCACGGCAGTGTCCGCGACAGCGTTCATGGGCGCGACAGCGTTCATGGGAACGTCCACGGCGGTGTTCACGACGGTGTTCACGACAGTGCTCATGGCGATGTCCATGACGATGTCCATGACGGTGCCCACGACGATGTCGAGGAGCGGATCCAGCTGGTCGCCCGCTGGATGGCGCTGGCTCTCGGCGGTGCCCATCTGCGGCGGGCCGAGGAACGTCGGATCGGCATGCTGTCCTTCCTGGCCGAGGCGTCCGACCTGCTCGCGGGCAGCCTCGACACCGAGCGGAGCCTGGCCCTGCTCGCGCGCCTGCCCGTGCCCCGGCTGGCCCGCTGGTGCACGGTCCACCTGCTGCGCGACGACGGCGCGATCAAACTGGCCGCCGTCGGCCACGTGGACGAGGCCGCGGCCGGTGCCCTGTCCGCCTGGGCGGGCGACCCGGCCGGGACGCTGGTCGCCCACGTGCGGGCGGCGCTCACCGACACCGTGCGGGTGGCCACCGTCGACGGCGCTCCCACCGTCATCGCCGCGATGTGCGCCCGCCGCCGCGTGCTGGGTGTGCTGACCCTCGGCCGCGCCGCCGGGAACAGCTTCGAGGCCGACGAGATCGAACTGCTCACCGACCTGGCCCGCCGCGCGGCCTTCACGGTCGACAACGCCCGCCTGTTCCGCCAGCAGGTGGAGGTGACCGGCGAGCTACAGGCCGGGCTGCTGCCGCCCGAACTGCCCCGCATCGACGGGATCGAGCTCGGCTCGTCCTACCGCTCGGCGCGAGCCGGACTGGAGGTCGGCGGTGACTTCTTTGACCTCGTCCCGGATCCGGACGGCGGCTGGACGATCATCATCGGGGACGTCTGCGGCAAGGGCGCGGAAGCCGCCAACGTCACCGGGGTCGCGCGGGCCGTGCTGCGGCTGCTGGCGGGCCAGCGCCACAACCTGCCCGACATCATGATGGATCTCAACCGGGCGTTGCGGGACACCACCAGCTACCCGAATCCCGCTGGTCAGGGACGTTTCTGCACGCTCGCGGCGGCCCAGCTGCGCCCCCCGGGCGAACCCGGCCCCCCGAGCGAGCCCGGCCTGCCAGCAGACGAGCCCGGCCTGCCCGACGAGCCGGGGCGGTCAGGCGGCCCAGGGCCTTCGGGGGCGCGTGGTCCCGCCGGCCCGGCGCGGCCGGGTGCCCGGTCCGACGCGCGGACGGCCGAACGGGTGATGTCGATCTGTATGGCCGGGCATCCGTTGCCTGTTCTCCTCCGGGCGGACGGGACGGCCGTGTTCGTCGCGCAGCCGGGGACGCTGCTGGGGGTCCTCGACGACGAGGACGCGATCTTTCCCGAGGTGCGGGTGTCGCTGCGGGCCGGGGACGCGCTCGTCCTCTACACCGACGGGGTCGTCGAGGCACGCCGTGGCCGGGAGCTCTTCGGTGAGGAGCGGCTGCTGGCGACCCTGCGCGGCTGCGCCGGGATGTCCGCCAAGGGGATCGCGGAGCGGCTGCGGGCGGCTGCCGAGCGGTTCGCCGGCGGCCGGCTGCGTGACGACGTCGCGGTGCTCGCCGCCCGCATACCAACATGACACTCCGCGATCCAGCTCAACCTTTCCCCTGAAGGTGGTGACGGAACCAAGCGGTACCGTTACCGTACGTCATAAAAACTATCCGGCATCCGCCCGTTGACCGTGAAAGACCGGAAGTGCTTGGAATAGCCGGCCTGTGGGTAGACGTACAGGGATGTCGTCACGTCGGATTCGGTGATCAATGAATACACAGACGGGGTGGAAAAGGACATGATGACCCGCGCGTCGGCGTTGCGCCCCTCGGCCACCCACCTGCTGGTCGAGCTGCCCTACGTGCCCGCGGCCGTCCCGCAGGCACGCCGCGCGCTCAGGGAGCAGCTGGCCCGCACGAATCTGCCCGAGGAAGCCGTCGGGACAGCGGAGCTCCTGGTCAGCGAACTGGTCACGAATGCGGTCAAATACGGCAAACCACCCGTCTGGCTACTGCTCGAACTACGGCCCGGTCTCGTGCACGCCTCCGTCTCGGACACCTCCGTCGTGCTACCGCAGCGGCAGCAGGTGGATCTCGGCAGCGAGGGCGGCCGTGGTCTGCTCGTCCTGGACGCTCTCGCCGGCAGCTGGGGCGCGGTGGCGGTGGATTCGGGAAAATACCTCTGGTTCGACCTACCTGTCCAGTCACCCGTCCAACCGTGACCTGTCCAGCCGTGACCTGTCCAGCCGTGAGCTGAACGCGCGTGCAGTTGCCACCGTCGGCCGGCCGGCTGCACGCCCTGCCCGTCAGCCGACTACCCGCGGCAACGCTGCACTGGCTGCGCGGCACGCTCGAGACACGCGGCGGCGCCCCCGGCCGATCCGCCCGTCCCCCCACCGTTCACACCGTGTCAGCGGCCTTTACCGGGACACAGCCTTTCACCGCGTCAGCGGCCTTCGCCGCGTCACAGCCTTTCGCCGACGCACAGTTTTTCACCGGGTCACAGCCTTTCACCGGGTCACAGCCTCCCGCCGGGGCGCACGCCGATCCGGTCAGCGCGTACGTTTACGATCTTGACGTCGCGGCCGGGAATGCCACCCGGCTGAAAGCGGCGCTACCGCCATGGGCCGCGATCTTCTATGCGGTGAAGGCGAACGGCTACCCGCCGGTCCTCGACGCCCTCGCCACCGGCCACGGCCACGGAGATCGTCAGACGCGCAGCGCACATCGCCCCGCCGCCGGCCACGACCTCCCCGCCGGCCAGGGGGTGGACGGTTTCGAGGTCGCCTCCAGTTACGAGATCATGCTCGCGCTGGACAGCGCTCAGCGGACCGGGCGGCCCGCCCGCATCGTCGCCTCCGGCCCGGGGAAGTCCGCCCCGCTGCTGGCCGCGCTCGTCGAGGCCGCCGGAACCGGCGCCGAGGTGGCCGTCAACGTCGAGAGCCCCGGCGAGCTGCGCCGGCTGAACCACGCCGCGGGCCGGGTGGGCCGCCGGATACCGGTCATGCTGCGGGTCAACCCGTCCCGGGTGGCCCTCGCCGGCTCGCTGCGGATGGGCGGCGTGGCCAGCGCCTTCGGGATACCCGAGGCGGACGTCCCCGACGTCCTGGCCGTCGCCCGGTCGCTGCCCTGGGTCGACGTGCTCGGCTTCCACGTCCATGCCGTATCCGGGAACCTCGACGCCGCCGCGCACCTGGAGTACGTCCGCTGGTGTCTGGGGTACGCGGCCGCCACGGCCGCCGCGCACGGCGTCGACCTGCGGGTCGTCGACGTCGGCGGCGGGCTGGGGGTGCCCTTCGAGCCGGACCGGCGCGGCGAGCGCCCCTTCGACCTGGACGCCTTCGCCGCCGGCCTGCGGGCGACGCCGGTCCCGGCCAGGGTACGGGTGCTGTTCGAGCCGGGGCGCTGGCTGGTCGCCGACTGCGGCGCGTACGCGGCCGAGGTCACCGACGTCAAACACGCCCACGGCACCGACTTCGTGGTGCTGCGGGGCGGCATCCACCACTTCCAGCTGCCGACGTCCTGGGAGATCGTGCATAACTTCGGGGTCGTCGCGGTGGACGGCTGGCCGTACGACTTCCCGCGTCCAGGCGTCGCCGGACGGCCGGTGACCGTGGTCGGCGAACTGTGCACGCCCGAGGACACCCTCGCCCGTGACATCACCGTGGACGAGGTGCGCGCCGGTGACGTGGTGGTCTTCCCGATGGCCGGCGCCTACGGATACGAGTTCGCCATGCAGGGGTTCCTGGGGCACCCCCCACCGGTGCGGGCCGCGGTGTCGCGGGACCCGGGCGGCGGCTTCACCCACGTCCACACGAGTGCGACGCACCATACGAACTCGAGCTCGAGCTCGACGTGGCACGGCCCGGCGCACGGCGGCTCGGCCTACACCGTCTCGACCCATACCAGCTCGACGTCCACCGGCTCGGGCTACACGAGCTCGACCGCCACCAGTTCGACGCACACCGGCTCGACACACAGCGACTCGACACACAGCGACTCAGCACATACCGCTCCAAAGCACACCACGGGCTCCCACGGCTCCCACGGCTCCTCGACCGCCCGGCGCGACGAGCAGGAGTGATCTTCGTAGCCGCCGCGGCCAGCGCGGCCCTGCGATCATCTGTGATTTCCGCGGCCTCCGCGACACGGTGCGGCTTGGCCTGCGGCGGGCGCCTGGTCTGCGTACGCTGGGAGCCCAGCGGCGGCTGCGGACCTCGGCGGCGAAGGTGAGGGCGGCGCATGCGTGTCTACGGGAACCTGGCCGCGGTGGTCGGCGGTACCCCACTGATCAGGCTGAACGCGGTCACCGAGGGTATTGCCGCCCCGGTGTTCGCCAAACTGGAGTACGTCAATCCGGGCGGGTCGGTGAAGGACCGGATCGCCCTGACGATGATCGACGCCGCGGAGGCCGCCGGGCAGCTGCGGCCGGGCGGGACGATCGTCGAGCCGACCAGCGGCAACACCGGGGTGGGGCTGGCGATCGTGGCCGCGGCCCGCGGCTACCGCTGCGTGTTCACCATGCCCGACAAGATCAGCGAAGAGAAACGGGCGGTGCTGCGGGCCTACGGCGCCGAGGTGCTGGTCTGCCCGACCGCGGTCGCCCCGGATGACCCCCGCTCCTACTATTCGGTCGCCCGCCGCGTCGTCGCCGAGACGCCCGGCGCGTGGAGCCCGGACCAGTACTCCAACCCGCACAACCCCGCCGCGCACCACGCCAGCACCGGCCCGGAGATCTGGGCGGACACCGACGGGCGCGTCACCCACTTCGTCGCCGGTATCGGCACCGGCGGGACGATCAGCGGCACCGGCCGCTACCTCAAGGAGGCCAGCGACCGGCGGGTACAGGTCGTCGGCGCCGACCCGGAGGGGTCGGTGTACTCCGGCGGCAGCGGGCGGCCCTACCTGGTGGAGGGAGTCGGCGAGGACATCTGGCCGACCACCTACGACAAGGCCGTCGTCGACCGGGTCGAGGCGGTCAGCGACCGCGACTCGTTCCTGATGACCCGGGAGCTGGCCCGCCGCGAGGGCATGCTGGTCGGCGGCTCCTGCGGGCTCGCGGTGGTCGCCGCGCTGCGGGTGGCCCGGGAGCTGGACGCCGACGGCTGCGTCGTGGTGCTGCTCCCGGACTCCGGCCGCGGCTACCTGTCGAAGATCTTCAACGACGAGTGGATGTACGACTACGGTTTTCTCGACCCTCCCTCGGACGAGCCGACGGTCGCCGAGGTGCTCGCCCGCAAGGCCGCCGACGCGTCCAGCCCGCCCGACCTGGTGCACGTGCATCCGGACGAGACCGTCGGCGCGGCCATCTCCTACCTGCGCGAGTACAACGTCTCCCAGATGCCGGTGGTCCGCCAGGAGCCGCCGCTGCGGTCGGCCGAGGTGGCCGGCGCCGTCATCGAGCTGGAGCTGCTCGGCGCCGTGTTCGCCGACCGGGCCGCTGTCGACGCCCCGGTGGCCGCGCACATGTCGCCGCCGCTGCCCACGGTCGGCGCCGGCGAGCCGCTGTCGGTGCTGGTCGCCGCCCTCGGCGCCGCGCCGGCCGTGCTCGTGCTGGAGGACGGCAACCCCGTGGGCATCCTCACCCGGTCCGACCTGCTCAGCTTCCTGGCCACCCCGTAACCCACCGAGGAGCCCATGACCAGCGCCGACGGCCCTGTCACCAGCGATCCCACGATCGACGGCGCGGTAGCCGGTGGGGACGGCCCCGCGGCCCGGGCCGGCGACCCGCGCCGCCCGTCACCCGTCGGCGCGTCACCCGTCGGCGCGTCACCCGTCGGCGCGTCACCCGTCGGCGCGTCACCCGTCGGCGCGTCACCCGTCGGCGCGTCGCCGGTCGGCGCGTGGCCGGCCGGCGCCGAGACGTGGGCCGGCAGCGGCTTCGAGACGGTGGCAATCCATGCGGGGCAGGACCCCGACCCCGTCACCGGCGCGGTGGTCGTCCCCATCCATCCGTCGTCGACGTTCGCGCAGGACGCCGTCGGGGTCCCGCGCGGGGCGTACGAGTACGCCCGTTCGTCCAACCCGACCCGCACCGCGCTGGAGACCTGCCTGGCCGCGCTGGAGGCGGGCACCGCGGGGCTCGCCTTCGCCTCCGGCCTGGCCGCCGTGGACGCGGTGCTGCGCACGGTGTGCCGCCCCGGCGACCACGCGGTGATCCCGCTGGACGCCTACGGCGGCACCTACCGGCTGTTCGCCCGGGTGTTCGCCGAGTGGGGCGTGGAGTACACCCCGGCGCCCCTGGAGGATCTCGACGCGGTGCGGGCGGCGATCCGGCCGGGCCGTACCCGGCTGCTGTGGTCCGAGACGCCGACGAACCCGACGCTGGGCGTCTCCGACATCGCCGCGCTGGCCGGCATCGCGCACTCCGCCGGCGCGCTGCTCGCCGTCGACAACACCTTCGCCACCCCGTACCTGCAGCAGCCGCTGCTCCTCGGCGCCGACGTGGCGGTCCACTCGACCACGAAGTACCTCGGCGGGCACAGCGACGTCGTCGGCGGTGCCGCGGTGGTGTCCGACCCGCGGCTGGGGGAACGGCTGCGGTTCATCCAGAACGCGACCGGGGCGGTGCCCAGCCCGTTCGACGCCTGGCTGGTGCTGCGGGGGGCGAAGACCCTAGCGGTCCGGATGGACCGGCACTGCGCGAACGCCCGCCGCGTCGCGGAGCTGCTGGCGGGGCATCCCGCGGTGGCGGCCGTGCACTACCCGGGCCTGCCGGACGACCCGGGCCACCAGGTGGCGGCGAAGCAGATGCGCGACTTCGGCGGGATGGTGTCGTTCGCCCTGCGCGGGGGCGAGGAGGCCGCGGTCGAGGTGTGCCGGCGGACCAGGGTGTTCACCCTCGCCGAGTCCCTGGGCGGGGTCGAGTCGCTCATCGAGCACCCCGGGCGGATGACGCACGTCTCGGTGGCCGGTTCCCCGCTGGAGGTGCCCGCGAACCTCGTCCGGCTGTCGGTCGGCATCGAGTCGATCGACGACCTGCTCGAGGACCTCACCGCGGCCCTCCCCGACCGCCGGGATCCGTAGGTGGTTCCCGTCATCCCGACAGCGCTTTCCACCTACGCCTCGTCCGGCCGTAGGTGGCCGCCGCTGTGGGGGTGACGGTTTTCACCTACGGCTGCCACTGCGCTGCCGGCGGCTGCCGCCGGGCCGCCGGGCCGCGGCCAGCCGTGCGGGTGCCACGTGGCTCGGCGTTGCCGGATCGGCAGGGTTCGCCGTCGGATTGCGGCGAGCGAGAGGATGATTACACCTGCGGTTCACTCCCCCTGCCGATAACTACTTAGGTTAGGCTTCCCTGAACCCAACGGAAGCTCACAGGTGGCATGATCGAGCGGGAATGTCCCTGCCCGCGCCCGAGGTCCCGCACCGGATCGAATCCGCCGACCGGAAAGGTCTACGGGACCCCGGCACCCTCCGGGCCCCGGGCCACCCGCCCGGGCCCCGGAGCGGGCGCTCGGGCCGGATCGCTCAGGGCGCCCAGGCCACCGGACGGGAGTCGCTTTCTTGACGATATCCGCCATCGGTTCCGAATCCGCCGGCCCTTCGGGATCCAGCGCCCATGCCGGCCCCACGGCCGGCGCCACCGGCGGCCATGGCGCGCCGGACGCCGACGGCCGGGTCCGCGCCGAGGGAATCCTCGCCCGGCAGCGCCGGCGCGAGTCGTCCGCGCGGACATACGCCAGGAGCCTGCCGATCGTCCCCGTCCACGCCGAGGGCATGACGGTGATCGGCGCGGACGGCCGCCGCTACCTGGACTGCCTGTCCGGCGCCGGCACCCTCGCGCTCGGCCACAACCATCCCGTCGTCCACGAGGCGATCCGCGGGCTGCTCCACTCCGGCGCGCCGCTGCACGTGCTCGACCTGGCCACCCCCGAGAAGGACGCGTTCACCGCCGAGTTGCTGTCCTGCCTGCCGGGTGACCTCGCGGCCTCGGCGAAGCTGCACTTCTGCGGGCCCAGCGGCGCGGACGCGGTCGAGGCCGCGCTCAAGCTGACCCAGACAGTCACCGGGAACGACACGCTGCTGGCGTTCACCGGCGGCTACCACGGCATGACAGCTGGTGCGCTCGCCGTCACCGGGAACGTCACGATCAAGGAACGCCTCCGGCCGGTGGGCACGGTCGTGCGGCTGCCCTACCCGTACCCCTACCGCTGCCCGTTCGGCGTGGGCGCCACCGACGGGGACTGCCCGGACGGCGCGCGGCTGTCCGCCCAGTACATCGAACGGCTCCTGGACGACCCGTGCGGCGGGGTGGCCCGGCCCGCCGCGATGATCGTCGAAGCCGTGCAGGGCGAGGGCGGGGTGGTGCCCGCGCCCGACGACTGGCTGCGGGCGATCCGCCGGATCACCGCCGAGCGGGGCATCCCCCTGATCCTCGACGAGGTCCAGACCGGGGTAGGGCGCACGGGCACGTTCTGGGCCGGCGAGCACAGCGGCATCATCCCGGACGTCATCGTCATGTCGAAGGCGATCGGCGGCGGCCTGCCGCTGGCCGTCATCGCCTACCGGGAGGAGCTGGACGGCTGGGCTCCCGGCGCACACACCGGCACGTTCCGCGGCAACCAGCTCGCGATGGCCGCCGGCGTCGCCACCCTGCGTTTCGTCCGCTCCGAAGCCCTGGATCTGCGCGCCGCCGAGGCCGGTGCCCGGATGCTGGCCGACCTGCGGACAATCGCCGCGGGCCGGCCCTGCGTGGGCGACGTCCGCGGGCGCGGGCTCATGATCGGCCTGGAGGTGGTCGACCCCGACGCCGGCCCGGACGCCCTCGGCGCCCGGCCGGCAGACCCGCACCTGGCCGCCCGTGTCCGGGCCGAGTGCCTGGCCCGGGGCCTGATCGTCGAGCTCGGCGGGCGCCACGACGCGGTGGTGCGGCTGCTCCCGCCGCTGACCATCACCGACGCCGAGGCCGACCGGGTACTGGCCATCCTCGCCGACGCCCTCACCGCGGCAGCCTCCCCACCCCGGTGAGGCCCACCCCGGTGAGGCCCACCCCCGTGAGGCCCACCCCCGTGAGGCCCACCCCCGCGGCGGCCGCCGCGGACATCAGGGTCACCGAGACGCTGCTGCGCTGCTGGGTCCGGGAGAACGGGATCGCAGTGGACCGCCACGGCGGCCCGCTGCGGATCGGCCTGCCCGCCTCCGGCCTGGCCCTGGAGGTGCCCGTCCACTATCGCTCACCCTGCGGCTGGCACCGCTTCGGCCCGCCGGTCATCAGCGGCCCAGCCCCGGAAGGCCCGAGCCGGGAGGCTCCGGTCGCGGGCGGCCCGGCCCCGGGAGGCCCGGTCGCGGGCGGCCCGGCCCCGGGAGGCCAGGTCGCGGGAGGCCCGGCCCCGGGAGGCCCGGTCGCGGGAGGCCAGCCGGTGGACGCCGGGCTGCTGGCTGCCCTGCTCGTCCGCGAGATCGCCAGCCGGCAGGGGCTGCCGGCGTCGGCGGGCGCGGACTGCCTCGGCCGCGTCATCGACTCGCTGCGGCGGATCGCCGTGCACATCGAAGCCCGCGCCACCACCCACCGCGCACCGGCTACGCCGGGCACGCCGACAGCACCGCCCGGACCAGCCGCGCCCTCTGGCCCGGCCGTCCTACCGGCTGTGCCGCTTACACCAGCCGCAGCGGCCGCAGCGGCCGAAGCGGCCATGCCGTTCGGGGCGGGCGCGTCTGCCGTGGCGGACAGAGCGGGCGACGCGGCGGGCCTGCCGCTGTTCCTCGTCGCCGAACAGGCGCTGATAACCGGGCATCCGTTCCATCCGACAGCGAAGAGCCGCGAAGGCGCCTCGCCGGAGGAACTGGCTACATACTCTCCAGAGCTACATGGCTCCTTCGCGCTGCACTGGTTCGCCGCCCACCCGTCGGTGGCGGCCTCGGGCGGGACGATCGCCGGCCGCGGCCCGGCGGAACTCCTGCGCCGCCTGCTGCCCGACCGCGACCTGCCCGCCGCCCCCGCCGGCCACCTCCTCCTGCCGGCACACCCCTGGCAGGCCCGCCATCTGCGTGCCCGGCCGGACGTCACCGCCATGATCGCCGATGGCCTGCTGGTGGACCTCGGCCCGGCCGGGCCACCGTGGTATCCGACGGCGTCGCTGCGCACCGTGTGGCGGCCGGATGCGCCAGTCATGATCAAACTTTCCCTGGGGATGCGGATCACCAACTCCCGCCGGGTCAACCTGCGTGGCGAACTGGAGCTGAGCGCCCAGGTCAGCGCACTGCTCGACGCGGGCCCGCGGGACTGGCTGGCCAGCGCCCATCCCGGCTTCCACCTGCTCGAGGATCCGGCGTGGGTCGGTCTCAACCCGCCGGGCGCGGGAAGCCCGGCCCCGGGGGCCGCGGGCGCGCCCGGCCCGGGGCTGGACAGCGCGATCCGGGTGAACCCGTTCGGCGCGGACGACCGGGTGGTCTGCGTGGCCGGGCTGGTCGCCGACCGCCCGGACCGGGCCGTGCGCACCGGCCCGGCCAACCCCGCCGACCCCGGCCCGTCCATGCTCGCCAGGATCATCGACGGGCTGGCGGCGCGGGCCGGGCGGCCCGCCGCCGAGATCGCCGCCGACTGGTTCGCCCGTTACCTGCGCGTCGTCGCCGCGCCGGCGCTCGACCTGTACGCGCGCCACGGGGTCGGCCTGGAGGCGCACCAGCAGAACTGCCTGGTCACCTTGGACGACCACGGCTGGCCCACGGCCGGCTGGTACCGCGACAGCCAGGGCTACTATGTCGCCGCGTCCCACGCGGACGCCGCCCGCCGGGCCGTGCCCGGGTTCGGCGACGGGCTCGCCGCGATCTTCGACAACGCTCTCGTGGACGAACGGGTGCTCTACTACCTTATGATCAACAACGTGTTCGGGCTGGCTGGCGCCCTGGGTGCCGCCAACCGGGCGGATGAGGCCCACCTGCTGGCCGCCGTGCGCGCCCTGCTGGTGCGCGCACGCGCCGACCTGGCCGCCGACGGCGTGGCCGTGCCGGGCCTGTTCGGCCTGCTGCTGAGCTCCCCCGTCCTGCGCTGCAAGGCGAACTTCGCGACAGCGGTCGACGGACGCGACGAACTGGCCGGCCCGGTCGCCACTCAGTCACTGTACGTCGATATCCCCAACCCGCTCGTCACGGAGCTCGGATCGTGAGTGCCCGACTGTCCAACCAGGACCGCCCGGACGCACAGCGCGGGCAGGACGAGCCGTTCGACCTGGTAGGCGTCGGGCTGGGGCCGTTCAACCTCTCGCTGGCCGCGCTCGCCGACGGGCTGCCCGGACTGCGCACCCGGTTCTTCGAGACCAGGCCGGGGTTCTCCTGGCATCCCGGCCTGCTGCTGCCGGGCACCCGGCTGCAGGTGCCCTTCCTCGCCGACCTGGTCACCCTTGCCGACCCGACCAGCCGCTGGTCGTTCCTGTCCTATCTGCACGCGCACGACCGGCTGTTCCGGTTCTACTTCCACGAGCGCTTCCACCTGCTGCGGCAGGAGTACGACGACTACTGCCGCTGGGTGGCCACCGGCCTGGCGTCGGCCCGTTTCGGCGCCCGGGTGGACGCGCTGCGCTGGCGTGCGGACACCGGGCTGTTCGAGGCCGAGGTGAGCGTCCAGGCCGACGGCCACATCCGGGCCGCCCGGACGGTGCTGGCCCGCAACATCGTGCTGGGGGTGGGGACCGAACCGTCGGTGCCGGCGGCGCTCGCCGGGCTGCTCGGGCCGGAGGTGTTCCACTCCGCCGAGTACCGGACGCGGCGGGCCGGCCTGGCCGGCGCCGGGCACGTGACCGTCGTCGGCTCGGGGCAGTCCGGCGCGGAGGTCTTCGCCGACCTGCTGCGCGCCCAGCCGGAAACCGGCCAGGCCCTGCACTGGATCACACGGACGCCGGCCTTCGCCCCGATGGAGTACTCCAAGCTGGGCCTGGAACAGTTCACACCCGACTACGTCCGGTACTTCCACGGTCTGGACCAGGCGGCCAAGGACGCGATCCTGCCCACCCAGTGGCAGCTGTACAAGGGCATCGACGCCGAGACGATCGCGGAGATCTACGACCTGCTGTACGAACGGACCGTCGCCGGCGGGTCCGTGGACGCGGCCCTGCTGCCCCACGTCGCGATCGAGTCGGGGACGCGGACGGCGGGCGGGCGGATCAGGCTGACCTGCCGGCACGTCCCGCAGGACAGCGCGTTCACGGTCGAGACCGACCGGGTCGTGCTCGCGACCGGGTACGCCGCCCGCCGGCCCACGCTGCTCGGCCCGGTCACGGACCTGCTCGACCTCGACGACGCCGGCCGGTACCAGGTGGACGCCGCCTACCGGCTCGCGACCGCGCCGCAGGTCAGCGGGCGGATCTACGTCCAGAACGCCGAGCTGCACACCCACGGGGTCGGCACGCCCGACCTCGGCCTGGGCGCCTGGCGGGCCGCGGTGATCCTCGACGACCTGACCGGCGGCGCGGCCTACCGCGTCCCGCGGCGATCGGCCTTCACGACCTTCGGCGCGCCCACCGGCGCACCGGCACCCAGCTCCGCTCCCGCTCCTGGCCCCGCTCCTGGCACTGGTCATGGCACTGGTCATGGCCCCGCTCCTGGCACGGGCCGTGGCCCGGGTAGGCCCCGGCCGGCTACCGGCCTGGCGGCCGGATCGACGGACACGGCGGCTGGGCCGGCCGTGCGTCCACGGCACGGTGATATTCCCGCGCCAACCAGCGGAGGTGGGCAGTGGACGGACACGAGCGGGCCGTGAGCCGGCCGCGCCTGTGGCGGGTGGCTGGGCAGGCCCTGCTGGCAAAGCTGATCGCGGAGTTCTCCTACGAGGAACTGCTGCGCCCACAGCCCGTCGCCAGCCCCGCGAACACCGTTAATACGGCTAATACGGCTAATACGGCTAACGCCGTAACCACGGCTGGTGACGTACATGCTGTACATGCCGCGAACCAGGCGGGCGCGACGAATCCCGCGCGCCCGGCGGATACCACGGACCTCGCGGGCGTGACCGGGCCGGCGGGGCTGTCCGCGGCCACGCCCCCGGTGGCGCGCGTCGGGCGCGGCGAACCGGCCGGCTACCGGCTGGCCTGCGGTGATGTCACCTACACGTTCACCGCCAGCCGCGGCACGTTCGGCACCTGGTGGCTGGACGCCTCCTCGCTGCGCCGCGCGGGCCCACCG
>NZ_CAKKTM010000051.1 GCF_920888515.1 Protofrankia sp. CiP1_Cm_nod1 | reverse complement strand
GCACCTGGTGGCTGGACGCCTCCTCGCTGCGCCGCGCGGGCCCACCGGGCCGGCCGGATAACCGGCCCGGTGGCCGGCCGGCCCCCACGGACGGCCCAGCGCCGACGGCCCGCGGTGGGCACTCCCCGTCGCACGACCCGGCCCCCGCGGACGACCCGGTACGTTTCGTCCTGGACGCCGCGAGCCTGCTCGGCTGGCCGGATGACGTCACCGCGGACGTCGTCCGCGAGCTGACCGCGACGCACGCCGCCGACGTGCGGCTGCTCGCCGCCGCCCGCTCTGCCGCCGAGCTCGCGGACGCGACGTACACCGAGCTCGAGGGCTTCGCCACCGGGCATCCGTGCATGGTCGCGAACAAGGGACGGCTGGGCTTCGGCCTCGCCGACGCGGACCGCTACACCCCGGAGGCAACCATCCCCCTGCGGCTACTGTGGGTTGCCGCCCATCCGGAGCTGGCCACCTTCACGACTGCCGGCCTCACGACTGCCGGGCCGGCCGGGGCCGGAGCGTCCGGTGGCGACGGCCAGGATGTCGGTGATGGCGAGCTCCTGACCCAGCGGCGGCTGCTGGCGGCCGAACTCGACGCGTCCACCCGGACGGCGTTCGCGGCGAGGCTGGCGGCCCGGTTCGCGGCCGCGGACAGCGACGCAGGACCCGATACGGACAGTGACGACGACCCTCCAACGGCGGCGGATGCCGTCCCAGCACAGCCGGTCGCGTCCGGTGGCACGGACCTGGAGGAGCCGGCCGCAGGCTGTGACACGGCCTGCGAGGAGACGACCGCTTCCTGTGACGCTGCCTGTGAGGAGTACGTCTGGCTGCCGGTGCATCCCTGGCAGTGGGAACACGTGATCGCGCCGCTGTTCGCCGCCGAGATCGCGACCGGCCGGCTGGTGCTGCTCGGCGAAGCACCCGATCGCTACCTTCCGCTTCAGTCCGTACGCACTTTGGCGAACATCGACCGGCCAGCACGGTTCAATGTCAAACTTGCGCTGATGATCCGTAACACGCTGGTGTGGCGAGGGATGTCAGCCGACGACGCCCACGCCGGCCCGGACACCTCCGCCTGGCTGGTCGGCGTCCGGGACGCCGACGCGTTCCTGCGGGACGTCACACGGGTGCTCCCGCTGCCGGAGGTCGCCGGGGCCACCGTCACCCACCGTGCGTACGGGGAGCTGGCAGGCGCGCCGTACCGCTTCCACGAAATGCTGGGCGTCCTGTGGCGGCAGCCGGTCGAGAGCCTGCTCGCCCCCGGCGAACGGGCCCGGACGTTCGCCTCGTTACTACTCGTCGGCTCCGACGGCCGAGCGCTGGTCGGCGAGCTGGTGGCCCGCTCGGGCCGCGGGGCGCGGGAGTGGCTGCGGGCGCTGCTGTCCTGCCTGCTGCCGCCGCTGCTGCACTACCTGTACGTCTACGGCGTCGCCTTCACCCCGCACGGCGAGAACGTCATCCTCGTCTTCGACGGTGACGACATCCCGGCCCGAATCGCGCTCAAGGACTTCGGAGCCGACATAGAGCTGGTCGACGCCGCCCACACCGACGACGGCCGGCAGGGCTGGCAGGGCTGGCCCGAGCAGGCGGACCTGCCGGCGTCCGCCGCGCGGTACCTGCGGCGCTGGCCCGCATCCGACCTCGCCCACTCGATCCTCTCGGCGCTGTGCGCCGGACACTTCCGGTTCTTCGCGGTCGTCCTCGAGGACCATCTCGGCGTAGACGAGCGGGAGTTCTGGACGCTGGTCCGCGCCGAGATCGAGAACTATCACCGTGCCTTTCCCGAGCATGCCGACCGGTTCGCCCTGTTCGGCCTGCTGGCGCCCACCTTCGACCGGGTCTGCCTCAACCGGGAGCAGCTCGCCGGCACCGGCTTCCACGACCGGCCCGACCGGGACGGCGGATTCGACGTCAGCCACGGCCAGGTGGCCAGCCCCCTGCACCTGTTGACGATCGGCACCGCGCCCCCTGACAGCGCAGCCCCCAGCAGCGCGACTCCCGACAGCGCAGCCGCCGGCGGCGTGACCCCGAAGACCAACCCGTCGAAGACCGAGGGAGCCCGGCGATGAGCCTCGACAACGAGACAGCGAACATCCAGATGGCGGCCGGCCGGACGACGGGTGGCCGGACGACGGGCGCGGGAGCGCCGGCCCGGCTGCCGCGTGAAACCGCCCGGCCGGCTTGAACCGGCCCGCGCGGCGGCATCCCGGCCTCCTCGACGTCGACGAGCTGCGGCGGCTCGCGGCGTCCACGCGCTCCCCGGACGGCATCGACGAAGTGCTCGTGGGCCTTCCCGACCTACAGGGCCGTCTCCAGGGCAGCGGGGTGTCGGTGGACCACTTCATCGAGGACGTGCTCGCGCGCGGCCTGCCCGCCTGCGCCTATCTGCTCGCCGTGGACGTCGAGATGGACACCGACGCCGGCTACGCCTTCGCGCCCTGGGACGCCGGCTTCGGGGACTTCCGGCTCGTACCGGACCTCGCGACCCTGCGCCGCGCCCCGTGGCACCCGCGGTCGGCCGTGGTGCTCGCGGACGCCTGGTGGCCGGACGGCGGCGTGGTCCGCGTCGCGCCCCGGGCCGTCCTGCGCGGACAGCTCGACCGGCTCCACCGCCGGGGGCTGGCCGCGCTCGCCGGTACCGAGCTGGAGTTCCTGGTATTCACCGAGTCCTACCAGCAGGCGGCCGACCGCTCGTACGGCGGCCTGACCCCGGCGTCCCGGTACAACGTCGACTACTCCCTGATCGGGACGTCCGACATGGACGGGCTGGTCCGGACGATCAGACGGGCCATGGCGGACGCGGGGATACGGGCCGAGTCGGCCCGGGCCGAGGTCCACCCGGGCCAGTATGAGATCGTCTTCCGCTACGACGACGCGATGAGCACCTGCGACAACCACGTCCTGTACAAGACGACGGCGAAAAATCTTGCCGCGCATGCCGGGCAGGCAGTGACTTTTATGGCAAAATACGATCAAGGAGAGGGAAACTCCTGCCACGTTCACCTGTCCCTGCGGGGACGGGACGGCACGGCGGTGTTCGCCGCCGAGCCGCTGGAAGCCGGGCGGGCAGCAGCCGACCAGGAGCCGGCCGAGCGGGCGTCCGCGGGCTGGGCCGCGCCCGGACGGGCGTCGACCGAGCGGGCTCCGGCCAGCCGGCCGCCGGTCGACCGGAGCCGCGGTGGGCGGGCGCCGGGTGGCCAGGCGGCGGCCGAGCGGGCGGATCTCGCCGGGATGTCGAGGCTGATGCGTTCGTTCGTGGCCGGGCAGCTCGCCTGCATGGCCGAGTTCACCCTGCTGTTCGCGCCGACCGTCAACTCCTACAAGCGGCTCGCCCCGGGCTCGTTCGCGCCGACCGGTATCGCCTGGGGACGGGACAATCGCACCTGCCCGGTACGGGTCGTCGGCTCCGGCAGCTCGCTGCGGATCGAGCACCGGGTGCCCGGCGGTGACGCCAACCCGTACCTGGCGGTCGCCGGGATCCTCGCGGCCGGCCTGTACGGGATCGACAACGACCTCGCGCTGCCACCGGCGACGGCCGGGAACGCGTTCACCGCATCCGGAGTGACGCGGCTGCCCAGGACGTTACGGCAGGCGCAGCGGCTGTGGCGTTCCAGCGAGATCGCGCGGGCGGCGTTCGGCGACGATGTCGTCGACCATCTCGCGCACGCCGCCGAGGCCGAGCTCACCTCCTACGAGACGACCGTCACCGACTGGGAACGCCGCCGCGCCTTCGAGCGCCTGTGAGCCACCGGCACGGCGTCAGGGCACGGCGTCAGGGCACGTGGTTCCGGAAAGCCGGGCCCCGGGTCGCTCGCGGGGGCGGCCGATCCGTCCACGGCCGCCCCCGCGAGCCGTGCGGCAGCATCTCCACCAGTTCTGCCGCAAGATTCAGTTGGATACCGGCCGTACCGCCGTGCCCGGCGCCCCGGTATCAGCGAGTGGTCACCGACGGGTGCGGACGACCACACCCGGGAGAACTGGTCACAATCGCCGCCAATCGTGCGTCCGGTTACGGTCCAGCGGGTCTCCGACAGTATTGAGGCTAGAACGTGAAACGAGGTCGTGACAAGGGTCTGCGATGCATTCTCGATGGTTTTTTCCACATTGTGACCGGTAACAGAAAACACCATGACGAGCATACCGATTTATTTTTCGGATTGTCTTACCAGCTCATGTCCGACGATTCCCACATTCTCGGCAGGCGTGTTGTGGGCGGCTTCCGGCCGGGGCGCCTCCACCAGCCCGATCCGGGTGTGCAGGGCCCGCAGCGGCCGTGGCGCCCACCAGTTGACGTTGCCGGCCAGCCGCATGAACGCCGGTACCAGCACCCCGCGGATCAGGGTGGCGTCCAGGACGATCGCCAGGGCCGTGCCGATGCCGAACATCTGCATGAACGTCACCGACGACGTGGCGAAGGCCACGAAGGTCACCGCGAGCAGCGCCGCGGCGGTGGTCACGATCCGCCCGGTGCGGGCGAGGCCGGTGGCGACGGCCTCGGTGTTCGGGACGCCGTGGTCGTACTCCTCCTTGATCCGGGAAAGCAGGAACACCTCGTAGTCCATGGACAGGCCGAACGCGATGCAGAACAGCAGCACCGGCATGGAGGTGTCCAGCGGCCCGGGCAGGAAGCCCAGCGCCCCGGACAGGTGGCCGTCCTGGAAGATCCAGACCGCGGCGCCGAATACGGCGCTCAGTGACAGCGCGTTGAGCACCAGGGCCTTCAGCGGCATGACGACGCTGCCGGTGAACAGGAAGAGCAGCACGAACGTGGTCAGCGCGATCAGCCCGACGGCCAGCGGCAGGTGATCGGAGATGGTCGCCTTGCCGTCGACGAGCACCGCGGACGGGCCGCCGACGAGCGCTGCCGCCCCGGCCGGAACGGGCCGCTCGCGCACGCCCCTGACAAGATCCTGCCCGGTGTCCGACGCCGGGTCGACCGAGGGGACCACCTCGAGATACGTCGAGGTACCGGCGGAGAACCGGGAGTCCGCGGGGGTGGGGGGCGCCACCTGGCGGCCGGCGGCGTAGGTGCCGGCCGCGCTGTTCACCCGCGCCACGTTGGGCAACGAGGACAGGTCGCGCGCGTATCCCTCCAGTGCGGGGCCACCGACCGGGCCACCCCCGGCGGTGCCGGCGGCACGCCCCTCCAGCACGACGGTCGCGGCGGCGGCGGTGTCGGCGGCGAAGTCCGTCCGGATGACGTCGCCGACCTGCCGGCTGGAGGCGGTGTCACGCAGCACCCGGTCGTCCGGGGTGCCGAAGGAGACATGCAGGAAGGGGATGCCCAGCACCAGCAGCACGGCGACGGCGGGCACACCGGTGATCAGGGGCCGGCGCATGACGGTGGCGGCGATGGCACGCCAGACGGGTGACTCGGAAGCTTCCCGGGGGCTGCCCGCCGCGGCGGCCCGCCGGCGGCGGATCAGCCCGATCAGCCCGCCGACCCGCAGCGCGTTGACCCGCGGCCCGAGCAGCACGAGTATCGCCGGCAGCGCCACGGTCGCGCTGAGGACCGCGAAGACCGTCACGGCGATGCCGGCGTAGGCCATCGACTTCAGGAAGTAGGGCGGGAAGACGAGCATCACGGCGAGCGCCGCCACGACGGTGGCACCGCTGAAGACGATCGTCCGGCCGGCGGTCCGCAGGGTGCTGGCGACCGCGTCGGCACGATCCCGCCCGCCGGCGAGCTCCTCACGGAACCGGCTCACCATCAGCAGGGCGTAGTCGATACCCAGGCCCAGGCCCAGGGCCGTGGTGAGGTTGACCGCGAAGATCGAGACATCGGTGAGGCTGCCGAGGACGGAGAGGATCGCGAGCCCGCCGAAGATGCCGACCACGCCGACGGCCAGCGGCAGCAACGCGGCCACCATGCCGCCGAAGGCCGCGATGAGCAGCAGCATCGTGATCGGGATGGCCACCGACTCGGCCACGGCGAGGTCGGCGGTGACCTGGTCGTTGATGTTCTCGCCGATGGCGGCTGCCCCGCCGGGGGCCACCGTCACCGGGCCGGGGGCGTCCCTGGCCTTCTCATACCGGGCGACGAGGCCTTCCGCCACGTCGTCGTCGGACGTGTAGGCGAGCACGAGCGCGTGCCTGCCGCTTTCGGAACGCAGGGGCGGCCCGCCGCCGTCCCAGTACGAGACCGCCCTGTGCACGCCCGGCTCGGCCGCGAGGGCCCGGGTGAGCTCCCTGCCGGCGGCCGTGACGTCGGGGGCGTCCACCGTCCCGGCGCGGGCCGTGACCAGCAGGATCAGGCTGGGCTGGCCGCCGAAGCGCGCCTGCACCGCCTCGTCGGCGCGGGTGGAGCCCGACTGGGGGTCGTCGAACCCGCCGGTCTGGAGCTTGCCGAAGGCGGTGACGCCGAGCACGGCCGTCGCGCCCACGAGCAGCAGGGTTGCCAGCAGGACAGGCCCGGGACGGCGCGTGACCAGACGTGCGAGGCGTGCGAACACCGGGACCTCCGGAGAGTCGTCGTCGTTCTGGAGAACAGTGTTCGCGTACATCGGGCGCAGTCAAGACACCCGGTCGAAAAAGTTGACAGTGTTCACCGAACGAACCAGCATGACCAGCGTGACCCAGCCGGTCTCCAGACGCGAACGCCTCCGTCTCGCCACCATAGAAGAGATCAAGCAGACCGCCCGCGACCAGCTCGACGAGCACGGCGCGGCCGGCGTGTCACTGCGGGCGGTGGCCCGGGCGATGGGGCTGACGCCATCCGCCCTCTACCGGTACTTCACCAGCCGGGACGAACTGATCGCCGCGCTGGTGGCCGACGGGTTCACCTCCCTGGCCGACACGCTGGAGGAGGCCTTCGACCTCGCGCCCACGGATAACCATGCCAGGCGCTGGCTCGAGGTCACCCGCGCCTACCGCCGCTGGTCACACCAGCACGTGACGGAGTACATGCTCATCTTCGGGACGCTGGGGCTGGACTACATCCCGCCGTCGAGCCAGCCCTGCGACGGCACGGAGCGCTCGGTCGCGGTGCTGTTCCGGTGCATGGCCGAGGCGATCGGCGCCGGGCTGATCGACCCGTCCCGGTTCGCCGCCGAACTCACGCCGGCGTTACGCGCCGAGCTCGAGGAATGGCGGGCCGACACCCGTAACGCGATCTCGTCGGAAGGGCTCGCCGCCTGTCTGATCGTCTGGACGCAGCTGCACGGGTTCCTGTCCCTGGAGCTATTCGGTCATCTGCCCCCCGTGATCCGGGACGTGGGCGCGCTGTTCGACCAGCAGATGCTCGACGCCCTGCTCCGGTGCGGCTACCAGGGCCCGGTCGACTTCGTGCCCGGCCGGCAGGAACGCGACCGGCCGGAGTAGACCGGCCGGAGTACCGGCGAGCCGATGGCCGGCCGGGTGGCCGCCCGCCGGGGGCTGTGCCGGCCGGGTGGCGCGCCGCCGGGCACGGCCACGGACGACGGGCCGGCC
>NZ_CAKKTM010000050.1 GCF_920888515.1 Protofrankia sp. CiP1_Cm_nod1 | reverse complement strand
CTGTTTGACCCCGCCCACCCTCTAACAGCCCTATCGGGGAGGTCATTCTCGGTGAAAGTCTCTCAGTTCGACAGCAGCTCGTCCAACGGGATGAACGACAGCCGACTGTCCCGATTCACCATGGCTGCGGCATCTTTCTTGATGCTGTCTCCGATCAGGATTCCGAGCGGCTGCCGATAGGAGGTGAATTCGTCCTCCAAACTCGCTCGATAGCTGAGCACCTGGCCGACCGCGTTGCGGTCCACGGCCCCCTTCTTCAGCTCTATCGCGATAAAGCGCTTCTTGCTGCGCTCGAAGCAGATGAGATCGGCGCGGCCGCCGTTGTAACAGACGTACTGCCGGGCATGAAGGTCCACATGCAGACCGTAGCGAGAGAAGAGCTCCATGTGCCCGGCAAGGTAGTTCTCGATGTCGCGTTCCAGAAGGTACCGTCGCGTGGCCTTTTCCCGGAGGCGGTCCGTCGCCGTGTGGTCGG
This sequence comes from Protofrankia sp. CiP1_Cm_nod1, assembly GCF_920888515.1. Taxonomy (GTDB): domain Bacteria; phylum Actinomycetota; class Actinomycetes; order Frankiales; family Frankiaceae; genus Protofrankia. The sequence goes on along the minus strand of NZ_CAKKTM010000050.1, from coordinate 2,283 downwards.
GGCTGAGACGACCGAGGAGGTGAGCCCAGATAGGCCGGGGGATTTCATAGGCCCGGCGACGGAGGTTCGCCCGCAGCGGACCCCAGTTGGCCAGGACCGGATCGCTTCGCATGTCGGCGAGCTGTAGCGGCCTGCGGAACTTTTCGATCACCTCATAGTCACAGGCGACGTCCCACCCCAGGTCCGCGGCCACGTCGCCGTTGCGGAGCGCGTAGGCGTCTGACCTGGCCTCAATTAGATAGGCGATGTCTTTCTTGATCTGAGACCGGTAGAGCAGGATGAGGTCCTCTTCGCGGGTCTCTTTGTGGCATGTCCACCAGTCGTCCGGAGCGGACCCCCGGGTCGGGTCGAGCTCTGGACGATCGGTGCCGTTCTCATCCAGGTAGTAGTCGGGCCCGGTAACCCAGATCCAGTACCGCCGCCCATCCGATCCGGTCTCCGCTGTTTCCGTCCCCGCTTCGATCATGGCTTGGAATGGTATCATATGGCTGAAGTAACAGTATACCTTGGTCTTGTCTGGCAAGTCGGTCTCGGCAAGAGCGGTTGTCATGTCACCAAGGGTTTCGGTAACTGGTCAGGTCTCGTAGATCGTTTGTTTTTGGTTTCATGGCAGGCTGGGACTCTTCGATGACCTGGCAGCCCAGGAGCGTTGGCGCCGCGTGGTTGATCGGACCGTAGGGTCCAGGTGTGTCCGGTGATCCGCCCGCACCGTCGGTGCCGTCGTATGACGAGCTCGCGGCGCTGGTGGTGGAGCAGGCGGCACTGATCGCGCAGTTGCGGGCCGAGTTGGAACAGGCCCGGGCGCGGATCGCCGAGTTGGAGGCCCAGGTCGGCAAGACGTCGCGGAACTCGGCGAAGCCACCGAGTTCGGACGGGCTGGCGAAACCGCCCCCGAAGTCATTGCGGAAGAAGTCCGGCCGGCGCCCTGGTGGGCAGGGCGGGCATCCCGGATCGACGCTGCGGATGGTGGACGATCCCGACGTGCGGCTGCGGCACGAACCGGGGCCGTGTGGGGGCTGCGGGGCGTCGCTGGCGGGCCGGCCGGTGGCCCGGACCGAACGCCGGCAGGTGTTCGACCTGCCCGAACTACGCCCGCATGTGATCGAACATGAGCTGGTCGAGCGGGAATGCGGCTGCGGGACACGCACGAAGGCGACCGCGCCGGACGGGGTGGATGCCCCGGTCCAGTACGGGCCCCGGGTGAGCGCGGCGGCGGTCTACCTCTATTCCGGTCAGTTCCTGTCGAAGGAACGAACCGCGACCGCGCTGGCCGAGCTGGTCGGGATCCCGATCTCGGCGGGCACGGTCGGTGCGATGACCGCCCGTGCCGCCACGGGCCTGGATGGCTTCCTCGCCACGGTCCGCCAGTGCCTCGCCGACGCCGAGGTCGTCGGCGCCGATGAGACCGGGCTACGGGTCGCCGGGAAACTGCACTGGGTGCACGTCGCTCGCACCGACCGGTACACGCTGATCGACTGCCATCCGAAACGCGGAACCGCGGGGATCGACGCCCTCGGGGTGCTCTCCGGCTTCGCCGGGATCGTGATCCACGACGCCTGGGCGCCGTATGACACCTACACCGACGCCACCCACCAGCTGTGTGTCGCCCACGTGCTGCGTGAGCTGCAGGGGATCGTCGACGCCGCCCCGGCCGGCAGCTGGTGCTGGGCCACCCAGGCCGCCGATGCTCTCCTCGCGCTGCACCGGCTCACCGTCGACGCCGCCGCCACCGGCACCACGGTCGACCCGACCGACCTGGCGACCCACACCCGGCTGCTGCGCCACGCCGCCCACATCGGGATCACCCAGACCTCGCCCCGCGGCACGAAGCTCATGGCCGCCCGCCACGCGCTGGCCTGCCGGCTCGTCGACCGCGAAGCCGACTACCTGCGCTTCACCAGTAACCCGCGGATACCCGCGGACAACAACGGCTCGGAACGCGACATCCGCATGATCAAACTGCGGCAGAAAGTATCCGGGTGTCTACGCACCCTCACCGGCGCCCGCCAGTTCTGCGCGATCCGAAGCTACCTGTCCACCGCCACCAAACACGGCATCCCCTTGTTCGACGCCCTCGTCCACCTCGCCGAGGGCCGCCCCTGGATGCCCGCAACCAGCTAACCCAAGATCAAATCGGTACCTGACCAGTTACGGGTTTCGATCAGGGTGATGATCTTGTCTCGACTCATCCGCTGGTCGCTCGACTACGCAAATGGCGTCTGACCTGACGGTGATCTGAAACTGATCAGACAGATGACGGGCCCTGTCGCCTATCCCATATGG
>NZ_CAKKTM010000049.1 GCF_920888515.1 Protofrankia sp. CiP1_Cm_nod1 | reverse complement strand
GGGCACGGCCACGGACGACGGGCCGGCCCCGGCGGCGCGCGCCCGGGGCCGGCCAGCCCACTTACGCGGACGCCCGCATCCGGCGTTCGAGCGCCTTCAGCGCCGCGTGGCGCGCTGCCTTGATCTCGGGAATCCGCGCCTGGTAGGCCCGCGAATTCGCCAGCGGCTGGTAGAAACCAAGCCGCGGGACGAACGCCGTGTCGTCGTAACCGGGCGGACGGTGCAGCGCGTACGTACGCCCGGGGTGCAACAGGTCATAATTGTCGGCGATCTCCCAGATCGCCACCTGCGCATCGATCCGACGGCGGGAGAAATATGCCTCCAGCACGTCGACCGTGAAGCTTATCTCATGGAACTGCTTGACGAGGTCGCGATAGTCCTGACCGACCTGGTACTTGACCGGAAGTTCGACCTGAACACATTTCAGGCTGCCCAGGAAATCCAGGGCGAGCACCTTCAGGGAGGTCTCCACGCCGTACCCGCGGGAAAAGGCCAGCGAGCCGAAGAGGTCCGCGTCGATCACGAACTCGCCGATGAGCGGCTGCTGGATGGCCGTGACGGCGGGGACGTAGTGGGCCAGTTGCTTGGAGAGCAGGGAGCGCAGCATCTCGGTGGTACGCCCGCCGGGCCGGCCGTCGCCGGTCACCCGCTGGGAACTGCCGTTGACGAACAACGACGCGCTGCCGGTGGTCGCGACCGCCGCCAGCAGGCCCACGGTAAGCGGGTCGTAGTGCTCCAGGTCGGCGTCATGAAATATGAACCGGTCGCCGAATGCCAGGTAGGCGAGGCTGCGCATCGCGCCGGCCTTGCCCCCGTAGGAGGGCGGCTCGTGTTTCATGTGATGTCCGATGACCGACCGCCCCCGAACGACCCAGCTCGCCCCGGCTTCCGTCGCTATACGTACCAGGTCATGCTCGTCGCCGTCGGACGACGGGTCGACAACGACACCGATCTCGTCCAGCACCGGGCGTTCCAGCATCCAGTGCTGGCGATTAAGGGCGACGATGTTACCCAGTGTCCGGGCCGCTTCCGGGCCGCGCGCGGGAATGAGCAGGCTCAGGGTGATGCCGTTGGCGAGTTTACCGGCCTCGATGGCGTCGAGGTCGAGGGTGATGGGGTCGAGCGTACGCACGGACGCCCCTCTCTCGTGAGCTTTCCATGAGAACTACCCCCCTTTACCAGAATGGGCCGGAGACGACGCGAAACGGTATTCGGCGCGTCGTCGCAGGCCCCTGAAAAAACCGGACCACCCCCACTGCCGCCGAGGCCGCCTCCCCCTCGCCACCCGTCCGGCCGGGCGGCAGGTCGTGACCTGGCGTTGGCTAGGACCTCTTCCGCGCCCCCTTGCCTCCGGGCCGCGGATCCCGGCCGGGTGACACCTCCCCGGCCCACCTGTTCCGCCGCAGCCCTCACCGTGAGATGTAACAACGAGTTACAGTAGTACCCCAACGTACGCTTACCAAACTCGGTCGGTACAAGTTATGACTATGGATACCATATGTATCTATAGCGCCACCTAATGTACTGAAGCGTCACGAAAACGACCTGACGCCTGCCTCCCACGACCGCGGGAGCCCAGCGGATTCTCGACCGCCAGTGACAGGTCCGCGACCAGTCCCCGGCGGCGGGGCCGCATCCGGTCACCACCAGGGCCGACTTCGGGGTGGCCCATCCCTGGATCCCGAGCCCACGAAACGGCCCAGCATGACGATCCATCATGGCCTCGCCCCCTGCCCGCGGTGCACAGACCGCGATGGGACGGATGGCTTCCACGCCCGCCGCATCATCGTCCGTTACATCACTGCCCGTCGCACCGATTCTTGGGCGGACCCCGGCCCGGGGCAGGGTTTTCGTTGTGATTTCACGGAAACGGGGACAGGGTGGCGTGAGGCTCTTTACGCTGTGAGTGATGTTGCGAGCAGGTTGGCCATGCCGACGCGTCGGCCAGGCGGGTGAGGTGGGGACAGTGCGTGACGAAACTCCAGCGGACGCGGTGCCGGATGCCGGTGGGGCGGCCCGGCAGCACCTGGTGACCTTCTGCGGGAAATGCAGCTGCGGCTGTCCGCAGCTGTTCGTCGACCATGACGCCCCGGCCGAGCGCCGGATCGTCCTCGTGGACGACTTCGGCCAGCAGGTGCAGATGAGTGTCGACCAGTTCTACGAGATAATCGATCAGGCGAAGTCCGGGGCACTGGAAAGCGTCCTCGACTCGGCGCTGGCCGTCACCTCCGGCATCCAGGATTCGGCCGGGCAGTAGCCGCCGGTCAGCCGCCGGTACCGAAGAACACCGACCGAGACAAAAGCAAAGGTATACGGTCACCCGGCTCCGGCCGGCCCGGCACCGGGCCTGGCCGGTGCGTATCCGGCTGTCCTCGGAACGAGGTTTCCGGGAACTTTCCGGGATTTTCCGCGTGAACGTGGGCCTTGGCATGACCAGGCGGTGCCGTATGCACCATGTACATCATGTACCGGGGGTCGCGGGGCCGAGCGGCACGGCTGGCGGCCCGCTTCGGCTTGCCGCGGCGCTGGTGTTCGCCGTTCTCACGGGATTTCACGCCTGGCACGCCTGGCGGTCGGCGCGGATGGCACGAGCCGGCGGAGAACGGAGCACCGTGCTGACCGAAACCGGCCATCTTCTCGTGGCGGCCGGTATGGCGTACATGTTCAGCCCACCGGCCTGGCAGGCCGGCACCGGCCGGCTTCTCACCGGGGCCACGCCGGCCTGGGGCTATCTGCTCCTTTCGTCGGTGTTCCTGGCCGCCAACGCGGTTCAGGGAAATGATCCGGGACGCTTTCGACAACCGGCGGCCGGCCGGCACGGCACTGACGATCGCGGCACCGGCCATCACGACGCCGGCGCGGCCGGGGCCTGCTGCTGCGCGCTGCTCGCGGTCGAGGGCCTGGCGATGGCCTACATGAACGCGCTGCGATGGTGGTCGGCGGATGACCTGACCATCGGTTTCCTCCTGCTTTTCGCGGCGCTGACCGTCCTCACCGCGGCCGCCCTGGTACTGCGCCTGGCGGCACGTCCATGCCCGGCGGGAACCCGGTCGTGCTCGGTGGACGGGCGGGCCGGCCGGCTGGTCATCCAGCTGACCAGCCCGCTCGTGGGCAGGGCGCGGGGCGCGTCCGCCCGCGTCCACGGATGCCGTCTGATCATGAGTGTCGGCATGGTCGCCATGTTCGCGGCGCTCCCGACCGCGTGACGCGGCACCACGCTCCCGACCGCGTGACGCGGCACCACTGCCCTGACCGCGTGACGCGGCACGCGGTCAGGCGCGGACGCGGCGCGGTGTCCGGCGTGCCGGCGCACCGCGCCGATCCGTCTGGGGGACGGGTCCCGCCGCCGGTCAGCCTCGGGTGTCGGCCGGTACCGCCGCGATGCCGGGGGCGGCCGGCGCGCCGCCGGCGAACGCGACGTCCTCGTCCTGGCCGGTATAGGTCGTCACGGGCGGGCAGGTGCAGACCGGGTTGCGGTCGCCGTAGGCGCCGTCGATCCGGCGTACCGGCGGCCAGTACTTCGACTCCCGCAGGGAGGCGACCGGGTAGGCCGCCACCGTCCGGGAGTACGGGTGCGCCCACTCGTCCGCCACCAGCATGGACGCCGTGTGCGGGGCGTTGCGCAGCGGGTTGTCGCTCACCGGCCAGGTGCCCGCGCCGACCAGGTCGGCCTCCCGGCGGATCGCGATCATCGCCCGGCAGAAGCGTTCGATCTCGGTCAGGTCCTCGCTCTCGGTCGGCTCGATCATCAGCGTCCCGGGTACCGGGAACGACATCGTCGGCGCGTGGAAACCGTAGTCGATCAGCCGTTTGGCCACGTCGTCCACGGTGACCCCGGTGCTTTTCGTCAGCGGGCGCAGGTCGAGGATGCACTCGTGTGCGACCAGGCCGTCACGTCCGGTGTAGAGCACCGGGTAGTGGGACGACAGCCGCCAGGCGATGTAGTTGGCGCCCAGGACCGCCACCGAGGTGGCCCGGCGCAGCCCGGCGGCACCCATCAGCCGGATGTACGCCCAGGGGATCATCAGGATGCCCGCCGACCCCCACGGCGCCCCGGCGATCGGCCCGACACCGGTGGCCGGCCCCGCCTCGGGCCGCAGCGGATGGTTGGGCAGGTAGGGCGCGAGCCGTTCGACCACCGCGACCGGGCCGACACCCGGGCCGCCGCCGCCGTGCGGGATGCAGAACGTCTTGTGCAGGTTCAGGTGGCTCACGTCCGCCCCGAACGTCCCCGGCCGGGCCAGCCCCACCAGGGCGTTGAGGTTCGCGCCGTCGACGTAGACCAGCCCGCCGCAGGAGTGCACCAGGTCGCAGGCCCGCCCGATGCCCTCCTCGTAGACACCGTGCGTCGACGGATAGGTCACCATCAGCGCGGCCAGCCGGTCGGAGTAGGCGGACGCCTTCGCGGCCAGATCCTCCAGGTCCACGTTGCCGTCGCTGTCGCAGGCGACCACCACGACCCGCATCCCGGCCATGACCGCGCTCGCCGCGTTCGTCCCGTGCGCGGACGACGGGATCAGGCAGACGTCCCGGGCCGGCCGGCCCGCCACGGCGTGGTCGCGGTGGTAGGCGCGGATGGCCAGCAGCCCGGCGAGCTCCCCCTGGCTGCCCGCGTTCGGCTGCAGGGACACGGCCGCGTAGCCGGTGATCGCCACCAGCCACTTCTCCAGGTCGCGGATGAGCTCCAGGTAGCCGGCGGCCTGGTCCAGCGGCGCGAACGGGTGGATGTCGGCGAAGTCCGGCCAGGTCACCGCGGCCATCTCGGTCGTGGCGTTCAGCTTCATCGTGCAGGAGCCGAGCGGGATCATGCCGCGGTCGAGCGCCAGGTCCTTGTCGGCGAGGTGGCGCAGGTAACGCAGCATCGCCGTCTCGGACCGGTACCGGTGGAACACCGGATGCTCCAGGTAGGGGCTCGCCCGCACCAGCTCCGCCGGGATCGCCCGGCCAGCACCGTCGGCGGCACCCTGAGCGCTGGCGGTAGCGGCTCCGACGGCTGTGGCGTTCCGCACCGGCAGCGCGACCACCGACGGGGACGGCAGCGGCGGCACCCCGAACGCCGCCCACACCGCGTGCAGGTCGGCGTCCAGCGTCGTCTCGTTGCAGGAGATGCCGACGTGGTCGGCGTCGACCAGACGCAGGTTCAGCCCGCCGGCGAGCGCCGCGGCGACCACCTCGGCCGCCCGGGACGGCACCTGCGCGAGCACCGTGTCGAAGAAGTGCTCGTGGACGACCCGCACCCCACCGGCCCGCAGCCCCTCGGCGAGGCGCACCGCGTGGCCGTGCACCCGCCCGGCGATCCCGGCCAGCCCCCGCGGGCCGTGGTAGACGGCGTACATCGAGGTCAGCACGGCCGGCAGCACCTGGGCCGTGCAGATGTTACTGGTGGCCTTCTCCCGGCGGATGTGCTGCTCCCGGGTCTGCAGGGCCAGCCGGTAGGCGGGTTCGCCGTCGGCGTCCACCGACACCCCGACCAGCCGGCCCGGCAGCGACCGCTCCAGGCCGGCGCGTACCGCGATGAAACCCGCGTGCGGGCCGCCGAAGCCCAGGCCCAGCCCGAACCGCTGCGCGCTGCCGACCGCGATGTCCGCCCCGAACTCACCCGGCGCGGCCAGCAGCGTCAGCGCCAGCGGGTCGACCGCCACCGCCACGATGATCCCGCGGCCGCGGGCCTGTTCGATCACCGGGCGCGGGTCCCGCAGCGCGCCGTCGGCGGCCGGGTACGCCAGCAGGACGCCGAACGCCGACTCGGCCAGGTGTTCCGGTATACCGGCCGAGAGGTCCATGACGACCACCTCGATCCCCAGCGCCCGGGCCCGGGTACGCAGCACCGCGATCGTCTGCGGCAGCGTCCCCACGTCCACGACGAACCGTGTCTCGGGCTTCTTTGCGGCCCGGCGGGCAAGCTGCATGGCCTCGGCCGCGGCGGTCGACTCGTCCAGCAGCGAGGCCCCGGCCGTCGCGAGGCCGGTCAGATCGGCGATCATGGTCTGGAAGTTGAGCAGCGCCTCCAGGCGCCCCTGGGAGATCTCCGGCTGGTACGGGGTGTACGCCGTGTACCAGGCCGGGTTCTCCAGGACGTTGCGCTGGATCACCCCGGGCAGCACCGCGGGATGGTAACCGAGGCCGATCATCGAAGGCACCGGGCGGTTCCGGCTGCCCAGCCGGCGCAGTTCGGCGAGCACCTCCGGCTCGCTCGCCGCCGGTGGCAGGTCGAGGGTGCTGTCCCGGATCACCTCCGGCACCGCGGCCGCGACCAACGCGTCCAGGCTGGCGTGGCCGAGCCCGTCGAGCATCTTCCGGCGCTCGTCCGCGTCCGGCCCGATGTGCCGGTCGGCGAAGGTGAGCGTCTCGGTGAGCGGCGGGCCGGCCCGGCGCGCCGCCGCGGCCGGTGTGGGCTCGGCCCGCCAGGGCTGTGTCCGGGTGGGCCGCGGTGCCCGCTCGGGCTGCGACGTCCGGATGGGCTGTGACGTCCGGTCGGGCTGTGACGTCCGGTCGGGCTGCGATGCCGGCACGGTCACCCGCCGGCGGGCGTCGGGCCTCCCCAGGGCATCGGACCGCCCGCCAGCGCCGTTCCCGCTGCCGTCACGGTCCGCGCTGCCGTTGCGGCTGGCGCCACCGCCGCTGCCGACGCCACCGCTGCCGTTCACGCCACCGCTGCCGTTCGCACGGCTGGTACCAGCAGAAGCATCTGTGTCACCCGATGAGGAGCCTGATGAGGATATTGCGCCAGCAGAAGAGGAGGCGGGTATGTGCACGGTCGATGCGCTCCAGAGATCGGGCGACCCGGCAGCGCGCCGGCCGCGACTGACCTCCCCCTCTG
>NZ_CAKKTM010000048.1 GCF_920888515.1 Protofrankia sp. CiP1_Cm_nod1 | reverse complement strand
TATGCCTGAGAGCTTCACCCGTCATATCGGCCCGCGACCGATATGCGTGGGCTTTCACCGTCGGCGGGACGCCACGGAACGTCCGCTTTCCAGAGTTGCCTGGCCCGGCGGTTTCTCCGGCCTGAGAGTGTATAGGGGAGGTCTTGCTCCTTCGGCGCCACGGACCGCAAGCTGCCGTGGACTCTCCCGCGCGGGCGTGAGCGGCATCGATGTTCAGTTGTCCGTCTGGACGGAATCCTACGGTCGATGGTCGCCAGCCGCCAGCCCGTGATGGCTCCGCACCGCAACAGCAATCACTGAGAGTAATACTACCTGCTCTGACGGTGGTTGAGCTCGGCGACGGTCGGAACGAGGTCACCGATGGTGGCGAAATCCACCGCGATGAACGTCGGCAGCCGGCCCTGCGCCCGCTGACAGGCCTCGACCTGCCTGAGCAGGGACGCCCGGCGGTTGATCACAGCCGCGTCCGCGCGGCTGCTCGCCGTCCGGGTGATCCAGTGGTTGATCAGCATCGGCGCGGGCCGGCCCGGCCCGCGGTCAGGCCGGCAGTCGAAGCCGTCGGGCCCGGACACGTCCAGGGCGGTGTCGGCCGCGTACCGGAAGAACCGCCGGTAGAAGGTGCCCGGGACGTCGGCGTTCTCCGCGAGCACCACCAGCCTGCGGTTCCGTTCGACCATCGAGCCCAGTGACGGCCAGTCACCACCCGCGTCCCTGGGGGGTGTGAGCACGTAACGCCCGAGCCCGGCCCGGGTGAAAGCCGCTGTCACCTCGGACGCGGGTGCCCCGTCCTGGACGATCAGGGTCACCACCTCGGTCGGGTTCGCGTCGAGCCAGGCCCGCAGCCGGGTCAGCTCGGTCTCCAGGTCGAGCGCGCCGAGCTGGCAGATGTTGTGGCACAGCCACAGCCCCGGACGGCTGGAGCGGGCGCCCCGGGTGAACGGCTCGAGGGTGGCCCGCTGGTCCGGCGGCAGGGCGGCGAGGAAGGCCTCGACGTCCTGCGGCGGTGTCCAGTGATGGACGTCGACGAGCAGCGCCCGGATGCCCGCGTTCAGCTGGCCGATCAGGTCCGGATCCTGGGCCGCGCCGAGGAAGCGCGCGTCGCTGGCGGCCATCGCGTTGTGTGTCGCCGGGTACACGACGTCGGTGTAGCGGCGGTCGCAGAGCAGCTCGGAGCCGTTGCAGTACCTGGCGGCCGGGGTGACCGGCAGCGGCATGGCGATCCACAGCAGACCGACGATCGTTGTCGAGGTGACCGCCAGCGTCCACCAGCGCCGCCGGCGGGCATGCGCCCGGAGCAGCAGCATCCGCGCCGCGGACGCGGCCACCGTGACCCCGGCGGCGGCCACCAGCGGCATCGTCGCGAACCCGAGCCAGTAGTCGCGGACCTGGCCGGCCAGCCCCGAGGAGATGTCGCCGACCATCGCCCGCACGCTCACCGGCAGTGACGAGGACGGGCCGGTCAGCGCCGCGAGCGGATCACCGACCAGCGTCGTCAGCACTCCTCCGGTGGCAAGCCCGACCGCCCCGGCCGTGACAAGCCCCGCCAGCACCAGGCGGAACCCCGACCCGCCGTGCCTGACGGTCACGACGAACCCGGCCGCGAACACCAGCAGCATCAGACCGGCGAGCCCGCCGGCGACAAGCAGCACCCCCGACGCGCCGAGATCGTGAACGGCGTGCACCGCCATGGTGCCCGGGGACTCGGGCAGCCCGGCCAGCGCCGGCCCCAGGTCGATGCTGGTGCCACCGCCGACCCGCCGCCGCAGGTCGGCGATGGCGGCCTCGTCGCCGTCGAAGACCAGCGGGCCGGCGACCGCCAGCGCCGAGGTGAGATCACCGGCCCGCATGAGCGTGACCAGCTGCTCGCGCACGGCCTGGCGTTCGCCCGCGCCCAGCCCGCCGACCCGGTCGAGGACGGCGTCCGCCACCTGGTCGGCCTGCCGCTCGGAGAGCCGGACCGAGGCGATCGACGGCACGGATGCCGGCGGGCGCCCCTGGGAGAGCTGGTCGAGCGCGTCGAGCAGGCCGACGGTGAACCGGCTGACGTCGTCCACCGGGTAGGTGCCGGCGCCCGAGATCTCGTCGGCCAGGTAGGTGCTGGCGAGCTGGGAGATGTTGGCCAGCACCGGGCGCAGGTCGATACGCAGGTAGAGCGTGTCGCCGTTGCCGCTCAGATAGCCCGCGGTGCGCTCCGCCAGGCCCGCGGCCACGCCCTGCAACGACGATGGTGGGACGACCACCCGCAGGTTCGCGGTCAGCAGCGACTGGTCCACGGGGAGGCCGGCGAAGAGCTGGCCGGAGATCTCGACGATCTGCGGATCGGTCAGGACCTGGCTGTAGAAACGCTCGTACACGTCGGCGCCGGCGAGCGCCCGCTTGTAGTAGCCCGGCTGCTGCACGGTCGCGTGCACGGTGAGCAGGGCGACGACCGCGGGCCAGCACAACGCCGCGACCAGCACGACCATCACCCGCAGCAGGCGCACCCGCGACGGGTACCGCCGGCCGTGGCGGGGGCCACCGCCCCGACGGCGGCCGGCACGGCCGGTCGCCCGCCGCGGGCCGCCCCGCCGGAAAGGAGCCCCGGGGAAGGCGCCCTCCGCGGGGATACCCGCCGGCCCGGCGTGGGCCTGCCCCGTCCCGCTGTGAGCCTCGGCCGCCGCCGCGGGGTCTTCGGGCGGGTGGCCCTCGGGCCTGGGGAGATCCCCCTCGCGGGGGCCCGCCCTGGAGCCGGCTGCGGTGTCGGCCGTCGAATCGGCTGCGGTGTCGGCCGTCGAATCGGCTGCGGAGCCGTCCGCTCCGGGGCGGGGGGCCGGAACCGGCCCGCGCCGACCCGCCCGGACGCGCGTATGGCTCACCGCGCCTCCCACCTGCCTCGCCATCTCGTCTGCCGGATCCGACCACCTCGCCGTGCGCCAGCCCGCAACCGGCGCTTGTTTCTATGGTGCGTGATCGAAGTGTCTACGATGGGCGTAAGATGGTTATCCAGTGTGTTCCGTGACTTCCGGATCAGCTCATCGGGACTATTCGCCCGAATTGCACCCCAGCGCCACCCGCTCGAATACCGACATTTCCTGTTCCAGGTCCCGCGCCAGGTCCCACGCCAGGTCCCACGCCAGGTCCCACGCCAGGTCCCACGCCAGGTCCCGCGCCAGGTCCCACGCCAGGCCCTGTTCCGGGGCCAGGAGCCGCGGGCGGACACCCGGATGCCCGGTACTCGGTCGCCGCCGCGGCCACCCGACACGCGTCCGCCGGGCAACCGTGTGACAACCTGGCAAGCGGTCGGGCAACTTCCTGCCCAGCCAGCCGAAGATCCATCAGATATGGCCAGAGCACCCATGGCGCGACCATGAGCAGCAGTACAGCCGGTGGCCGACGCCAGCAGGCCCCGAACAGCAGAAAAGATCACCAGAAGTCCGTCATCGCGTACGTCCACCCGGCCGGCGGACGCGCCGAACGGCGAACTCGCCCGGCGCGTGATCCGCGCGGACGGGCGCGGGCGCTGTCCGCGCCGCTTGACCGGCGCTCTACTCTGCGCTGGCCATGGTTGTGGGTCACACCGGTGCCGACGGCACCGACGCCGCTACGCGGTCCCGCCCCGCCCTGCCCGGACGCGGGCGCGAGCGCGGGCGGCGCCTCGCCGTGATCGGGAGGCTGCTGCGGGGACGGCTGCGCCTCGCCGGCATCGTGCTGCGCGACATGAAGCCGACGCCGCACCGCCTTCTGCGCGTCACCCGGTCCGTCGTGGCGAGCGGGCTCGCGCTCGGCCTGTCCCTGGAGTTCCTGCCCGGTATCGAGATCAACGGCTTCGGCGCGCTGATGCGTCTGGTGGTCATTCTCACCCTGGTGGGCGCGTTGCTGCGGCCGGTGCTCGTCGCCCTGGCGGTCGCTCTCGGCGGGATCGCCGTGCCACTGATCGGCCTGTTCGCGCAGACCCTGGTGATCTACATCGCGCTGCGTATCGAACCAGAGGTGATCTCCAGCAGTTTCGGCGCGGCCGTCGGGGTCGCCTGGGGCACCGCGGTGATCTCGGCGGTTGTCGGCTGGCTGGCCGACGCCGGCAGCGACGGGACGTTCAGCAGCGAGGTCATACGACAGGTCGCCCGCTACGGTGGCGGCGGGGACGGCAGCCCGTTCGACGGCCCGGGAGTCGTCATCGTGCAGATCGACGGCCTGTCCGCGCCGCTGCTGCGATGGGCGGTCACGGCCGGTAACCTGCCCACGCTCAGCCGCTGGGTCCGCGGCGGCTCGCACCGCTTCGTCGAATGGCACACCGGCATGCCCTCGACGACCCCGACCAGCCAGGCCGGCATCCTGCACGGCGCGTCCGGCCACGTCCCCGCCTTCCGCTGGTACGACAAGAAGGCCGGCCGGCTGGTGGTCACCAACCGGCCGCGGGACGCCGCCGAGATCGAGCGGGGGTTCAGCGACGGGCGTGGCCTGCTCGCCGACGGCGGGGTCAGCATCAGCAACGTCTTCTCCGGCGACGCGCCGCACAGCCTGCTCACCGTCAGCCAGGCCGGTCTGCCCGGCCGCCGGGCCCGCGGCTACGCCTCGTTCGCGGCCAGCCCGCAGGGGCTCGCCCGCTCGCTGGTCCTGACCATCGGCGAGATGATCAAAGAGGTGCACCAGGCCCGCAAGCAGCGCCGCGACAACATCTTCCCCCGGGTCCGCCGCGGTGGCTCGTACGTGGCGCTGCGCGGGCTGACCAACGTCCTGCTGCGCGACCTCAACGTCACGTTCATCGCCGAGCAGATGGCCCGCGGCGTGCCCGTGGTGTTCTGCGACTTCGTCGACTACGACGAGGTCGCCCACCATGCCGGGCCCAACCGGCGGGAGTCGCTGCAGACGCTGGAGGGCGTCGACCGGGTGCTGGCGATGCTCGAGCGGATCGCCAGCGCCGTCGAGCGCACGTACGAGATCGTCGTCCTGTCCGACCACGGGCAGAGCCAGGGCGCGACGTTCCGCCAGCGCTACGGGCGGTCCCTGGAGGACACCGTCCGCGGCCTGCTGACGCCGGGGGCGGCCGCTGCCGCCGCGACCGGGACCGCCGAGGGCTGGGGCCCGGTGAACACCCTGCTCACCGAGGTCACCGGCGGCGGGGACGGCACCGGGCCGGGACGGCTGATGCTGCGCCGCCGCACCGACGACGGGCAGGTCACCCTCGGCCCGTCCCGGCTGGAGGTCACCCTCGACCCGCAGCGGCCGGATCTCGTCGTGGTCGCGTCCGGGAACCTGGCCATGGTCTACCTGCCGCAGGTGGCCGGCCGCGCCGATCTCGAGCAGATGGAGTTCCTGCACCCGGCGCTCGTCCGCGGGCTGATCGACCACCCGGGGGTCGGGTTCGTCGTGCTGCGCTGCCGGGGGCACGGACCGGTCGCCTTCGGCGCCCAGGGCCGGATGTTCCTGGAGACCGGGGTGGTCGAGGGCACCAACCCGCTGCTCGGGTACGGCTCGCGGGCCGCCGCGGACCTGCTGCGCCACCAGCGGATGCACAACGTCGGCGACATCGTCGTCATGAGCCGGATCGACCCCGGCACCCGGGAGGTCGCCGCGTTCGAGGAGCTCGTCGGCTGCCACGGCGGGATCGGCGGGGACCAGACCCGGGCCGTGCTGCTGTACCCGGCGGGCTGGCCGGCCGTACCCGGCCCGCTCGAGGGCCCGGACGCCGTCCACCACCAGCTCGTCCGCTGGCTGGAACGGCTCGGGCTGCGCCGCGACCCGCTGCCCGCGCCCCGCCCGCCCCTTTCCGATCAGGAGAATGAGGTCCGATCAGGAGAATGAGGGTGGAAGTGGCTGCTGCAGCAACCGTTTGTTCCCTCGTTCGCGTGATTCGGCGATATTCAGGGATTCGCCGTGGGTGAGGACGCGCACCTCGGCGGGCAGGTCGGTGGCGGTGGCGGCCAGCCGGGCGAACTCGCGTCCGGGCTCGTGGAAACGGTCGGGACGCACCCGGTCGAAGCCGATCGGCCAGAAGGTCCCGTAGTGGATCGGTATCGCCACCGCCGGCCGGGCGGAGAGCGTCCGTGGGGAGACCGGCTGGACGGAGACCGCCGGTGCGGAGACCTTCGGTGCGGAGACCGTCGGCGGGGAGAGCGCTGGCGGGGAGAGCGCTGGCGGGCGGACCGGTCGCGGGCCCAGCGTTCGGCGGACCGCCTCGATCGCGCCGGCCGGGTCGAGATGCCCGGGGCCGAGGCTGGGCCCCCAGCCACCGACCGGGACGAGAGCGATGTCGATGCCGAGCGGGGCAAGATCGGCCATGGCGTCGTGCAGGGCGGTGTCCCCGGCGAACCACACCGTCCGGCTGCCGGTCACCACGAATCCGAGCGCCGGGCCACGATGGCGCGACCACGGCCCCCGCGAACCGTCGTGCTCGGCCGGCACCGCCAGCACGTCCAGACCGGTCATGTCATCACGGGAAGTCACCCGGACGCGGTCGCCGGGCACCATCTCCACGCAGCGCTCGGCGAGTGCCGGGTGCCGGCGGGCCAGCAGGGCGGCGCCGCCGCGCGGCAGAATGATCGGCACCGTCGGCGGGAGCAGCTTCAGCGACGGGATGTCGAGATGATCGGCGTGCAGATGCGAGACGACCGCGGCGTCGACCCGCGCGGCCTGCGCCGCCGGGCGCGCGCCGGCCCGCCGGCGCAGATGGGCGATACGCGGCCCGAACACCGGATCGGTCACCAGCCGCGTACCCGCGTCGGCGATCACAACCGTGCTGTGCCCCCACCAGGTGACGTCCACCCCACCAGTGTGCCCGCGGCGTGCCGTCGCTCGTGCGCTCCTCGCCGGGACCGCCGCCGACGCTCCCGGCCGCTGGCGGCTCATTCCGGCTCCGTGCCCCGGGTCCGAGGCGACAGATCCGTTGACACGATGGAGAAGAGGGACACGATGGAACGGAGGAAAAGAGCAGGTGGAGCACCTGGAACTGGGCGGCCTGGCCGCCGGCGCTCATCCCGGGGGCGGGGCCGTGGTGGGGAAGCGCGGGCCGGCGACGTAGAAGACGCCCTGACCGACCGTCCGCACCGAGCCGACGACCAGCACCCCGTCGTCCCGCAGCTCACCGAGCACCCTCGACGCCTGAACCGAGCGCAGCCCGCAGTACTCGATGAGGTCGCGTGTCCGCACCGCCCCCTGGTCACCGACCAGCTCCACCGCGAAGGGCTTGACCTCCTTCGGCGGAACGTCGAAGTAGGGCAGCCGGGCGGCGAGCAGCTCACGGGCCCGGTTGCCGAGCCGGAATCCACCGCCGCCCGTACCACCCGCGTGCACCGGAACGATCAGTGCCGAATCGTCGTCGACGATTTCGCGCCGGGCTCGGGCCAACGCCTCCGCCGCCTCTTCGGAGGTTTTCTGCAGCAGCGGGGCCAGCACCCGCTCGTCCGCCCGCGGATGGTCCAGGAGCCGGTGAATGATCAGCACGACGTCCACGTCGGCTCGCGCGTCGGCGCTCAACAACGAGGTCAGATCGGTGACCGGCTCCACCGGATCACCGCCGATCAGTACGCAGCGGACGCTGTCCACCGTCTGGGTGATCACTGGTGGCCGGTGGCCGAGCAGGATCATCTCCCGGTACATGCGGTCCACCCCGATCGCCTCCCGCTCGGCCAGCCGCAGGCTGCGCATGACGTTGGCGAGATGCGGATTGGCCGACCGGGATGTCGTGGTCAGGACGTTCGACGCGTCCACGCCCGGTGGGAAGCGTCCCGGTGAGGTGACGACGAGCTGGTCGCCCAGGTGCTCGATGGTGATCGGCTCCGGCCGTTCCCAGTCCCGGTGCATGATCGCGTTGACGATCGCCTCCCGGGCCGCGGCACCGGGGATCGCCTCGCCGATGCCCCGGGCGCCCAGGCGCACCGCGTGCACACGCTGGTTCGCCAGCCGGATGGAGAGCTCGATCTCGTTGAACTCGACCAGCAGCGGACGGCCGGGCTCGTCGAGGCGGATGAGCGCGTCGGCTCCCGGCCGGGCCCGCCGGACATAGTCGAGATGTGACTGCTGCCGGTCCGTCACCGCGAACAGCAGGGCCCCCGCGCGGGTCAGCGTCCCGGTCGTGGAGTCGAGAACCCCGAGAGCACGCAGCAGTTCCTCGTCCGGCCGGGACGTCAGGGCGACCCGGCTCGTCTCCTCAGCGGCCCGCAGCACCTGACGGGCCACCAGCAGGGCCGCTATGTCGACATCGTCGAACCGCATCGTCGTCGGCTCGGCCGACCAGTCGACGTGGCGGCGCACCAGAGCGGTGTGATCCACACTGCTCATCTCCACGCAGTGCGTGCCGACCCGGTGCTTGTACCGGCCGCCGGGGACCCGGTGCGCGGTCAGGCCCGCGCTGACGACGATGGTCAGCAGGCGTGCTCCGCTCGCCGCCGTGACCGCTTCCACGTCGACGGCCAGATGCGGATCGGTGAGCTCCCAGATGCGGTGCCGCAGCCATTCGGGGTTCAGCGCGGTACCCACGAACGCGGCCGGGCCGCCACGCTTGTCCTCGACTCCGACGATGACGACGCCGCCGCGGGCGTTCGCGAAGCAGCACGCGGAATCAGCAAGATCGCGAGCGGTCGGCTCGTGCTGGGTACCACCTGCCGTCGGCGGGCCGTTCACGGAGCGCCTGGACTGGTCTTCCTTGAAGTCCAACGTCTCGGTCTCGACATCACCGGCCCGGACGCCGGCATGGACAGCCGTGAGCGCCCTCGACGCCTCCGCGCGCCGGGGGTCCTGCCAGGAGGAAATCACAGCGAGGTCATCCATCGGCCATCGGATCGGTAGTTCATGGCCACGAATTATAGACCTACCCCTTCCAGGGCGGATGATCTGAACGTTCAGCGGCGTACGAACGGATTCCCGTGTTCTCGTGTGGTGACGGGGTAGACGAGAGCATCGATGGGCCACCATGAGATGCGATGTGTGGTCTCACAACAACGACGTCCCGCCGCCGGCCCGCATGGCGCTGTCCGCGCTCGCGACGCTGCCCACAGTGGTCCACCGATGATCATTCGGGTGCGACGGCGACGGCGACGGTGACGGCGTCCGCGGGTGCGAGCCGATGACGGTGCTGCGGGTGCCCCGGTGGCTGCGCCGGGGCGCCGCGGTCGTGATATTGGCACTGATCATCGAATACGCGGTGCTGCCGCAGCTTGCCGGTGCGCGCAAGGCGCTGGAGACGTTCTCCGACGTGGAGCCGCGCTTCCTGGTGCTCGGCCTGGTCCTGGAGGCGGCATCCCTGCTCGCCTACGCGATGCTGACCCGCAGTGTGCTCGCCCGGGAGGGCCGGCCGTCGCTGTGGACGCTGCTCCGGATCGACCTGACGACCCTCGGTGTCAGCCACATGCTGCCCGGCGGTGCCGCCACCGCGAGCGCGCTGCGCTACCGCCTGCAACGCGGCGCCGGGGTCGGCGCGTCCGAGGCGGTGTCCGCCGCGGCGATCCAGGGCGCGGGCTCGGCGGTCGTCCTGAACGTGATCCTGTGGATCGGCCTGCTGATCTCCATCCCGACCCGGGGCGGCAACCCGATCTACGGCACGGCCGCGGCGGTGGGGACGTTACTGATCGCCATCGTCTTCGTCGGCGTGATACTTCTCACCCGGGGCAGTGAACGAACCGCCCGTGTCGTGCGTTCCGTCGCCCACCGCGCGCCGGGCCTGTCACCGGACGGCGCCGAACAGCTGGTGCGCACCTTTGCCGACCGGCTGCGGGTCCTCGGCGCGGACAGGCTCCTGCTCGCCAGGGCGACGCTGTGGGCGGCGGCGAACTGGCTGCTCGCAGCCTCCTCCCTGTGGGTGTTCCTGTACGCCTACGGCTACGCCGCGTCCGTGGACGGCCTGCTGGTCGCCTACGGGCTCGCCAACGTGCTGGCCGCCGTCCCGATCTCCCCCGGCGGGCTCGGGATCATCGAAGGGGTGCTCGTCCCCACCCTGGTCGGGTTCGGCTCGACCCGGGCTGTGGCGCTGCTGGGGGTCGTCACCTGGCGGCTGGCGAACTTCTGGCTGCCCATCCCGCTCTCGGCCGTGGCCTACCTGTCCCTGCGGACGGGGTCGCTGCGGCACCGCAAGCTGCCGCGGCAACGGCCGTGGAACGACCCGAGCACGATCAACGAGGAGATCCCGACCTGACAACCTGACGTGGGCAGCCATCCCGGCCGGATGTGTGACTGACAGATATCAGATCATCACTCATAGTGTTTCTAGGTGGCCACCACCGGTCGCCCAGGAACCAACCGCCGAGGAGGCTCACGCATGTCCGCGACCTGGCCCCTGCAGAAGAACGGCAGCAGCGGCGAACCAGTACAGAGCATCCAGTACCTGCTACGCGCGCACGGATATTCGGTGGCAGTCGACGGCGTCTTCGGGCCGGCGACCGAGGCGGCGGTGCGCGCCTTCCAGTCGTCCGCCGGAATCGCGGTCGACGGCACCGTCGGTGACCAGAGCTGGCCGGCGCTCATCGTCACCGTTCGTGACGGCGACCGGAGCGAGAAGGGTGACGCGGTACGCGCCGTCCAGGACCAGGCGAACGCCCGGATCAGCGACCCCGGGGACTTCCTCCCCGTGGACGGCGTCTTCGGCCGGCGGACGGACGCCTGGGTACGCGACTTCCAGCGGCACGCCGGCATCACCGCCGACGGGATCGTCGGTCCTGTCACCTGGAACCGTCTCGTCAGGGACGAACCGGGCAACTGAACACGACCAGCCCGCGACCGGACGCGAACCGGTGGGCACCGGTGGGCACCGGCCCCGCCCACCGGCGCCGCCCCACCCGCCCGACGGCGACGCCGGCTCGGCTCAGCCCGGCGGTCAGGCCTGGATGGCCAGGCGGTTCGCGGGGCGGGGCAGGCCGTAGTGGTCGCGCAGGGTGCGTCCGGTGTACTCGGTGCGGAACAGGCCACGATGTTGCAGGATCGGTATCACCAGGTCGACGAAGTCCGTCAGCCCGCCGGGCAGGAACGGCGGCATGATGTTGAAGCCGTCGGCCGCGTCCTGGGTGAACCACTCCTCGAGCTGGTCGGCGACCTGTTCCGGCGTGCCGGCGAAGACGCGGTGCCCGCGGCCGCCGCCCAGCCTGGCGATCAGCTGCCGGAGGTTCAGTCCGTCGCGGCGGGCGAGCTCGCTGACCAGGGTGAACCGGCTCTTGTTGCCGTTGATGTCCCGCTCGTCGGGCAGGCCGGGCAGCGGCCCGTCCAGCGGGAGGCCGGTGAGGTCGACGCCGACCATGTTCGACAGCTGCGCCAGGCCGTACTCGGGGATCTGCAGCGCCGTGAGCTCCTCCTCCAGCTCCCGGGCCTGGGCCTCGGTGGCGCCGATGACCGGGCAGATGCCGGGAAGGATCTTCACGTCCTCGGGCGCGCGCCCGTAGCGGGCCAGGCGTGACTTGAGGTCCTTGTAGAAGGTCTGGCCGTCGGCGAGGGTCTGCTGGGCGGTGAAGACCGCCTCGGCGTACTGGGCCGCGAACTCCTTGCCGTCCTCGGACGAGCCCGCCTGGACCAGCAGCGGATAGCCCTGCGGGGAACGCTGGACGTTCAACGGCCCCTGGACGCGGAAGAACTCGCCGACGTGCCCCACCTGGCGAATCCTGCTGGTGTCGGCGTAGATCCCGCCCGCCCGGTCGATGATCGGGGCGTCGTCCTCCCAGCTGTCCCACAGCTTGGTGGCGACCTCGACGAACTCCCGGGCCCGGGCGTACCGCAGGCCGTGCTCAGGGTGCTCGTCCAGCCCGAAGTTTCGGGCCTCGTCGAGGCTGCCGGAGGTGACGATGTTCCAGCCGGCCCGCCCGCCGCTGATGTGGTCGAGGGAGGCGAACTTACGGGCGACGTGGAACGGCTCGTTGTAGGTCGTCGAGACGGTGGCGATCAGGCCGATGCGCTCGGTGACCGTGGCCAGCGCGGAGAGCAGGGTGACCGGCTCGAAGCCGCCCAGCACGTTGTACCGGACCTTGCCCCACAGCGCCAGCCCGTCGGCCAGGAAGAGGGAGTCGAGCCTGCCTCGCTCGGCCGTGCGCGCGAGCTCCTGGAAGTAGGCCAGGTCGGTGGCGCGTTCGGGCTGGGCCCGGGGGTGACGCCAGGCGGCGTCGTGGTGCCCGGCGTTCATCAGGAACGCGTTGAGGTGGAATTTCCGGTTGCCGGCGGCAGACATGACGTTCCTCTTTCCACGGGCGGCTTCCTACGGACAGGTGAACGGCTGCTCCGACGGAGCCGGCATCCGTGCGGGCGATCCACGGATGCCGGCCGCGTTGCCCGGCGCGACATTACGAGTTCGAGGTCACCCGCCACCTCGTGAAGCGCCGTTCCAGGGCGAGCAGGGCCTGGTTGATGACGAGGCCGACAGCCGCGACCGTGATGATCCCCGCGTACATCTCGGGGATCGCGAAGTTCGACTGGGCATAGTTGATCAGATAGCCGAGCCCGGCCTTGGCGCCGACCAGCTCGGCCGCGACGAGTATCAGGATCGCGTAGGCTCCGGCCAGCCGGACACCCGTGAAAATCGTCGGGACGGCGGCCGGAAGAATGACCTTCTGGAACAGCCGTACCGATGACAGCCCCATCGACCGTGCGGATTTCACGAGCAGGGGGTCCACACCCTGGACACCGCTGATCGTGTTCAGCAGCACGGGCCAGACGCAGGCATAGACGATGATGGCGATCTTCGAGGTCTCACCCAGCCCGAAAATCAGCACGAACACCGGCAGCAGGGCCAGCGGAGCGGTGTTGCGGAAGACCTCGAGCACCGGGTTGAGGAACTGGGCCACCAGCCGGAACCAGCCGATGAGCAGTCCCAGCGGCAGCGCGATCAGGATGGCGATGGCAAAGCCGCTGGCCGCCCGGGTGAGGCTGGCGGAGGTGTGCTCCCACAGGTCACCGCTGCGAAGCAGCGCCACCCATTCGTCGGCAACCTCGGAGAAGGGCGGCAGGAACACACGGTCGACCACCCCGAGCCGCGGGAGCGTTTCCCAGGCCGCCAGCAGGATCAGAATTCCCACCACCCGGCGGGAGAGCCCGCCGGCGATCCGGCCGGCCCTGGACAGCCAGCCGCGGCGAGCGGCGGCGGCCGGTGACGCGGCAGCTGGGGAAAGCCGGCTTCCGGCCTCGGTACGGGTGTCCTCAACGATGGCCAACGCTGGTCACTTCCTTCTCCGCCTGTCCCGCGTGCCCCTCCGCCTTTGTGTGCCCGCCGGGCCCGGCGGGCCCAGTGAGCCCGGCGGCCTTCGTGGGCGCCGTGCCGGCCGCACCGCGGCGGGCCGGCCCGCCGCCGAAGGATGCCCGCTCACCTGCCGACTGTTCGTCACGTTCGGCCTGCTGAGCTCTGGCCACCTCCTCGCGCAGCAGCTCCCAGACCTCGTGCCGGTAGCGGACGAAATCGGGATCGGAACGCAGGTCGGTCCCGTCCGCGCGGGCGGTGATGGGGATGTCGACGATCTGCTTGATCCGGCCGGGCCGGGAGGTCATCACCGCGACCCGCTGACCGAGATAGACGGCCTCGTCGATGCCGTGGGTGACGAAAAGAATCGTCTTGCCGGTCTTGGCCCAGATCCGCAGGAGCTCGTCCTGCAGGGTTTCTCTGGTCTGGGCGTCCAACGCGGCGAAAGGCTCGTCGAGCAGGAGGACCGCCGGGTCGTAGGCCAGGCTCCGCGCGATCGCCACCCGTTGTTTCATACCACCCGACAGCTCGTGGGGATATCGATGTTCGAAACCGCTGAGCCCGACGAGGTCGAGGTAGTGCCGGGCCAGGGCCGAACGTTGCGACCGCGCCACCTTCTTGGCCTCAAGGCCGAATTCGACGTTGCCGAGGGCGGTCCGCCACGGGAACAGCGCATACTGCTGGAAGACGATCCCCCGGTCGAGGCCGGGGCCGGTGACCGGGCTGTCGTCGACGAGGACCTGACCATCGCTCACGCTGGTCAGTCCGCCGAGGATGTCCAGCAGGGTGGACTTCCCGCAGCCGCTGGGGCCGACCAGGGCCAGGAACTCGCCGCTGCGGATGCGCAGGTTCACGTTGTCGACCGCGGTGAACTCGCTGACGGTGTTGCGGAGATTTCCGTGATCGCGGACGGCGAAATTCTTCGTGACGTTCCTGAATTCTATCGTGCTCATTGCCGATCATCTCTCGGTGTCGGTGAAGGATGGTTCCCGGTGCCACGACGGCTGGGACGGCTGGGCACCGGGAATCCCGCGTCCGGAGCGGGGCAGCGGCTCGGTTCCGCCGGGAACGGCTCCGTCAGGAGGGCACCCGGAACGGGTTGAAGTCGTTGGTGAAGAGCTCGGCCGGGGTGATGTCCTTCTTCAGCTGGCCGTTCGCTTTCAACCAGCCGGTCCACCGGGTGAAGTCGGCGTCCGCGATGAGCCCGCCCCGGCCGGCGACCCCGTATCCCTTGAAGTACTGGATGGCGGTTGCGTCCTCCTTGCGGTCACGCTTGGCGATGATGTCCTTGAAGCGGGCGATGACCTGGTCGCGAGGAGTCGTCCTGGACCATTCGACGGCCTTGCCCACACCCTCGACGAACTGCCTGGTCGTCGTCGGGTTCTTCCTGATGAAATCCTCGCGGAGCACGTAGCTGCCAGCCGTGAACGAACCGAAGAGGTCGTAGTCGCTGAACAACGGGTGAATCCCGCCCCGGGCCAGCGCCTTGTCCCGCAGAATTCCGCCGAGGACCGCGACGTCGATCTGCTTCTCGCGCAGCGACTGCTCGGTGTTCACCGGCGGGACAACCGTCGGTATCACTTTTTTGATCTCGTCCTGGCTGAGACCGCCCCGCTTGAGGTATTCGTCCAGGATTGCCTCGTAGTGCGCGCCCAGCGTGTTCATGCCGATTTTCTTCCCGAACAGGTCACGAGGTGACGTGATCGGGCTCCCGTCGAGAACGTAGAAGCCGCCGAAGGTGTTCTGGTCGATTCCGTAGCTACCGACCACCGATTTGATCGGCGAGCCCGCGGCGATCAGCTTGATGATTGCCCCGTTGAACGCGCTACCGAAGTCGACGTCACCGGTGGCGGTCGACTGGATGTCCTGCGGGCCGCTGATCGTGTTACCGATCCACTTGAGCTTTATGGGGCCGAGGTAGCCGAGATCCGCGGCGAGCTCGACCGGTGTGACCTGGCCGACGGAGCCCTGATAACGCAGTTCGGTCTGTTCGGTCCTGGCGGCATCGCCGCCGTCGCTCTGCCCGCAGGCCGCCAGAATCAGCGTCGCTACCAGGGCGACGGCTGCTGGCAGCACCCCCGGTCGGCGTCGAATGGCACGTCGAACACTGCGCTGCATGGTGAGGTCGAATTCCTCTCGGGTTTGTCTGCGGACCGGTCAGCGGCCGGCACGGTCCCGGGCGGCGGCGGAGCGACATCGATCGACGGTACCGTTGGAATAAACTGTCAGATCACAGTTGTACGCGACACGAAGATGACCGCCGCAGAAAATCGGGGCGACGCTGCCGGCGCGGCACCCGCCTGCCGGAACAGCGGAGATAAGACCAGCGGGAAGAAAAGGCGGAACGGACGCGGAATACATGCCGGGCCGCGCCGGCCGGCCGAAGAGAACAGCGGGTCAGGCGGAACACATGGCGCTGGCGACGCGGAGGAAATCCACCGCACGCCGGACTGACAGGCCGATATCCCTTGGCATGTTGTGCACTATGTCAGTCTACAAGCCGGGTTGTCAACAAGTTGACCAAGAATTCCGCGCGGCGTCAGGCACGCGGACAAGAACGTAGCCGTCCGGCTACTTTGAGAATCTGATTATTTTCCGAGAATGCCTAATTCCAGACACGCCGCGTGACGCTTATTCAGGGGGATGGTTCCGGCCGGGCGGGGCCACCCGGCCGCCGGCGGCCCGGGCTCACCGGCGGCCTGGCCACGGGATCGGCGAGTTCGCCCCGGCACCCGCACCGTCAGCACCGACAGCCCTGCCGGCACCGACGACACCCACCCGTATCAGCGGCACCGGCGGGACCGACGCCCGTACCGCCACCGCCATCGGCATCGGCACCAGCACCAGCACCAGCGATGCCGGTGGCGGCCCGGGCTCGCGATGGCTTGCCCAACGGTGCATCGCGATATATCGTGAGCGTACGCGATACAACGACTGGAGAATTATCATGTACGCACCGGAATTTCCTGGACCATGGTCCTGGGGCCACGGCAGGCATGGCAGCCGCGGCTCCGACCGCCTCCGGGCAGTGGCCGCCGACGATCGAGGCGGCTGGCACCACGGCAGGCACGGTGGATACGGCGGGCCCGGCAGGCATGGCGGGCCCGGCGGCGGCGTCCCGTTCGGCCCTGGCGGTGTCCCGTTCGGCCCTGGCGGCATCCCGTTCGGTCCCGGCTTCCCCGGGCCGGGCTTCCCCCCCGGCCCCGGCTTCGGTCCCGGCGCCCGGGGCTTCTTCCCCGGCGGCCGCGGCCGCGGCGCGAAGGTCAGGCGCGGCGACGTCCGGGCGGCTGTCCTCGCCCTGCTCGCGGAGGCACCGATGCACGGCTATCAGATCATCAACGAACTCACCGAACGCAGCCAGGGCGCCTGGCGGCCGAGTCCTGGCTCGGTCTACCCCGTCCTGCAACTGCTCACCGACGAAGGGCTCGTCCACGCCGAGGAAAGCGACGGCAAGCGGGTGTTCCACCTCACCGACGCGGGCCGTGCCCACACCGACGCCCACGCGGACGAGCCCAAGCCCTGGGAGACCGCCGCGGCCGCCGCCAACCACGACCTGACCGACCTGCGGTCGCTGGCGTTCGGCGTGGGCGCGGCCGTCGTGCAGGTCGCCCAGACCGGCAGCGACGCCCAGCTCCAGGCCGCCCGGAAGATCCTCGTGGATGCCCGGCGGGCGCTCTACCGCATCCTCGCCGAGGACTTCCCCACCGGACCGGATGACAGCGAAGCCGCCGGGGACGACGGCCGGCCGGGCTGACCCGGCCCGCCCGGCCGCGAGCGGCCTCGGCCGATACCCGCTAACGCCCCCGGTAGCTCCACCCGGCATGGTACGGAGTGTCGGTTTCACCCCCAATAGCCCCAGGTGATGGGATGGGCACAGTTTTCTTTGGGGGGAAGGGGCACTTCTGCCATGCGGAAGCTGGGCTCTGGCTACGTCCTGCACGAACCGATCGGCCGCGGCGCGTTCGGCCAGGTCTGGCGGGGATCCACGGTCGACGGCGACCGCCCGGTCGCGGTGAAGGTGCTGCGCGGGGAACTCGCCGACGATCCCGAGGTCGTCGCCAGGTTCGTCCAGGAACGCTCCATGCTGCTCGGCTTCAGCGACCCACACCTGGTCACCGTCCGGGACCTCGTCGTCGAAGGCGACACCCTGGCGATCGTGATGGACCTCGTCAACGGTGTCGATCTGCGGGTCTACCTGCGTGAACGCGGCACACTCGAGGTGGCCACGGCGGTCGCCCTGACCCGCCAGGTGCTGCGCGCGCTGAGCACCGTGCACACGGCGGGGGTCGTCCACCGTGACCTCAAACCCGCCAATGTGCTTGTCGACGTCACCGATCCCGACGATCCGCAGGCCCGCCTGACCGACTTCGGGGTCGCCCGGCTGGCGCACGGGCCGTCCCTGACCCGCCTCACCGGGATGATCGGGACGCCGATGTACATGGCGCCGGAACTGGCCCACCGGGAGCACGCGCAGCCGCCGGCCGATGTCTACAGCGCGGGAGTCATGCTGTACGAGCTCCTCGCCGGCCACCCGCCGTTCTCCGCCCCGCACCCGGTCGCGCTCCTGCGCGCCCACATGGAGGACGCGCCGCAGCCCATACCCGGCCTGTCACCGGCACTGTGGGATGTGATCGCCGGCATGCTCGCCAAGGCGCCGGCGCGGCGTCCGACGGCGGACGCGGTCGAGCGGGCGCTGGCCGAGCTGGCGGCGTCCGGCTTCCAGCC
>NZ_CAKKTM010000047.1 GCF_920888515.1 Protofrankia sp. CiP1_Cm_nod1 | reverse complement strand
CCCGCAGGCCGGCACCGGCCGCCGGACGCTCCGCCGCGGCCGCGCCGGCACCGGCGCCGAAGAGCTACGACATGCCGGCCGGATTCCCGGGCTCGTGGTCCGGGACGGTCAGCCAGCCCGGCTCGACCGCGTACACGGTGAAGATCACTCTGACCAACGGTGACATCGGGGAGAACGTGGGCCGGGCCTCCTACCCGGATCTCGGCTGCATAGCCGATCTCTATCTGACGGACGTGGCCGGGTCGACGATCCGGGTCCAGGGACGGCTGGTGGTGAACTCGTACAACGCCTGCGTGGCGGCAACGCTCGATCTCGGTCTGCGGTCGAGCTCGTCGATGAACTATCTCGCGCAGTCACCGGGACTCGACGGCAGCGGCAGCGCGCTCCTCTACCGCTGACCCGCGCTGTTGATGATCTCCAGCCGCCGCACACGAAGGCGCTCGACGTCGAGCGTCGCGATCTGGAGGCTGCCCACCCGCGCCCGTCGGACCGCCAGCCGTCCGATCGCGAGCGCGCCCACGGCGAGGGCGCCCAGCGCCGTCGCGCCGAGGGCCAGCGCCCCGACGGCGAACGCGCCCACCGCCTTCGCCCCGGTGGCCACGACCACGCCGCCGGAGGCGGCAGGCACGATGTCGCCGGTGGCCTCGGATTCCTCACCGGCGGTGGATTCCTCACCGGTGTCCCGGGAAGTCGGCCGGCTGGCGGGCTGCGTCAGGTTGCTCATCCTGTCGAGAGTAGAGCCTTCCCGTGGGCTGTCGAGTTTTCCACCGGCCGGCCCGGTGGCTACTCGGCGGTAGGTTGTGCCCAGGCTTTCCGACCGCCCAGTATTCGGATATTCACGACCCGGCTGTCGCGTGACGAGCCACCCCGCGACGCCCGTTCGCGATGCCCACCGGCGCGGCCTGGCGCCATCCGGACCAGACGAACCAGGAGGGAGTCCGATGATGGACGGGCTCGAAGTGAAAGCCGCCGCGGACGGCGACACCGCCTCCACCGACGACCGCACGGCCCGCTCCGGTGATGCCGGCGCGACCCATGTCGCCAGCCCCGCGGACGGGCGGACCGGGCGGCGGCAGCCGATCCCGCTGGAGCCGTACCTGTTCGCCGAACCGCCGGCACAGCCGCTGGTGTCACTGCGCGTCGAACGCCACGGCGCGGTCGTCCGGGTCACGCTGCTCGGCCCGGGCAAGGGCAACACCCTGGGCGCGGACTTCTGGCGTGAGCTCCCGCAGGTGTTCACCGCCCTGGACGCCGACGACACCGTGCGGGCGGTGGTGCTCACCGGCTCCGGCAGCCACTTCTGTTACGGCCTGGACCTGGCGCTGCTGGCCGAGCTGGGCGACATCGCGGGCGACGGCGACGGCGGCCTGGCCCGGTTCCGCACCGGTTTCCTCCACCGGCTGCGTTCCATGCAGGACGCGCTGGACCTTGTCGCGTACAGCCGGAAGGCTGTCGTCGCCGCGGTCAGCGGCTGGTGTGTCGGCGGCGGGGTCGATCTGCTGGCCGCGTGCGACGTCCGGTACGCCAGCGCCGAGGCGCTGTTCAGCATCCGGGAGGTGAAGGTCGGCGCGGTCGCCGACCTGGGCAGCCTGCAGCGCCTGCCCGCCATCATCGGGGACGGGCACCTGCGGGAGCTCGCGCTGACCGGCAGGGACATAGACGCCGCCCGCGCCGAGCGGATCGGCCTGGTCAACGATGTGCTGCCCGACCCGGCCGGCGCGCTCGCCGCCGCGCACGCCTTCGCCGACGAGGTGGCGGCCAACCCACCGCTGGTCGTACAGGGCGTCAAGGACGTCCTGGGCAATGCCCGTTTCGCCGCGGTCGAGGCCGGGCTGCGCTATGTCGGGGCCTGGAACGCCGCGTTCCTCCATTCCCACGACCTCGCCGAGGCGGTGACGGCTTTCAGACAGCGGCGGCCGCCACGGTTCACCGGCCGATGATCTCGGTTCCCCGCGCGCGCCACGAGCCGCCAGCAGGCCCCGGCACGGACGTCACCCGGCCGCGCCGGCCCGGCGGGCAGGCGGGCAGGCGGAACCGCCTCGCTCATATACCGGATCGTCGTCCCTGGGACGGATAGGCTGACGCAACGGCAGCGTCCGGCCGCGGCCACGTCCGTGCCGGGCGGAGGGGGCGCCCGCGTCGGGCGGAGCGGGCATCGTCGGCTGGTGGTCCCGGCCGGATGCCGGCTCGGCGGCCAGATGTTAAGAGCGGGCCCCGGCCAGCGGTCCGGCCGGGAGGGCCCAGCCCGGAGCCGACGGTCGGGAGGACGGTGCGGACGGCATGCCAATGATGTGCGCGGTCACGTTTTCGCCACGTGGACGGCTCTACTACGCCGATCCCGGACCATACTCGCCGAAGGTCGGGGACAAGGTTCTCATCCCCACCGACGCCGGCCCCGAGGTAGCCGAATGCATGTGGGCGCCGCAGTGGGTCAGCGACGACATCGGCGGGCTTCCGGTCCTGGCGGGAATGGCGCAGACGGCCGACGTCGAACAGCACGCGGCCTCCCGGCGACGCCGGGCGCAGGCGCGCGTCACGGCAAAGCGGCTGATCCGCGAGCACGAACTGCCCATGAAAGTCGTGGGTGTCGACCACATCCCGGCCGAGAACATGTTCACGATCTATTTCACCGCCGACCACCGGGTCGACTTCCGAGGCCTGGTACGCGACCTCGCCCGTACCCTCGCGGCCCGGATAGACCTGCGCCAGCTCTCCGCCCGGGACAGCGCACGCATCCAGGGGGGAATCGGCTCCTGCGGACGTGACCTGTGCTGCGCCACCTTCCTCACGGACTTCGAGCCGGTCAGCATCCGGATGGCCAAGGACCAGGATCTCCCGCTCAACCCCATGAAGATAAGCGGTGCCTGTGGCCGGCTGATGTGCTGTCTGCGCTACGAACATCCGCTGTACGAACAGTTCAAGGCCGAGGTCCCGGCCGTGGGCGCCCGGGTGAGCACACCCGACGGCGACGGGCGGGTCGTCTCCCACGACATACCGCGTGACCGGGTCGTGGTCAGGCTGGACGCCGGTGGCGGGCGATGCGCGTGTAGCCGGGCGAGCGTCTGCGGCTCACGCAAGGAGTACGAGGCAGCCCATCCCGGGCCGGGCACGGCCCCGGGCGGAGCGGACGCCCTGGCGAGACAGCCGGGCGCCGCCGAGAGCCCGGACGCCAGAAACCCGGCCCCGGCCCCGGACAACAGTGGGGACGCGGCGGGGACAGTGCATCCGATGGTGCCCGGCCCGGCGGCCCCACCGCTGGCCACGCCGGACCAGGCCGTCGCGCACCCGGCCCCGGCGGTGGCAGCCCCGGCGGCGCCGCCACCGGACAACGCCCGGACCCGGCGCCGCCTGCGCCGGCAGGCATCCCGTGACACGGACAACAGCCAGCCCGCCCCGGAGGCCTCCCCGCCCGGGCAGCACCCCGGCGGCCGTTGACCCGCCGCCGGGCGGCGATGAGATCACGGATCGAAGCGGTATCCCATACCACGCAGGGTCGTGACGAGCCGACGCTGCGGTGGACGTCCCTCGACCTTGGTCCGCACCCGGCGGACATGCTCGGTGACGGTCGCCGGATCCTGGAAACGTGTGCCCCAGACCTGTTCCAGCAGTTCTTCACGGCTGAAAACCCGGCGGGGGTGGCTCGCCAGGAAAGCGAGCAGCTCGTATTCACGCGCGGTGAGATCGACGCGCTCGCCGGCGACCGCGACCTCCCGGGCACGCAGGTCGATGGAAACGTCTCCGTAGACGAGCGGGTCGTTCCCATCGCTGGTGCGCTGCGGTGGTGGCTCGACGGGGCGACGGCGCAGCCTGGCCCGTACCCGTGCCACGAGTTCCCGCAGGGAGTACGGCTTGACCACGTAGTCGTCGGCCCCGAGTTCCAGACCGACGACCCGGTCGACCTCCTCGGCCCGGCCCGTCAACATGATTACAGGTACTTCGCTGGTCTGCCGCAGCCGGCTCAGTACAGCGAAGCCATCCATACGCGGCATCGCGACGTCAAGCACTACGAGGTCGATTTCGGTCGTCTGGAAAAGCTTGAGCGCGGTCTCGCCGTCAGCCGCCTCGAGCACCCGATAGCCGAACCGTTCAAGGCTGCGGGCAAGCGCAACCCGAGAAGCTTCGTCGTCCTCGGCGACGAGCAGGGAAGCCCCCCTCGTTGCTGTTGCAGTTGCGTCCCCGGTCATGGCCGAAACCCTACGCAAGCTCTCCGGAACCGCTGCGAGCGGGGTATCGGTATGTGCGAGGAACCCCGATTTCGGCACGTTACAGTAGTGCAACGGCTACTTATTGTCAATGAAAGGACATCGGAGACACACGGGACCGGGAGCCCTCGACGACTCCCGGCCTCGACCCGGCCGCAACATGAAAGAAACATGATCTTCCTGCCCTCACCCCTGAACGATCACCCATACCGTCGCATCCACATCAGCGGGATTCGCCGGGCCGCCGAACCGCCGGAGAGCGACCGGCCCCCGCCCGCGCCGGCCCCCGCCCACGCCGAAGATCCGCGGCCCTCGTCGCAGCACCGTCACCGCCTTCCTTCGCGGCGCCCGCCACCGACCGGCAGGACCACCCGGACCGGTCTGGCATACTCGGTGAGGCTGGATTCCTCGGGGTGCCGGCAACGCGGGAAGATTCACGATCAGAAGATTTATGATCAAGAGGTTCGTGATCCTACCGCCGGTCAGCCCGTGGAGCCAGTAACACGCCGGAGTAGCTCAGTGGCAGAGCAATCGCCTCGTAAGCGATAGGTCGCGGGTTCAATCCCCGCCTCCGGCTCAGACCCCCTCTGACCAGGGCGGGACCAAGCCAACAGCGATCACGTTGAGATAGCTCATGGTCGGTGACCTATCAACTCATGCGATCAGGCGCCGTACCGGATGGGTGGACGTCCGACGCGCTCGGCGAGCATGACACCATCGCGACCCGCTCTCGGGCCGAGATGGTCCACATGTCGGCTGGCTGCCGTCGGCCTCCACAGCATCTACGGAACCGGTAGTCCGGCCGGCCCGACGCGTCGCCGATGCGGCCATCCGGCGGGTGATTTTTCTTTGAGAAGCCCGGTCGTTCGCGCGACGGACGCGGACGGGAGCACGGTGCGGCCAGCCGGCCGAGGGGGCGCGCCGTGCGACAATCGATCTCATGAGCGTGGATGTCACGATCCCCCCGTATGGGGTGCGCAACCGGGTTGAGCGTACGGCCCCGGCGATCCGGGCCGCACTCAGGCCCGATCAGCGCGTCGACTTCGAAGCCGAGTTCCACGCGGCCGTCATCGAAGTCGATGACGCCATCGACCTGGCGCCACTACTCCGAGTCATCGACCGCTGGTGGCCCTGGGCCGTGCTCGCGGCCAATCCCGAGATCCAGGCGGGTGCCACCGAAGACCGACGCCGGCTTGCCGCTGGCGACCTGTCCGTGCTTGGAGGGACCACGACCTACCCCCACGCAGACAGCACGAGGAAATAAGAGATCCATGGCCCGGTACACGGTCCGTTGGCTGACCTACGCCGAACAGCTACGAGACAGCCTGCCACCTGCGGGTCGTCGTGAACTTGACCAGCTGCTGGACCAGCTGACCGCCGACCCCAGGCAGCACAGCACCTGCGACAAGTACAGCGAACAGTGGACCGCTGCTTTCGGCGCCTACGGAGTCCTGCTCTACAGCATCGAAGATAATCTTCATACGATCACCGTGCTCCGCGTGACCTGGAGTGGCTGATCAGGGCACCGGCTCCATGACCCGGGAACAGGTCGTGGGCGCTGTTGCCTGACTCCTGGACCGCATCGGGGATGCGGTCCAGGAGTCAGGCGCCCATGCGCCGGACGGATCCTCCGCAACGGAAGACGTCCGGGTGCCGCTCCGCGGATCCCGAACGAACCCGCGGTCCGGCGAACCGGTCAGGCCGACCTGACCTCCGGGGCGGGGTGCCCCGGGACGTCCAGGGCGGCGGCGTCCGGCACGGAACCGTCGTGGTGCCCCTGCGCGGCGGCATCC
Source organism: Protofrankia sp. CiP1_Cm_nod1 (assembly GCF_920888515.1). Lineage (GTDB taxonomy): Bacteria > Actinomycetota > Actinomycetes > Frankiales > Frankiaceae > Protofrankia. Next base: position 23,855 of record NZ_CAKKTM010000047.1, on the reverse strand, counting down.
TCCTCCTCGCGCCGGATCGAGGCGAGAATCTCCCGCTCCGCGTCGGCGCGGCCGACCCACGACGCACCCTCGACCGACTTGCCCGGCTCCAGGTCCTTGTAGACCTCGAAGAAGTGCTGGATCTCCAGCCGGTCGAACTCCGGAAGATGCCTGATGTCCCGCAGGTGCTCCTGCCGGACGTCCGCGACCGGCACGCACAGCACCTTGTCGTCGGGGCCCTTCTCATCGCTCATCTGGAACATGCCGATCGTCCGGCACCGGACCAGGCAGCCCGGAAAAGTCGGCTCCTCCAGCAGGACGAGCGCGTCCAAAGGATCACCATCTCGACCCAGCGTACCCTCGATGAAGCCGTAGTCCGAGGGATAGTGGGTGGATGTGAACAGCATCCGGTCGAGCCGGATCCGCCCGGTGTGGTGATCCATCTCGTATTTGTTCCGCTGCCCTTTCGGGATCTCGATGGTCACATCGAACTCGAGGTCCACTCCATCCCCTGTCGTGTCTGTGGGCGCGTCCCGTCCGGAGCGCCCTTGTGTTGTGTACTTGTTACCAGTGTCAGCATCCACGTACGTCACCTCGAAGGTCGCGAGCCGATCCGGCGGTGACGATTCACTGTCAGGGCGGGAGCCCACGGTGAAATCCGCCGGGGCTGGGTCAGCCCAGGGTCCACCCGGGAAGGCATTCCCCACGATGGCGGCCCGACCCCGGCCCGCGGCCGGCGGGCCCGTGAGCCACGGGCCGCACGGTCATGCTTTTCCACGCCCGCCCTTCCCTCCCCGGGGCTGCCGCCGGTTCCGGGAACACGCCGAATCACCACGGCCGATCCGGGAGATCCGCAGCGGCCACATCCCCCCGGCCGCGGGAGCGCGCTGGTGGCGAAAAACATAACCACGTGGCCGTCGGCCACAGGCGCAGCCATCAGCCACAGGACATAGTCTCCCGCACGTGACCCCTCCGATGCCGGGCCGGGTCGGTGGGCTCACCGCCATCGCCACCGCGCTGCTCGCCGGTCATCTTTCCGTTCCGCCCACGGACAGCCCGGGCATCGTGCCCGCTCCGCGGCCCGCGGCCGCGCCCTTCCCCGCCCTGGACCCGACGCTACGGGTCGCCGACCCCGCGGCGGTCAGCGCCAGGCTCACCCGTCCGCTCGCCAACCCGGCGCTGGGCAGCCCGGTGGGGCTGGTCATCGACGCGCTGTCCGGAACGACGCTGTTCGACCGCGGGTCGACCACCGCGGTGGCCCCCGCGTCCACGCTGAAGACCGTGGTCGCCGCGGCCGCGCTGACGACCTTCGATGCGCGCACGACCCTGACGACCCGGGTCTTCCACACCCCGCCGGCCACGCCGGGCGGCCCGGTGCCGGACGGCCAGGTGGCAGCCAGCACGGTGGGAGCCGTCGGCGCGGACGGCACCGGGGCGGCGGGCACACCGCCACCTGCCGCCGCCCCGCCCGGAGGCACGCTGTGGCTGGTCGGCGCGGGTGACCCGACCCTGACCGCCGCGACCGGGCCGGCCGGCTACCCGGCCCCGGCCCGCCTGTCGGAGCTGGCCGCCCAGGTCCGGGCGGCCGGCATCACCGAGGTCGACCGGCTGGTCGGCGACGGGACGCTGTTCACCGGGCCGTCCACCGCGACGGGATGGCGCGACAGCTATGTCACCGATGGCAATGTCACGCCGGTGTCCGCGCTCGAGGCCGACGGCGGCCGCACGACTCCCGGCGCGACCGGCCCGCGCAGCGCGACGCCCGACCTGGCCGCGGTGAACGCCTTCGCGGCGGCGCTGCGCCGGGCCGGTGTGCGGGTCGCGTCGACCGGGGTCGGCGCCATGCCCGGCGGCTCCGGCAGTACCGACGGCTCCGGTGGCCCCCGGCAGGTCGCCGAGGCCCACAGCCCGCCGGTCCCGTTGCTGGTCGAACGGATGCTGACCTACTCCGACAACGACCTGGCCGAGAGCCTGGGACGGCTGGTGGCCCACGCCCGTGGCCTGCCCGCGTCGTTCGACGGCGCCACCCGGGCGGTGCTCGACGTCCTGCGGGAGCTCGGGGTACCGACCGCCGGCGCGAACCTGGCGGATACCAGCGGGCTGTCGACAGCGAACCAGATCGCCCCGGCGACGCTGGTGGCGCTGCTGCGGACCGCCGTACTGCCCGGGCACCCGCAGCTGCGGACCCTGCTCACCGGGCTCCCGGTCGCCGGCTTCTCCGGGACGCTGGGTGACCGGTACAACGCGCCCGACACCCGCGCCGGTGCCGGCGACGTACGCGCGAAAACGGGCAGCCTGCGTATCGTGACAAGCCTTGCCGGCCAGGTCGTGGACACCGACGGCCGGCTGCTGCTGTTCGGCTTCTTCGCCCCGGTCGAGGAGGCCGGAAGCACCCGGGCCGCCCTCGACCAGGTCGCCGTCGCGCTCGCCTCGTGCGGGTGCTGAGCGGATGCCGGTACGGATGCGCGATGCCGATGCCGATGCCGAGCGCACGTGGATGCCGCGGGCGTCCGCAGACGCGCGGCGCCACGGCGCCGGCCGCCCGGACGGAGGCCGCGTGCCCGGGGCCGGACACCCGGCACCGGCGGCGGGCCGGCCGGCCGGCCGGGGAAACATCCGGAAGGTGGTGGTCGTCCGGAAAAATCACCCGACGGTGACGCGGAAATGGTCGACGGTGACCGGCGGATGGCAACGATAAAGCTGTCATCCCCAGGGAGAGGACATAGGCTGGCGGATGTGGACGCCGAGCCAGTCGACTGGGACCTCGCCGTAGCGACCGCGCGGCGGCTTGTCCGGCCAGGCCCGCAGCTGCCCCGCGCCGAAGCGGACGCGGTGGTCGCGGACCTGCGGCGGCTGGCCGTCGAGGCGGAAGGCCATGTCCAGGCCTACACCCGGCTGGAACCGGCCGGTCCGGCCACGCCGATCGCCGTGGTGGACCGTCCGGAGTGGGTCCGTTCGAACGTCGCCGGCCTGCGGGTGATCGCCGGGCCGCTGCTGGGCAAGCTCGCTGACCGGGAGCGGGGCCGGCTGTCCTCGGCTGTCGGACGCACCGTCACCGGCGTCCAGCTCGGCACCGCCCTGGCCTATCTCGCGGGCAAGGTCCTCGGGCAGTACGAGGTCTTCCTCCCGCCCGAGCAGGCCGGGACGGCCGGCTCCGCCCCGGGCGCGGCCCCGGGCGCGGCCGCCGGGGAACCGGCCGGTGCCCTCCGCAAGGATCCGGCCGCCGGGGCGGAGGCGGACTCCCCCGCTCGGTCGATCGTCGCGCAGGCCGGGCGCCTGAGCCTGGTCGCGCCGAACATCGCCCACGCCGAGCAGACGCTGGGGGTCGACCCGCGCGACTTCCGGCTGTGGGTCTGCCTGCACGAACAGACCCACCGCACCCAGTTCACCGCCGTCCCGTGGCTGCGTCAGCACCTGGAGAACGAGATCGGCGCGTTCATCGAAGCGACCGATCTCGATCCGGAGGTGCTCGCCGAACGGGTGAAGTCGGCCGTCAGCGCCGTGCGCGGCGCCGTGCTCGACCGCGGGCCGAACGCGCCGAGCATCGTCGAGGCGCTCCAGACGCCCGCCCAGCGCCAGGTCCTGGACCGCCTCCAGGCGCTGATGACCCTCCTGGAGGGGCACGCCGACCAGGTCATGGACGCGGTCGGCCCGAAGGTCGTGCCGACCGTCACCGAGATCCGGACACGTTTCGACAGCCGGCGTGGCGGTGGTTCGCCGATCGACCGGTTCGTCCGCCGGCTGCTCGGGCTGGACCTCAAGCTCCAGCAGTACCGGCAGGGTGGCGCGTTCGTGCGGGCTGTCGTCGCCGAGGCCGGGGTGGACGCGTTCAACCTGGTCTGGGAGTCCCCCGAGACGCTGCCGACCCGCGCGGAGCTGGTCGATCCGGTTGCCTGGATGCAGCGGGTGCTGGGCTCGCGCCCGTCCCTGTCGGCCTGACCAGGGGTGTCGATCACCGGACAGGACGAGCGGGGCCCGCGCCCAGGGCAGCCCGCCGCGCGGGACGATGCCACCGCGCTTGCCAGGACATCGCCTGCCGGGACATCCGCCGGAGCCGGCCCCGCCGGAGCCACCCCCGACGGGGCCGGCGCGCCGGACGATGCCGTGGCACGGGACGGCGCGGGAGCGCGTGGCGTGATGCGGGCATGCGGAGCCGTGAGCGGGATCCGGGTGGCCGTCCGGCGCTCGATCGCCGATCTCGCCCCTGGCAGCCTGGTGCTCGTGGCCTGCTCCGGCGGGGCGGACTCGCTGGCGTTGGCCGCCGCGCTGGCGTTCATCGCCCCCCGCCGGGCTCTGCGCGCCGGGCTGCTCACCGTCGACCACGGCTGGTACGAGGGTTCCGCGGCACAGGCGGCCACGGTGGCCGCGCGCGGCCGGGCGCTCGGGTTCGACCCCGTGGAGGTGCTGCCGGCGCACTCCCCGCGCTCGGAGGGCGCCGCCCGGCAGGCCCGCCGGTCCGCCCTGCTCGACGCGGCGGGGCGGCTGGGGGCGAGCGCGCTGCTGCTCGGCCACACCCTTGACGACCAGGCCGAGACAGTGCTGTTGCGGCTCGCCCGCGGGTCGGGCACCCGGTCGCTGGCGGGCATGCCCCGCCTGGACGGAGTGATCAGGCGTCCGCTGCTGGATGTCCGCGGGTCGGCGACGCGCGACGCGTGCCTCGCCGAGGGGCTGACACCGTGGGACGACCCGACCAACGCCGACGAGGCGTTCGCCCGGGCCCGGGTCCGGCACCGGGCGCTGCCCGTCCTGGAGGAGACCATCGGGCCGGGCATCGCCGAGGCGCTCGCGCGCACCGCGGACCTGCTACGGGCCGACACCGGCGCGCTCGACGCCGACGCGGCGCTGGCCTACGAGCGTCTGACGCTGCCCCAGCCCCCCCACCAGCTGCGCGGTCATGACCGGGACGCGGCCGGGCCGCCCGCTCGGGTCGACCTGGACCTCGCCGGGCTCGCCGGGCTCAGCGAGGCGCTGCGTACCCGGGTGCTGCGCCGGGCTGCCCTGGCCGTGGGAAGCGCGCCGACCGGCCTGCGGGCCGATCATGTCCGGGCCATGGACGATCTGGTGACCAGATGGCGTGGGCAGAAGCCCGTCCCGTTGCCGTCCGGTGTTGTCGCCGTCCGCGCGGATGGCAGGATCTCGGTGTTCCAGACCACCGGACCGCGGACCGCGGGCCGGGAGGAGACCTCCCCACAGCCCGCGGCCCGCGGGTCCGGGAGCCAGTCCAGCACCCACGCGCGGGACGCCCTGGCCGGCCGGCCGCGCGGACACTCCAGGGAGACTCAGGTGGCCGCTGCGCACACGATGCCCGACGAGATCGGCTTCGGCAGGCCCGGATCAGGAACGGATCTTTCCCCGCGGACCGGCCAGCACCCCGACATCGCCGAGGTGCTGGTCACCCCCGGTGACATCGCCGCCAGGATCGGGGAGCTCGCCGCCCGGGTCGACGCCGACTACGCCGGCCGCGAGGTGCTGCTCCTCGGCGTCCTCAAGGGCGCGGTGATGGTGATGGCCGACCTCTCCCGGGCCCTGACCATACCGGTGACCATGGAGTTCATGGCTGTCTCGTCGTACGGCTCGGCCACCTCGTCCTCGGGTGTGGTGCGCATCCTCAAGGATCTGGACCGCTCGATCGAGGGGCGGGACGTGCTGGTGGTCGAGGACATCATCGACTCCGGCCTGACCCTGTCGTGGCTGCTGCGCAATCTGCGCTCGCGGGGGCCGGCGTCCCTGGAGGTGTTCACGCTGTTGCGCAAACCGGAGGCGCTGGCGGCCGACATCGACGTCCGGTACGTCGGCTTCGACATCCCGAGCGCCTTCGTCGTCGGCTACGGCCTGGACTACGCTGAGCACTACCGTACGCTACCCTACGTAGGGACGCTGCATGCGGACGCGATCGCGCGTGGCGCCCGGTAGGCCCCGTCCGCCCTGGCGCGGGCGATGGCGATGGCACGGACCGTGCCGATGATCTCGCGAGCGACGGATCCGGCGGGCCGGTGGCGGCGGGTCACGCTACGAACCGCCCATTCGGGGCAGCGCGGCGGAACAGTACGCATCAGTTGCCCGTTGCTCGGATGTACGCGCGGTAAGGCGCGCGTACCGGCGGTACCCTCGGCACAAGGGAATCCCGAACGAGGGCGGCACACACGTCAGGAGGGTGGAGCGCGCGTGTCCAGCGCTCCAGGCAGATGACTCCAAGAAGAATCTTCCGCGGCTGGGTGCCTCTGCTGCTCCTGGCCGTACTCGTGATCGTTCTCGCGACCAATGTGCTGTCTGGCTCAGGCGAGTACACCAAACGTGACCTGAACTTCATTCAGCAGCAGATCACCGATGGGCAGGTCAAGGGCGCCACCATCCAGGACTCGAAGCAGCGCATCGAGATCACGACGAAGGTCGGTGACAAGAAGTACGAGTCGTCGTACGTCACCGACCAGGCCGTGAAGCTCGCCGACGACCTGCGGGCGCAGCGCGTCCCCTACGAGGTCAAGGTCGAGCAGGGCAACATCATCGTGTCGCTGCTGCTCAACCTGCTGCCGGTGCTGCTGGTGGTGTTCCTGCTGTTCTTCTTCATGAACCAGATGCAGGGCGGCGGCAACCGGGTCATGAACTTCGGCAAGTCCAAGGCCAAGCTGGTCAGCAAGGACACGCCGAAGACGACCTTCGCTGACGTGGCCGGCGCCGACGAGGCCATCGAGGAGCTCCAGGAGATCAAGGAGTTCCTGGAGAACCCCGGCAAGTTCCAGGCCATGGGGGCCAAGATTCCCAAGGGCGTGCTGCTCTACGGGCCGCCCGGCACCGGCAAGACACTGCTGGCCCGCGCGGTCGCCGGCGAGGCCGGCGTGCCGTTCTACTCGATCTCCGGCTCGGACTTCGTGGAGATGTTCGTCGGTGTCGGCGCGAGCCGCGTCCGGGACCTGTTCGAACAGGCCAAGACCAACGCTCCGGCGATCATCTTCGTGGACGAGATCGACGCGGTGGGCCGCCACCGCGGGGCCGGCCTCGGCGGCGGCCACGACGAGCGCGAGCAGACCCTCAACCAGCTCCTGGTCGAGATGGACGGGTTCGATGTCAAGGGCGGTGTGATCCTCATCGCCGCGACGAACCGGCCCGACATCCTCGACCCCGCGCTGCTGCGCCCGGGCCGCTTCGACCGGCAGATCGTCGTCGACCGGCCCGACCTGCTCGGCCGTGAGGCGATCCTGAAGGTGCACGCCAAGGGCAAGCCGATCGAGCCGGACGTCGACATGCTGGTCATCGCGCGCCGGACCCCCGGGTTCACCGGCGCCGACCTGGCGAACGTGCTCAACGAGGCCGCGCTGCTCACCGCCCGGTCGGATCACAAGTTCATCTCCTCGGACCTGCTGGAGGAGTCGATCGACCGGGTGATGGCCGGCCCGGAACGCAAGAACCGGGTGATGAGCGACAAGGAGAAGAAGCGGATCGCCTACCACGAGGGCGGGCACGCGCTGGTCGGGCACGCGCTGCCGAACAGCGACCCCGTCCATAAGATCACGATCCTGCCTCGCGGGCGGGCCCTGGGCTACACCATGCAGCTCCCCCAGGAGGACCGCTATCTGCGCACCCGGTCGGAGATGCTGGACGACCTCGCGGTGTGCCTGGGCGGGCGGACCGCCGAGGAACTCGTGTTCCACGAGCCGACGACGGGCGCCAGCGACGACATCGACAAGGCCACGAAGATCGCCCGATCCATGGTCACCCAGTTCGGGATGAGCGACAAGCTCGGCGCGGTCCGGTTCGGTGGCGAGAGCAGCGAGGTCTTCCTCGGCCGTGACATGGGCCACCAGCGCGACTACTCCGAGGAGCTCGCCGCGGAGATCGACGCCGAGGTCCGCCAGCTGATCGAGTCGGCGCACGACGAGGCCTGGGAGATCCTCGTCCGCTACCGGGACGTCCTGGACAACCTCGTCCTGCGTCTCATGGACGTCGAGACGCTCGGCAAGGACGATGTCCTGGAGATCTTCGCGACCGTGGAGAAGCGGCCCAGCCGCGGCTCCTACACCGGCGTCGGCAAGCGCCTGCCGTCCGACCGGCCACCGGTGATGACCCCGGCCGAGCTGGCCCTGCACAAGTCCGGCGACGTCAGCGACCTCGTCGCCGGCAGCGGTGCCGGCGCTGGCGCCGGGCAGCACGGCCGGACGAACGGAGCCGGCCGCGGCGGCAACGGTAACGGTTCGGGCACCCCTGGTGGGAATGGATCCACAACCACCCCGGTTGGCCCTGCTGACTCCTCGGCACCCGGGGAGGAGGACACCCGGGCGGGCTCCTCGACGCCGTCGTCGCCCATCCCGCGGATCTCGGATCCGTGGGCGCCCCCGAGCCTGCCGAACGACGACGACAGGGGACGCCGTTGACGACCGATTCCGGCCTCGCACCTCCCAGCGGGCACACCTCCCTCTCCACGGCATCCGCGAGCGCCGTGGACACGGTGGACACGGTGGACACGGTGGACACGGTCACGCAGAGCGTGAACGCCGGTACGGCCCTCGCCGCGGACGTCGCCGCCCAGCGGCGGGGGCCGGATCTCGGCCCGCAGGCCGTCCGGCCGTTCGACCACGAGCGGGTCGCGCGCGCCGTCCGGGAGCTGCTGATCGGTATCGGTGAGGACCCGGACAGGGAGGGGCTGCGCAAGACCCCGGAACGGGTCGCCCGCGCCTACCAGGAGGCGGTCGAAGGCCTCGGACGGGACCCCTCCGAGGTGCTGACCACCGTTTTCGACGAAGGCCACGAAGAGATGGTGCTGGTCCGCGACATCGACTTCACGTCGCTGTGCGAGCACCATCTGGTCGCGTTCGCCGGCAAGGCGCATGTGGCCTACATCCCGAACGAAAGCGGCCAGATCACCGGGCTGTCCAAGCTCGCCCGGCTCGTGGACCTGTACTCGCGACGCCCCCAGGTGCAGGAACGGCTGACGACCCAGATCGCCGACGCGCTGGAACAGGCGCTCTCCCCCAGGGGGGTCATGGTCGTGGTCGAGGCCGAGCATCTGTGCATGTCCATGCGCGGGGTCCGCAAGCCGGGCGCCCGCACGATGACGTCGGCGGTGCGCGGCCAGTTCCTGAGCACCGCGACCCGCAACGAGGGTATGTCGCTCATCCTCAGCCGCCGCTGACCTCCCGCGGCGGCGCCGGACGCCTGGGCGCCTGTGCCTGACAGGACCGTGCCCGACGGGGCCCGTGTCTGATGGATGACCAGCCGTGCGGACGGCGCCCATCAGACACGGCCCACAGCCAGATGCGGCCTACAGCCGGCAGGCCTGGATGGACGAGACGATGATGCCCCGGGCGCCGATCTCCCACAGGTCGTCCATCACGCGGTTGAGCTCCGTGTGCGGCACCATGGCGCGCACCGCGACCCAGCCCTCACGCTGCAACGGGGATATGGTCGGCGACTCGTAACCAGGGGTTATCTCGCAGGCCTTCTCCAGCACGGAGTTCGGGACGTCGTAGTCCATGATGACGTACCGTCGAGCGACCAGCACGCCCTGGATGCGGCGCAGCAGCCGTTCGTGCGCCGTGGTGAGCTCCAGCCCCTTCTTCACCACGACCACGGCCTCCGAGGACAGCACCGGCTCGCCCAGCAGCGTCAGCCCATGGGCACGCAGTGTGCGCCCGGTCTCCACCACGTCCGCGACGGCGTCGGCGACCCCGAGCCGGATGGCGGTCTCCACCGCGCCGTCCAGCCGGACGATCTGGGCGTCGACGCCGCGCCGGGCCAGGTCGGCGGCAACCAGCCCGGGGAAGGAGGTGGCGATCCGGGTGCCGGCCAGCGCCTCGACATCGGTCACGCTGCCTTCCGGCACGGCGTAGCGGAAGGTCGAGAACCCGAAACCCAGCGGCAGCAGCTCGTCGGCGGCGACCCCACTGTCGATCAGCAGGTCGCGGCCGGTGATGCCGATGTCCAGCCGGCCGGCCCCGACATAGACGGCGATGTCACGCGGCCGGAGGAAGAAGAACTCGATGTCGTTCTCGATATCGGTGACGACCAGCTCCGCCGATTCGCGACGCGCCTGGTAACCCGCATCGACGAGCAGCTGACTGGACGCGGTCGCCAGCGCCCCCTTGTTGGGCACCGCGAGTCGCAGCATCACAGCTCCCGTGTCACAGTCCGGCGCCGAATGCGCACCGAAGGGCCGTCATCACAGCCTGGAGTATACGTCGTGCGGTGTCAGACCTGCGGAAATCATCACCAGCTGGCTCCAGTACAGCAGCTGCGACAGCTCCTCCGCGACCCGCTCCGGCCCCTCGTGCTCCGCCGCCATCCAGGTTTCCGCGGCTTCTTCGAGGAGCTTCTTCCCGATGTGGTGAATCCCTTTGTCCAGCGCGTCCACGCTGCCGGATCCGGGCGTTCGTTCACGCCATTTTCCAGCCAGCTCAAGATATAGTTCGTCAAACGTTTTCATCGCTTCCCGGGCACCTTCCTTCCCACGGCCTTCCCACGCCTTACCACCAGTCGCAAGAGTGATCGTTCTGGACGCTGGAAGGGCTGTCCGCCGCCTGGAGCCCGCTCCGGCCGGCGACCCAGGGACCTCGGCCTCCCGGACCACGCGCATGCTAACGCAGCACCCTACGGCCCCGCGGGACACCCGGCCGCAGCATGATCACGCCCCCTTCGGCCCCACAGCCCCGAAACCCGGCCTCGGCAGGATGGAGGGCAGCCGGCGCAGCCCGCGTGGATGAGGTTTACTGAACGACTGTGTTCTGCCCAGCGCTCGTCGCCACCGACCTCGACGGGACGCTGATCCGCACCGACGGCACGGTCTCACGACGTACCCGCGCCGCGCTGGAGCGGGTCAGGAGCGCCGGGTCCATCATCGTCTTCGTCACCGGGCGCCCGACCCGGGTCATGGCCGACATCGTGGCCCAGACCGGCACGTCGGGCTTGGCCGTCTGCGCGAACGGCGCGCTCGTCTACGACCTGGACAACCGCGCCGCCCTCAGCCACCACGTCCTGGAGGCCGCCACCGCGCTCCGCCTGGCCACCGAGATCAGGGCGATCGTGCCGGACGCCGCCTTCGCCGTGGAAAGCGGTACCCACTTCGGCCGGGAGCCGGCCTTCACCACGATGTGGCCCGACCCGCACGAGGCCGTCGGGCACATCGCCGCACTGCTCACGGCCCTGCCCGTGACGAAACTGCTGGTCCGGCGCGCGCTGTCCGCGGGCGGCTTCGCCGACGTCCACAGCGCCATCGTGGCCGCCGCCGGATCGACGGCCGTGGTCACCACGTCCAGCTACGATCTTGTGGAGATCGCCGGGGCGGGTGTGTCCAAGGGCGTCGCCCTGGCGGAGATCGCGGCCGGGTACGGCGTGTCCGCGCGGCGCACGATCGCCTTCGGGGACATGCCGAACGACCTGCCGATGTTCGCCTGGGCCGGCCACGCCGTCGCGGTCGCCAACGCCCACCCGGACGTCCTCGCCGCCGCCGACGAGGTCACCGGCTCCAACGACGCCGACGGCGTCGCCCACGTCCTCGAACGCCTCTTCCGCTGACCACCTCGCCTCCGCCGGCCGCGCCGTCCCGGCCACGCTGCCTCCCACCGGCCGCGTCGTCCCGGCCGCGTCGTCCCGGCCATGGCGCCATGCCGCCGTGGCGGCGGGCGGCGTCGAGGGCCGCCCCGGCGGACAGATCCTTTCGCCGGGAGCGAGGATGGATCCATGCCACATCTGTCACCAGCACATGCACCGGCGGTGCTCCCGTGAGCGGCGCCGCGGGGGTGGGGGCCGCCGGCGCCCCGGCCCACGAGATCGATGCCGAGTTCCTCGCGCTGCCCCGGGCCGCCCTCGCCGACGCCGCCCTGCAGACCGCCCGCGACCTGGGCGCCACCCACGCCGACATCCGCGTCGAACGGCTGCGCAACGCGTCGCTGTCCTTCCGGGACGCCGGCCTGGAAAGCCGTGCCGACGGCCAGTCGGTCGGCTTCGCCGTCCGGGTCGTGCACAACGGCACCTGGGGGTTCGCCGCCGGTGTCGACCTCACCGTGGACGAGGCCGTCCGGGTGGCCCGGGAGGCGGTCGAGATCGCGCGGGTGGCGCGCCCGCTGAACAGCGAACCGGTGGAGCTGGCCGACGAGCCGGTGCACGCGGACGCGACCTGGGTGTCGGCCTACACGGTCGACCCGTTCGCCGTCGAGACGACCGAGAAGATCGAGCGGGTCGGGGGGCTGTGCCGCGCGCTGCTGGCCGCCCAGGACGTCGACCACGTCGACGGCCGGCTCGGCCAGGTACTGGAGAACAAGTTCTACGCCGACCTCGCCGGGACGAGCACCACCCAGCAGCGCGTCCGGGTGATCTGCCAGCTTGAGGCGACCCGGGTCGACCGCGCCGCCGGCGGCTTCGAGACCATGCGCACGATCGCGCCGCCGGCCGGCCGCGGCTGGGAGTGGCTGGTCTCCGGCCCCGCCGCGGGCTGCTGGGACTGGGACGCCGAGATCGAGCTGATCCCGTCCCTGCTCGCCGAGAAGGCCAAGGCGTCCTCGGTCGAGCCGGGCCGTTACGACCTGGTGATCGACCCGTCGAACCTGTGGCTGACGATCCACGAGTCGATCGGGCACGCCACCGAGCTCGACCGGGCGCTGGGCTACGAGGCCGCCTACGCCGGGACATCCTTCGCCACCCTCGACAGGATCGGCACGCTGCGCTACGGTTCCCCCGCCATGCACGTCACCGGGGACCGCACGGCCCCTCACGGCCTGGCGACCATCGGCTACGACGACGAGGGCGTCCAGGCCGGGCAGTGGGACATCGTCCGCGGCGGCACCCTGGTCGGCTACCAGCTCGACCGCCGGATGGCCGCGCAGAACGCCGCCGCCCTGGGCACCGGGCGGTCCAACGGCTGCGCGTTCGCGGACTCCCCCGGGCACGTGCCGATCCAGCGGATGGCGAACGTCTCGCTGCGGCCCGCGCCGGGCGGGCCGTCCACCGAGGAACTGATCTCCCGGGTGGACCGGGGGATCTACGTCGTCGGCGACAGGAGCTGGTCGATCGACATGCAGCGGTACAACTTCCAGTTCACCGGCCAGCGGTTCTACGAGATCCGCGACGGCCGGATCGTCGGGCAGCTGCGCGACGTCGCCTACCAGGCGACCACCACCGACTTCTGGGGCTCGCTCGAGGCCGTCGGCGGCGAGGCGACCTACGTTCTCGGTGGGGCGTTCAACTGCGGCAAGGGCCAGCCCGGGCAGGTCGCGGCGGTCAGCCACGGCTGCCCCTCGGCGCTGTTCCGGAACGTCAACATCCTCAACACCCAGCGGGAGGCAGGCCGGTGACCACACAGTCCCACGAGATCGTCGAACGGGCCCTGGAGTCGTCGCGAGCCGACGGGTGCGTGGTGATCGCCGGCGAGTCGAGCACGGTGAACCTGCGCTGGGCGAACAACACCCTGACAACCAACGGCGCGGCCCGCGACCGGTCCGTCACCGTGATCAGCGTGGTGGGCCAGGCGTTCGGCGTCCGCTCGGCCAGTAACGTCACCGACAGTGAGGATCTGGAGAAGCTGCTGCGCCTGTCCGAGGCGGACGCCCGGGAGGCCGAGGACGCCGACGACTACGCCGGCCTGCTCGGCCCGGGCGCCGGCGTCGGCGTGCCGCACTCCCCGGGCGAGACCGCGGTGGCCGCCGCCGAGGCCGTCGCGGAGGCCACCTTCACCGACCCCGCGCAGCGCACCAGCACGGGCGTGTTCACCGGGTTCGCGCGGGAGCTCGGCGAGGCGTTCGCCGCGGCGCGGGCGGACGGGCAGCGCCTGTTCGGTTTCGCCGAGCACGGGCTGACCACCACCTGGCTGGGCACCTCCGCGGGCCTGCGGCTGCGGCACAGCCAGCCGACCGGGTCGGTGGAGTGGAACGCCAAGAGCACCACCCCGGCCGGCTCGGTGTGGCACGGCCAGTCCACCCACGACTTCACCGACGTCTCCGTGCCCGCCACCCACGCGCTGCTACGCGAGCGCCTGGCCTGGAGCGCCCGCTCGGTGGAGCTGCCCGCGGGCCGCTACGAGACGCTGCTGCCGCCGTCGGCCGTCGCCGACCTGCTGACCTACACCTACTGGTCGGCCGCCGGCCGGGACGCCGCCGAGGGACGCACCGTGTTCAGCCGGGCCGGCGGCAGCACCCGGATCGGCGAGACCCTGGGCCCGGCCGGGCTGCACCTGTTCAGCGACCCGCTGGACCCGGAGCTGCCGGCGACCCCGTTCGTGATCGCCGGGGCGTCGTCGGCGACGTCGAGCGTGTTCGACAACGGGCTGCCGCTGCGGCGCACCGACTGGATCGTGGATGGCAGGCTGGCCACGCTGATCCACACCCGCGCCTCGGCACGTGACGCCACCGCCCGCGGCGACGGGAACGGCGGCAAGGTGGCGGCGGCCCCGTTCATCGACAACCTGACCCTCGACGGCGGCGGGACGGCGTCCCTCGACGAGCTGATCGCGAACACCTCGCGGGGGCTGCTGCTGACCTGCCTGTGGTACATCCGCGAGGTCGACCCGCAGCTCCTCCTGCTCACCGGCCTCACCCGCGACGGCGTCTACCTGGTGGAGGACGGCGAGGTCGTCGGGGCGGTCAACAACTTCCGGTTCAACGAGAGCCCGGTGGACCTGCTGGGCCGGCTCACCGAGGTCGGGGCGACGGTACGGACGCTTCCCCGCGAGTGGGGGGACTGGTTCACCCTCGCCCGGATGCCGGCCCTGCGCGTCCCGGACTTCAACATGAGCTCGGTCAGCCCGGCGAGCTGACGCCCGCGCGTCTGGGGCGCCGGTCAGGTAACACGGCCCGTCCCAGACGGTCAAAAATGCATGACCGGATGCTGACACGTCATGAAAGTGAGGGAACAGGCGGCCGCCCCGACAGCCGTTCCCGCCCTCACTTTCATGCACAGCACAGGATGTATGCGTATGACTGCCTGTGACCGGTGTTCCAGGGTTTCTGTTCCCGCCGTTCTGACGTGGCGCCCGCGTGGCGCCGCACACCGCCGTGCGGCCCGTGCCGGCCACCCCACGCCGCCGGAGCCGGCGGCGCGCAGGCCGCCCACGAGTTCATCAGAGTTCATCAGAGGCCCACGAACTCATCAGAGGTAGGCGCCGCGGCCGAACTGCTCCCCCTGCTGGGGGGCACTGGGCAGGGCCCGCCGGCGCATCTCCTCCAGCTGGGCCCGGGCGGCCATCTGCTGGGCGAGCAGCGCCGTCTGGATGCCGTGGAAGAGGCCTTCCAGCCACCCGACGAGCTGCGCCTGAGCGATCCGCAGCTCGGCGTCGCTGGGGGTCTGGGAGTCGTTGAAGGGGAGCGTGAGCCGGCCGAGCTCCTCGGCCAGCTCCGGGGCGAGCCCGTCGAAGAGCTCGGTGATCGCGTTACGGTGGATCTCCCGGAGACGCACCCTGCTCGCCTCGTCCAGCGGTGCCGCCCGTACCTCCTCCAGCAACTGCTTGATCATCGAGCCGATCCGCATCACCTTGTCCGGCTGGGGAACCATCTCCATGAGCGCGCTCGCGTGATCATTGTCGTCTTCGGCCGTGGGCGACGCGGCCGGGTCACCACCGGTCTGGGCGGCCACGACCCGCGAGCGGGCGGTCACGATGCCCTCGTCCAGCGTTCCGTCCGGTCCGACGACCACGACCCGTGGGTCCGGTTGATCTGCCATACACCCATCCTGCCTGGTCGGTCCGACAGGTATGCGGCCAGGACGGAAACGAGTCCGCGACTGGGCACCGTCAGCAACGGACGACCACCCACATCACTATCCGCCGCCAGCTCCGCTTCCCGCGGCCAGCGGGTCACGGTCAGCGCGTTACGGGAGGCCCACGGCTACCGGAGGCCCACGAGGCTACGGGGCGTCCACGGCGAGCAGGACCTTGCCCACATGGCCGAACTCCTCGACGCGCCGGTGCGCGTCGGCGACCTTCTCGATCGGCAGCACCTGGTCGATCACCGGACGGATCGCCCCGGCCTCGACCGCCGGCCAGACCCGCTCGCGGACGTCCGCCACGATCGCGGCCTTCTGCTCGTCCGGCCGGGCCCGCAGGGACAGCGCGTGGACGCTCCCCCGCTTGGCCAGCAGCGCCGCCAGGTTCAGCTCGCCCTTGCGCCCGCCCTGCAACCCGATGACGACGATGCGCCCCTCGACGGCCAGCGCCTCGACGTTGCGTGCCAGGTAGGACCCGCCCATGTTGTCGAGGATCACGTCCGCGCCCCGGCCGCCGGTGGCCTCCCGCACCCGGTCGACGAAGTCCTCGTCCCGGTAGGAGATGGCGAGATCGGCCCCGAGCTCGCGGACGCGCGCCAGCTTCGCCGGGCTGCCCGCGGTGGTCGCGATCGTCGCCGACGGCCGCAGCGCCCGCACCGCCTGGATCGCGAACGTCCCGATCCCGGACGCCCCGCCGTGCACCAGGAACACCTCGCCGTCGCGCAGACCGGCCACCCCGAACACCGTCGAGCAGACCGTGGCCGCGACCTCGGGCAGCCCGGCGGCCTCGAGCAGCGAGACACCAGCCGGCACCGGGAGCACGTGGCCGGCGGGGACGTTGACCCTCGTCGCGTACCCGCCGCCGGCGAGCAGGGCGCAGACCTCGTCCCCCGGCTGCCACCCGGCCACCCCGGCGCCGACCGCGGCGACCCGGCCGGAGCACTCCAGCCCCAGCACGGCGGACGCGCCCGGCGGCGGTGGGTAGAAGCCCTGGCGTTGCAGCAGGTCGGCGCGGTTGACCGCGGAGGCGACCACGTCGATGGCGATCTCACCCGGGCCAGGCGGGGCGAGGTCGTCCACCTCCGCCCAGGACATGACCTCGGGAGCACCGAAAGACGCCACCGTCACCGCGCGCACCAGCCCACCGTATCCGCGCTCGCCCACCCGCGCACGGCACATCCGCCGTCCACGCCATGGGGCGGCCCCGCCACCCGGCGTGGACGGCCGCGCACCGCGCCCACCCGCATCCACGATCATCAACCGGCCGCCGGCGCAGGCGTCCCTCGACGGGAAGGCGACCCACCGAAACCCGGCGGTTTCCCGGACCAGGCCGGGAGCCGCCCGGGAACCACCGGCCCCGGCAACATGGTCATACCCGGATCGCGGAACCCCGCTGAGGAAATCCGGACGGCTCACGGTGGCCCGCCGTTCCACGAGCTCCCGGCACGTCCGATACGGACGGGACGGCGTCACGCACCGGACCATCCGGGACCGGAATCACGAGCCGGCCAATGGCTCGGAAGAATTCCTCCGGCCGGGGGCCGGTCGTGGACGATCCGCCATCGAGCGTTCACGGCGGCGGAAATCGTCATGCGGGAGATCGGAAACTAACCCGAGACCAGCCGCAGTACGGCGGACCCGTCGGAAGACCATCCGGCCAGCTGGATCGAAACCGCCCCGGGTTCCGGAACCGGCGGCCCCTGCACCTTGCCGGGAGCACAGAATCCGCCGCGGGAGCCACCGCCGCGGAGCAGCGTGAAAGTGGTGCCGCAGGTGCTTCTGAGAGTGCCGGACGCCCGCCCGCCGCCCGCCAGGCTCAGCGCGAAGTCGAGCCCGTCGGGGCCTATCTTGGTCACGGAAAGAACGTCGGGACCCACCGCGATGTCGACCGGCCCGTACACGGACACCTCGCAGGTGCCGTCCGCACAGGCTTCAAACCGTGCGCCGTCGACCGCGGCCAACGGCACAGGCTGCGAAATGGCTCTGGCCGCGGCCGGAATGGCTAAAGGAACGATGACGGACGCCGCGGTGGGGGCAGGCGAGGTGACAGGAGGCAGGATGGCGGGCACCGCGGCGACGGCAGGGACGGTTCCGACGGGGGCGCCGCCGGACGCCGTGATGGTGGCGGCCTGGGAGCCGCAGCCAGCTATGGAAAGCGCCACGAGAAGCGCGCATCCCACCCGTCCACGAGATCCTGGGATTGACACGGAGCCACCGTTTCGACAGGCCATCATCGATTGCTGGTCCTCTCGCTCTGTCACCGGCTATCCGGCGGGCTGGTGACGACGCGGCGTACCCGCCAGCCGCACTCCCGCGCGCCCGCACCGCTGGTTGCCGACTGATGGTCGCCGACTGATCCGCCTACGTCATGTCCAGCTAACGGTGTCATACGGTAGTTGTCATATGGTGGTTATTGTGACAACGATGACTCTTCCCTGCGCCGCGCCCTGGCGTCCCGGCGTGTGAATGGCCGGATGACGAGCACTCCCAGGAGGGTGCAGGAAGAACGCGAACGACTCGGAAAAAACCCGCGCGACCATGTCAGATGTGTGAAGACCGCGTCAGACGCGTGAAAGGGAACCGCGGTCCGCGGCGGCCTGTCTGAACGACGGCAGCGGCTCCGGCATGGGGCGTCATCGCCCGCCGGCCGGCTGGTGCGGAACGCCGCCGGCCCGGACCGGCAGCAGCATGATCCCCTCCTGTGCCGGTCAGCCGGTCCGACGGAGCCCGGACACTCATCGGGTGACACCTGATGATCTCCGGGCGGCCCGGGCACGGATCAGACAGGCTCGGGCTCGGGCTCACTTGGGGTGGGTTCGGTGCGAGGGGAGGGCTCGTGTGGGGCGGGCGGCAGGTCAGGCGTGCTGGGGAGCAGCGGAGCGGGATCGTCCGGGACCGGAGCATCCGGGTCAAGCGGAGGCGGCGGGGCAGGCCGGCGTGCCCGGACGTCCCGGCGAGCCACAACGGCTTCATGCGAAGCACCCATATGCGCCGGCATACCCCGACCGGCGCTCCGCGGAAACATCACCGGCGTCGGCCGCGCGGCCCTGGCGACGAGCCCGGCCGGCTGACCGGCCGGCTGACCAGCCGGCTGACCGGGCGAATCACCCGGCTTCGTCCGAATGATGACCAAATCATGACGATGACCGAATTGTACGGACCCGCCGCGGCCCATAGGCTGCGCGCCGGACATACTTCTCGCATCCTGCCATCGGGCGAGATCCACACGTGTGGCGCATCGCCTGTCGGACGAGCTTCAGGAGCGCGCCGGTTGGAACGGGACGGGGACACCACCGAAGCGGACAGTACCGCGGGCACCTTCGCCGTACCGAATGACCCCGTGGCACCCGATGGCCTCCACAGCGACCACGATGACCATGAACGCCTCGGCGATCACGGTGGCCCGGCCGCGGAGTTCCACGCCTTCTTCGAGCGGCATCATCGCCAGCTGTCCCGGCTCGCCTATCTGCTGACCAACGACCATGATGCCGCCGACGACATCACCGCCGACGCGTTCACCGCCGCCTGGCGGCGCTGGGACAGCGTCCGTCAGGCCGACAGCCCGCTGGCCTACCTCAGACGTACCGTCGCGAACATGGCGGCGAGCCGGCTACGGAAGATCATACGTGAGCGGCACGGCCTCGGCATCCTCGGCGGCCTGGCCGAGACCCGCAGCACCGACACCGACGTGCCGGCGGTCGTCGACGTCCGGACGGCGTTGATGTCGCTGTCGACCGGCAAACGGGAGTGCCTGGTGCTCCGGTACGCCTTCGACCTCTCCGAGGACGAGACCGCCCGCACCCTGGGGATCTCCGTCGGCACGGTCAAGAGCCAGACCTCCAAGGGCGCCGGTGAGCTGGAGCGCATCCTGCTGGCGGGCACGCGCGACAGCACACGCGACAGCGCCCGGGGGCCGCAGGCCGCGTCGGTGACGGATCCCGTGGCCCGGCCGGGCAGGAAGCATCCCGAGGCGCGCAAGGGGCTGCCGCGCCGACGGCACGACGTCGACCCGCGGGCGCGGCTGCGGGGCGGGGAGGCGACGTGACGGGCGGCCGCGGTGGCGCCGGCCGCCGCCACCGCGGACACACCCGGGTGGAACCGGGGCCGTGGCTGTCCGAGGCGCTCACGCAGGCGGCGGACGCGCACGAGCCGGACAGCGCACGGATCCGTGGACGCGTCATCGGGCCGGGCCACGAGACCCACCCGCCGCTGGCCCACGCTGCCGGCCGTCGTCCCGGAAGCCCGCCCCGGCCCCCTCGTGACCGGCGGCGGCGACGGAGCCTGGGAAGGGCGGTCCCGCGAGGGAGAGGGCCGGGGATGCCGCCGGTTGTCTCCCCCCGGTCCAGGATGATCGTCCTGGGTGCCGTCGCCGGCGTGCTCGGCGTCGTGGCGATCACGCTGACCGGTATCCGGACGGTCCCGTCGCACGATAATGATCATTCTGTGTCGGCCACGGCGCTTCCGGTGCCACCGGCCGCCGCCGCGACCGGGGCCGTCCCGCCCCTGCCCGCCTCCTCGCGGCAGCCCGCGTCGAGCGGGCCGACGGAGCAGACCACGCCCGGCCCGGCGGCCGCGCCCCCGCCGGCCCAGACACCCGCGGGCGAGGCGCCGCGGGTCCGGCTCAGCGTCGGCCCAACAGCCCCGGAACGGATCGTCCTGCCGGGCGCGGACGTCCAGGACTGGGTCCTCTACGGGAACGGCGCGGGCAGATCCGCCGAGCGGGTACGCGCGAATCTGGCACAGCCGGTCATCGGCCGGATCAACGTGTCCGGCGACATCCCGACGGTGGTCCCTGGTCCCGCCCGGTTCGACTGGAGCGCGGGCAGCCCGCAGCAGACGGGCCGCAACCATGCCGACGCCCTGGCGCTGCGGGGCTCCGGCAGGTTCCGGCTTGCCGTCCCGACAGGCGGCCAGGCCGGCCGTCTGAGCCTGTACCTGGGCACGCTGGGGGGACAGGGCGTGGTGCGGGCCGACATCGACGGGCAGGATGTCTCGTCCGTCGTCGTGCCGGCGGGCCGTTCGAGCAGATGGACGGGCTCGGTCGTCGAGATCGACTTCGGTCCGGGTGCGGGCGGGCGCACTTTGAACGTCGAGGTGTCCGCCCGGGCAGAGCCCGGTTCCGGCGACCCGGGCGACCCGGGCGACCCGGGCGACCCCGATTACCCGGATGACCGTGATGATCAGAACGAACGGCGTGACGCGGACGGGCGGGGTGGCCCCGGCGGCGGCAGGCCGCTACGGGCCCCGCAGGCTCAGGCGGGGCCCGCGGGGCAGGTCTCGCTTGCCGCCGCCGTCCTCTCCGGCTACCGGTGAGCCGTTCGCGACGTTGAAAAAATGTTCTGGACGCGGCAACCCCGCCGGGCTCCCGAGCGACTGGACATATGAACGTGCGGACAGCTCCGCTGCGCTCAGAACCGATGATCTTTCGGCTGGCCAAAGCGCTGTTTCCGAACGTTCCGGCTCGCCCGTTCCCCGCTAACCCCCCCCAGCCGGGGCGGGCGAGCCGTACTTGTCAACCCGTCCGACAGCCCCGCGTCGGGCACGAACGGATGTAGCGTCGCAGACGTGCGCCGAATCCTCTTCTCACCCTCCTGGATCCTGCGGCACGCGCTCGCCCTCTTCATGATCGGCCTGTTCGCCAGGCTCGGGTGGTGGCAGTGGGAGAAGGGGCAGTCCAGCCGCGGAACCCTGCAGAACCTCTTCTACGGCGTGGAATGGCCGATCTTCGCCATGGCCGTGATCTTCGGCTGGTCGCAGATGGTGCGCGAGGAACTTCGCCCCGGACCGGCGAAGCCGGCTCCCGCGGCCGAGGAAGCGGCCCGTCCCGGTACGGACGCACAACCATGGAACGAACACCGCGGGCCGGGCGGGCCTGGCGCTGACGGTCCGCCCAGCAGTGGCTCCGGCGACGATGAGGAGGATGACGAGGAGTTGGAAGCGTACAACCGCTATCTCGCCTCGCTCTACAAGCGGGACACGCCATCCGGGTCGGGGACCCGGTGACACCGCCCACCAGGGAGGACTCCGGCAGGGCGGCTCCGGGGCCGCGGCCCGCGGCGGGCCCTGGGACGGCGGGACCGGCGGCGACCGGCGCCAGCGCCGGTTCCGCCTCGGGCTCCGGGCGTTCCAGCGAGCGCGCGGTCCGTCGTGCGCTGCTGCGCTTCCGGGTGATCGCCTATCTCGTCGGCGTGGGGCTGATCACGCTCGTGCTGGTGGGTGTGCCGCTGAAGTACCTGGCGGACGCCCCGACGCTCGCCGAGGCCGTCGGCCCCATCCACGGGTTCCTGTTCATGGTCTATCTCGCCCTGACGGCGGACCTGTCGTCCCGGTGCCGGCTGCGTACCGGACCGACCCTGCTGGTCATGCTGGCCGGCACGATCCCCTTCCTGTCGTTCGTGGCGGAGCGCCGGGTCACCCGTACGGTGCTCGAACGCCAGCGGGCTTCTCACACCCCGTGAAGACATTCACAACATAACTACAATATAATCACTACGGACGTCGGACGCGACGGCATGCGGCGTCAACAGCCAGCGCTGCCGTCCGCCCGGCGGCGGAAATACCACGGCCTAAGAGCACTTGACGTTGGAAAAGCCCCGGCTCGCGCCCTGGACCCTGTTGTCGCAACCGACCACGTTCTGGGTCCTGTCGCCATCGTGGATGTAAACGCCGAAGCCTCCGCCGTTCACCGTGAGCGCATTGTTCCGGATGATGTTCCGCCGCCCCCAACCGTCGGACTCGACGTGGGTCTGGATACCGTCCTTGATGTTCCCGCCACCCTGGCCGGTGTTGTCCACGACGGTCCACCCGTTGCCCTTGAGGTCGATCCACGAGTCGGCCTCGGTCAGCCGGTCGGCGGACAGGGTGTTCCCGGAGATGATGCCGCCGGTCGTGCCTTCCTTGATATCGATGTTCTCCGCCGTCGTGCCGGCGATGTCGTTCCCGATGACCGAGTTCCGGTCGCTGTTGTCCGGGCGGCAGTCCGAGTACTTGCACCAGTTGCTGCTGGCGCTGCCGACATAGATGCCCTCGCCGAACTTCTCCGAGCGGTTCCCGGTATTCCGGATGACGTTTCCGGTCACCAGGTTGTCCGAGCTGAAGGAACGCAGGTGGATGGCCTCGTCCCCGATGGCGCTCACGCTGAGCCCGGCGATGATGCCGTGCTGGACGCCATCCGCCATCACGCCCTTCTTGCCGTTACGGACGCTGAAGCCCGACAGGCGGACATAGGAGGCATGGTCGATGTGCAGGATGTAGTCGGTGTCGTCCTGGCCGTCCAGCACGGCGCCGCGCGAGCCGCACAGCCAGATCGGCTGTGCCGCCGTGCCCGACCTGGCGATGGTGAAGCCACCGGCGTACGTACCGTCGGCCAGCCGGATGACCGCGCCGGGCTTCGCCGACGCCAGCGCCACCTTGAGATCACCGGGATTACGGACCGTAGGCTCACCCGCCGGACAGGCCACCTCCTGGCCGCCGGGCTGAGGCCCGCCGCCCTGGGTGACGGCCGGCCCGGCCCCGGCGGCGGACGCCTGCGGGGAGGCCGCTGAGGCTCCGGAGCCGGCGGTGGCCGGCGGCGCCTGCGGCTTCGCCGTCTTCGTGCCCCCCTGGCAGGCGGCGAGCGTCACCGCGCACGCGAGCACCGCCGCCGCCACGCACAGTCTCCGGCACCTGCGGATGCCCCGGGGGGGCGGCCCTGCCGGGGGGCCGGCCGCCACGGCGGGGACCCCCCCGGGAGGGATCGTCACAGTGGATCCCTCCTGCTGTAACGGTCGCGGTCTTTTCCATTGTAGGAAACCATCGCCCGCGATCCGACGGTGTCGTATTTCACCACCGCGGCACCTTCGCGGTCGCCATTGACCGTGACGTCGTCCGCCTCCGGGCCGTCCTCATAAAAACGATCGTCTG
Source organism: Protofrankia sp. CiP1_Cm_nod1 (assembly GCF_920888515.1). GTDB lineage: Bacteria > Actinomycetota > Actinomycetes > Frankiales > Frankiaceae > Protofrankia. The sequence continues at coordinate 293 of NZ_CAKKTM010000047.1, read as the reverse complement.
GCAGCTGGTCGTTCCAGGGCTGCGGATACCCCTGGGACGCGGAGGCGCCGGCAGGCCCGTCGCCACGGAAAGCGCCGTCGTTCCCCCCGGCGAACCGGTCGAAGGAGCCGTCGGGATACCGCGCCGCATGGTCGCGCAGGTAGCGCAGGCCATCCATGGTCGGGTTGTCGTCCTGGTTGACCCGGGCGCCGTCGCGGTCGTGGTCGTTCCCGCCGAACGCCCTGTCGGGGCCGCCTGGCCCCGCCCGCCGGCCGGCGGGGCCGGGCGACGGGGCGGACGCGGCGGGCCAGGGC
>NZ_CAKKTM010000046.1 GCF_920888515.1 Protofrankia sp. CiP1_Cm_nod1 | reverse complement strand
GGCCGAGCAGCGCGCCCGCGCAGACGCCGCCGGCGAGGAGGCGGGCCCGCGCCCGTCGCCGGCGGCCGGGCGACGGCCTGGCGACGGGCGACGGCCTGGCGACGGACGACAGCCCACGGCGGACAGCGGGCCCGAGCGTCGGGATGATCATGAAACTCCGATCATTATTGGCTCACCCGAACGGAGGCGTCCGACTGCCCCTCGCCGCCTATCAGGTCGGCGCGCCGGGTCAGCCAGCCCTGCTTGTTCATCGTTATGAATGCCCAGGTCTTGATGGGCAGGGCAACGATAACGATCATCACGACCACCACCGGCAGGATGAAGATGTCGCGGGGCTGCTCCCGCAGGTGCGACAGCCCGCGCACGGCGCGTCCGCCCAGCAGCCACGCGACCGCGATGAGGGGGGCGTTCGCCTGCGGCCGGACCATCCAGAACCCCAGATAGGTCATGGCCACCCCCATGGTGACCGGCGTGAGCAGGATCTGGAGAACGCTGATCTGGCAGATCAGCGGCTGCCGCCACAGCCAGCCCTTGTAGATCGCGGTCAGGTAGCAGCGGTAGGAGTTGCGGCTCCACCGCACCCGCTGCTTGATGAACGCCTTCAGCGAGTCGGGGAACATCGATATGGCCCGGGCCGTGTCCTGGTGCACGGTCTTGTAGCCGGACGCGAGGGTGAGCCAGGTCAGCCGCCCGTCGTCCCCGGCGATGCACCGCCTGCCCAGGAAGAACTCGTTCTCCAGGTTGTGCAGCACCGGCAGGATCGCGGACCGGCGGTAGGCCGCCGTCCGCCCGGACAGGCAGGCGACCGCGCCCGCCCGGCCCTGCGCCGGCACGTAGTCGAGGTAACGGATGTCGACCAGCCAGTTGGCCACCCGGCGCCAGACGCTGGTCCGCGCGTTGTAGACGCTCTGCCGGGTGCCGACCCCGCCGACCTTGGGATCGACGAACGGCATCTGGACGGCGGCGAGCAGGCCCGGCTCCCAGGCCGTGTCGGAGTCGCAGAGGACCACGACCTCCTTGGTGGCGGCCTTGATGCCCACACCGAGAGCGGAACGCTTCCCCTCGTGCACGAAGGGAAGCACGCGGAGGTTGCGGTGCTCTCGCGCGTGCCTGCGCAGCCGGCTGATGAGCTCGGTGTCCTCGACGTCCGGGACGATGATGAGCTCGTCGGGGTTCTGCGCCAGCCATGTCTGCAGGCAGCGCTCTATGACATCCGGGTCCTCACGGAAAGAGGGGACGACGACGGATGTGGATGTCCGGAACTTGTTGTTGATCGGCTTGTAACGAGATGACAATACACGTCGGAACAACCACACCGACCACGAGATCACTCCCGCGATCCCCAGGGGAACAAGTCCCCAGTATGATCCGACGCGGTCGATCACGGTACTGAGCGCGTCCATTGCCTGGCGTTTTCCCTCCGAGGGGTTACCGTAAAGACCCACCTGAAAAGTAGCGGCCCGGCGGCCCTCCCTCTCATATCGGCCAAAGACTTGGCCGTCGGACGCGAAGGCGCATAGGACCCTACTCCCGATGGCAGTGCACCGGAGGTTAGCAGTGTGACGTGAATCGCACGCACCCCGGGGTGTCGGTAGCTACAGAACGCACTTACCCTGTCACAAGAAATAACGCGGCCCCGACGGATTTACTCTGCGACTACGAGGCACGTGCATAATGCCCCTTCTTCGCATCGCATGACTCCGGGCGCCGACGAACGTTAACGGATCATGTCGAATACGCAACGCCCATAGTCAGATTACCGCCAACTGGGAGTTGACAAACCACATGGGAACAACAACCGTTGTTGATCCATTGAGAATTTCTGTCATTGGAACCGGCTACCTGGGCGCTACACACGCGGTCTGCATGGCCGAGCTGGGCTTCGAGGTCATCGGCGTCGACGTCGACCCGGTCAAGATCGAACGACTGACCGCCGGCGAGGTGCCCTTCTTCGAGCCCGGGCTGGAGGAGCTGCTCCGCAAGAACCTGGAGTCCGGCCGCCTGTCCTTCACGACGTCGCTGGCGGACGCCGCCGGCGCGGCGGACGTCCACTTTGTCTGCGTCGGGACGCCCCAGCACCCCGAGTCGAACTCCGCGGACATGCGCTACGTCGACGCCGCGGTCAGCGGGCTGATCGCCGGTGGGCTGCGGCCGGGCTCGCTGGTCGTGGGCAAGTCCACGGTCCCGGCCGGGACAGCGGCCCGCCTCGCCGCCTGGCTGGCCGAGCAGGCGCCCGAGGCCGAGCTCGCCTGGAACCCGGAGTTCCTGCGGGAGGGCTTCGCCGTCGACGACACCCTGCGCCCCGACCGGCTCGTGTTCGGCGTCGCGCCCGGCGGCAGCGCCGAGGCGACGCTGCACCGCGTCTACGCGGCAGTGATCGCCGCCGGCACGCCCGTCGTCACCGTCGACTACCCCACCGCGGAGCTGGTCAAGGTGGCCGCGAACGCCTTCCTCGCCACCAAGATCTCCTTCATCAACGCCATGGCCGAGGTCTGCGAGGCCACCGGGGCCGACGTCACCCACCTGTCCAAGGCCATCTCGTACGACACCCGGATCGGCGGCCGCTTCCTACAGGCCGGCCTCGGCTTCGGCGGCGGCTGCCTGCCCAAGGACATCCGCGCCTTCCAGGCCCGCGCGACCGAGCTCGGCGCCGGCCAGGCCGTGGCCTTCCTGGCCGAGGTGGACGCCATCAACCTGCGGCGCCGCGACCGCACCGTCACCCTCGCCACCGAGGCGCTCGGCGGCGACGTCACCGGGAAGGTGATCGCCGTGCTCGGCGCGGCGTTCAAACCCAACTCCGACGACATCCGGGACTCCCCCGCCCTCGCGGTGGCCGACACCCTGCGCAAGGCCGGCGCCACGGTCGCCGTCTACGACCCGGCCGCCATCCCGAACGCCCGGCGGGCCTACCCGGAGCTCATCTACGCCGACAACGCTGTCGACGCCGCGACCGGGGCGCATATTGTGCTCCATCTCACAGAATGGACTGAATTCCGTGAGCTCGACCCGAACGCCCTGACCGCGGTCGTCGCGGCCCGCACCGTCATCGACGGCCGCAACACCCTCAACCCCGCCCAGTGGCGCGCCGCGGGCTGGACGTACCACGCGCTCGGCCGTCCCTGACAAGTCGACGGATCACCAGCATCAGCCGGAGCGTCACGACCGGGTGGACCCGGCGCTCCGGCTGATCGCTACCGCGCTCCGCCCGGCCCACGCGGCGAAGCGCTCCGCCGCCTCCTCGGGCAGGCGGACCGCGAGCCGCTCGTCAGGCCCGAGCCAGCGGACCCGTCCCAGCCCATGGCCGGGACGCGGGCGGCCCGCCGCCGGCACCGGTATCCCCGGCAGCACCGGTATCCCCGGCAGCACCGGTATCCCCGGCATCACCGGTATCCCCGGCATCACCGGCAGCACCGGCATCCCCGCGGCACGGAGCTGCGCCGGTTCCGTCCCGAACGCGAAAACGCGCCCGTCCGACCAGGTGAGCAGTTCCTGCCCCGGATCGCCGGCACGGGCGCAGACAAGCCGCCGACGGTCCGGCTCCCAGATCAGCGCGACCCAGTCCCCGCCCAGCGGCCCGAGACAGCGTTCCCCGTCCCTGCGGTAGGCGGCCGCGAGCAGGCAGGCGTCGGTACAGCCCGCACCGGCAAGAGCGGCGGGCCGACCATCCCGTACGCCGGCCGGCGGCTGCGCCGGCAGACCATCCCGTACGCCGGCCGGCGGCCGCGCGGGCAGGCCTGGCGGCACAGCAACCGACGGTTGGGCATGGAGGCCGGCTGGCGCACTGCCGCGCGGCGCTACCGGGCCGTTCCCGCCCCGGCGCCGTCGTCCGGGGCGGCCGTCGAGGACGACGACCAGCCCCTCCGCGTCCACCGCGATCGGCGGTGTCGGGTCACCGGCGGGCCCCGAGGCCGTCACCACGCCGAACGGCCCGTCGAGGTGCACACCCCGTGCCGGCGGCAGGCCCAGCGACGACGAGGCGAGCATCGCCGTGAGGACCGAACGCCGCACCGGGGCACCGTCCAGGCGCAGCAGCCCGCAAACCGTCATACCCGCTCTCCCGCGATCAGCGGTCCCCGGGCGTCCGCCCGTCCCCCGCCCACTCCCGCCTGTCCCCGCCCGTCCCTGTCCGTCCCCGTCCATGGCTGTCGTCCCTGCCCACGACCGTCATCGACCGGTCGGCAGCGGGTGCGCCACCCGGGCCCCGGCCGCACTGCGTTCAACGCGGAAAGTAGCAGCACACCGTCGCCATGTCGCCGTCGTTCGCCCCGGCCGCCGTTCGCGCCGGGACCGCCACCTGGCAAGCGAAACGATACGGACAATTACCAGCCGGGACGGCGCCGGATTTCCGCCGGAAAACGCGGGCGACGACACTCGCCCGATCCCGGATAAAGATCGGGGCCCGGCACCTAATAGGCCTGCCCCAAAAGGACCACAACGGCCGACGGCCACGGTGACCCACCGATATGCCTCCGAGCGGACAGTGTATCGTAACCCGGAGAATTCTTGAGATCACCCCCAGCCCAGCGGCGCACGAGCGGGAGTCGGTGGATGAACGACGGAAACGGATTGTACCTGCCCGGAGTACCCGGCCCGCGGCCCTCCCGGCCCACCGATGACGGGATCGTTCTCCCGGGCCGGCCGGCCCGGACCCGGCGGGCCGTGCTCGGGTCGGCGCTCGGCCTGCTGGGCATGGCGGCGGCAGGCTGTTCCCGGCCCTCCGACACCTTCGACCCGGCCAGCGAGGTCCTTCCGCCGGATGCCGGCGCTGCCACGCCTCCTCCCGCGCCAGGGCCGCCGCCGACCCTGGCGAACGGGGCCGCGGACTTCTTCGGCAAGGGCCTCATCCCACAGCAGCGGGCAACGTTCGGCCTGGACCGCACGCAGATCCTGCCCTCGGACAACCCGCGCTTCCCCCGGCTGGCCCGGGTGGCGCTGCCGGCCGGCCCGGTCAACGACGACGTCGACCGGCAGGTCTACAACGACGGGAACACCTACGGTGGCAGCCAGCTCTTCCTGGCCATGGAGGGCCGGCCGGCCTACGAGATGTACCTGCGTTACTACGTGAGATTCCCGCACGACTTCGACTTCAACAAGGGCGGGAAACTCCCCGGATTCTACGGGGTCATCTACAAGAAGGAGAACGAGGAGCGCTCCGACACCGACCGGAACGGTTTCGCCAGCCGGTTCGGCTGGCGAAAGGGGGGCGAGGGCATCGTCTATTCCAACACCGCGCGTCCGGACCATCCGGTCAATATTTCCGGCAAGAAGACGTGGACCTGGGAGCTCGACAGGTGGATCTGCGTCGAGCAGGGAGTCCGGCTGAACTTCGAGGACTTCTCCCAGGGGCTGCTGGTCGTCTGGATCAACAACAAGGAAGCCTTCAAGGAGCACGGGTACGACCCCCGCATCTCCGACAAGCTGCGCATCGGCGGGCTCATGTTCTCCGTCGTGTACGGCGGCGGTGACCGCTCGTTCGCCCCCAGGACGGACACCAGCATCGACCTCGCCGGCTTCGCTATCGGCGCCCAACGGGTCGGCCCTCTTCCCGACCCCCCGGACTGAGGGCTCGGGCCGCGCTCCCGGTCCCGGACACCCCCGGCCCGGCGGCCGACGGCCCCCGGAGCGGACGGGCAGCGCCCGGGGGCCCGGCCGGTTCTTCCGTCCCGTACCGCCCCACCCCGACGAGCGGCTGTCCTGCGCGGGGAGAAGGTGCCTACCTCCGGCCGCCGCGGCCGGAACGGGTGGCCAGGCCCGGCTGGCAGTCCGCCAGGTGGGCGTCGAAACCCTGCACGTTCTGCCAGGTGGCGTGGCAGATCCGGCAGTGCGTGGTCTCCGGGTCGCTCCACTGGGCGCTGCAGCCACCGCAGGTCGCCGTCACAGGCGTGTCGCGCCTGCTGATCGGCTGGCCGGCGTTACGGACCGGCAACGGCAACATCGGCTGAGCACGTCGCGACGTGCGGCCTGACGGACTCTGGCGTCGGATCGGCACCCGGTCATCCTGTCCCAGAATAGGCCAACCACGGCGCAACCTCTTCCTATGAGCGTGGCAACGAGACTCAACACGTTCCGCCGGACCCCCGCGCGCGGCCGGCAGCCCCGGCAAAAGCCGGACAAGTCACATATAGTCGACGTATGATCACCTAAAGCTCAAAAAGTATGAAAGGGACGCCGGTGCTGCCGGTGGTGAGGGGAGACGGCGACGAGGGGGGCTCCGGTGGCCTCCGGGCCCGGCCCCGTCGGTGTTCTCTCGCCACCGGTGGGACGACGTCACGGGTACGCGTCCGCGGCGAACTTCACCGCGAGCCCGATGGCCGCGGCACCGATCAGCGGCCGCGGCGCCCGTGCCCGGGCGGTCAGCCCGTCCGGCCCGTCAACACGAAGTGGGTGCCTCCGGACGCCTCGCCGCATACCCACGGGGTGTGCGCCCCAAAGCAAAAAGATCTTCCATGCGGGCAGGCTGTGACCCGGCCCGCATGGCCGTACCACCCCGGTCGCGACCTCATGATCAACACGAGGGACGCAGCGTGATCCCGTCGATCCTCCGCCGTCCGGGTCAGCCGCCCGGACGGCGGAGGATCAGCCCAGCGACACGTTGAGACAGAGCCGCAGGAGCCCGAGCAGGCTCGGGCACGAGTTCTGCCGCGGAGCGGCCTGCTGCTGCGTCGGCGTGGGAGCGGGCTTCGGGGTGGACGCCGCGGCAGGGGCGTTCGCCGCCGGCGCGGGCGCGGCGGGCGCGGGGGAAGCG
>NZ_CAKKTM010000045.1 GCF_920888515.1 Protofrankia sp. CiP1_Cm_nod1 | reverse complement strand
GCGGGCTTGCCCGCGAGAGGCGCGGCGGGAGCGGGCGCGGGCCCGCCCTGGGCCGGTGCGGCGGCGGGCTCGGCCGCCGTCAGACTCGGCGCGATGACGCCACCACCGGCCTCCGGGGGCTGCCCCGGCGTCAGCACGCTGACCGCGACCGTGGAACCACCCGGGACACCTGTCGGGCCTACCGCGTACGGGGAGGCCTGACCCGGATACGGCGACGCCCACAGCTGGTCGTCGACGTGGGCAGACCCCCTGCCCGCGTCCGGGCGGACGGCGGCGCCGGACGGCGCGGAGCCCGCCACGACCGGCCCCGCTACGACCGGTGATGTGTCAGTCGTGTCCGACAAGGAAATGAACCCCATCCCGCCGACCACGAAGGCGGCGGCCCCCGAAATAACCACGAGTCGCATTATCGGCGCGACCGGGGAATCGCGTCGGCGATGGTGAGAGCTGGAGCGTAACATCGTGGGGTAGCGGCGAGCGCATCCTTACTCGATAGGATGGACAGAGTGAGCACGGACAGAGCGAGCATGGACAGAGTGCCAAGGATGTCGACCGTACCACTTAGGCCGACAACCTGATAGAGCTTTGACACCGCACCGCCGGCTCGACAATCGGCGATCAAGGCGGTCGGCCGAAAATGTCGATCTCCGGATCCGCCGCCGACGCAGGCGTCCATCACGATCATTTCTTCGGGTGAGATCGCTTCCTCGGCCGAACAGCCCTCCTGACCGGCTGGCGAAGAGCATCCAAGGCATCCGGTGACAAGGACGCGCAGGCAGGAAACGACTCCTTCCAGTGAGGGATCGGCGGGTGGGCCCGGGCCTCGTGGCCCCGCCCCGCACGCCCCGTCCGCCCGCGCCCACCCGCACCTGCCCGGGCCGTCATCCACCTGCTTTTGCCTGCTCCTACCTGCTCCTACCTGCGCGATCGCCGCACAGCAGCCCAACTTCCCGGCCTGCGCCGGGCGGGGCTCAGCCTGGCCCGCCGGCCGACATCCGACGTCTGCCGCGGGTCTCGACGCCGCCGCCCGCGGCAGGCCCGCCCGCCGCCACTTCATGATCCAGGCGACCGGCGGCCACGCACCGAACGGACGCCTCGCTCCCGCCGGCGCGGCAGGGCCGCCAGCCCCGACCCGCGACAGGCCGGCGCCTATACCGCCCTTCCCGCGGAGCGGCAAGTTCCCGAAAGGGATATCTCCAACGGCTCGGGCCGGCCGGGGCCGGGAACAGCGCAGTTGATGGGACTGCGGACAGCCGGCAAATTTTTGTATACGGGCGCGGCCGCCGGCGGCGGCTGCCGGGCCAGGACGACGGCTCCGTTTCTCTGAAGCTGTCGGCACCGCCAGAAAATCCGACGGCGAGTTCCGCCACGGTTTCGCGGAAGAAAGCCCCGGGAACACGTGAAATCGATGGTTTCGACCGGGGTGGCCACAGAAAATCATCGGCCGCCGTCCGATGATCCGCCAGGCGGAGGCCCATGGCCGGTTTCGCGCCGTCACGGGAGGCGCCACGCCACCGGGCGGAGACACCCCATCCAGCAACATCAAGATCGGCAGCGCGGACGCCGACGCTCTCGCCGCCGGCGGGCGCACTACGCCCGCCATGCCCACCATCTGCTGTTTCCGCGCCATCCGGGCACCGGCGGACACACGTCCGATGATCGTTCAGGCGGATCGGCGCCCGCCTGGATCCCGTGCCCACAGCGGCATCCAGGCTATTCCCGCGGAAAATGAGCCAGGCTTACACCAATGACACCGAACCCCGGCAGTATGTGATCTCCACAACATCCGTCGAACACTCGTAAAGATCATATCAATGAACTATGGTGACATCTACCACAGCGTCGACGACTGCAACCCAGCGAAGCTGGCACGGAACTACACAGCGTCCAGAGGCAGCCACTTCACGCCCTCCGCCGCGCTTCACTTCTCTGCGTTTCTGATCACAGAATAATTTTATGAATCATAAAATTTGGGGACCCGCCCTCCCGGCCGCCCCCGGCCACCCCCGGCCGCCCCTGTAGGGATCCCGACAGGCACCCATGGGCAGGACTGCAGCCCCGGCCACGCCACCCGGTAGATCGCCTCGACGACGTCCTCGCCACGACCCACCGGCCAGACGATGCCGCAACCCACCGGCCGTATGACGCCGTACACGCAGCGACTCGCCGGTGCGACGATCCCGATCTTTCAACGCAAAGCTCGTGATCTTTTCAACCCGCCGAAAACACCCGGCCAGGACAGCCGGTGCGCGCCATCATCACTTATCGCACTATAAAAATCATCACTCACACTTCAAAATCACAATAGAAAAACAACTACCGCATGCTGTCGCGGACGTCAAAACGGCCGACAGCCCACGCGCGACCAGCGCAGACAGTGGAGAATGCCCTACAAGGGGGCAGGCAACGTCGCCTGTCACCCGCCGTCACCACCCACGAGGCAGAACGCATCCCTTCCCGGATGCCCCCGGATCACTCCCGCTCCAGGGCCTGGCCCGATAGCGCCTTCCCACAGATAGCGGTTGACGCCCGCTTGCCACCGGGCACAACCAGCCACGCACAACGCCAGAAAAGATCACCAAAGAGAGATCGAAAGCTCCCTTTGCGGGGATCATGCCGTTCACCTGCGCAGTCTCCCGCATCGGACCACTACCGTGCCTTTCGTCCCCATGTATTCCCCACGGGCGCTCTCTAACGCCTCGCCGGCCCGCTTCAGGGGTCACCGTTGCTACGGACGGGTCCGGGACCATGTGACGCTTCGCAGTTTGCTTGTAATCGTCTGTGGACGTCCATGGATGTCCGTGCCAGCGGGCGCCCCAGAGGTGACGGCCGGTGCTGGTTTCGTGGAAGCGATGCACCAGGCGACGCAGGCGTCCGCGCGGACGGTGGCGGTGCTCTCGACGGCCTACCTGGAATCGGCGTACGCGACGGCGGAATGGCAGGCGGCCTGGCGGTCTGATCCGCTGGGTCGGGCCCGGAAGCTGCTGGTGTTCCGGGTGGCGGACTGCCCCGCCCGGGGCTGCTGGGCCAGCTCGTGACGGTGGACCTGTTCGGGGTCGACCAGACCACCGCGGCCGGGCGGCTGCGGGCCGCCGCCGGTGCGCAGCGGGCCAAACCCCCGGTGGAACCGGGCTTTCCCGGCGGCGGCCCGTCGGCTCCGGCGAGGCCGGCGTTCCCCCCGGAGCTTCCCGGGGTGTGGAACGTGCCGCCCCGGCTGGCGCACTTCGTCGGCCGGGGCCATCTGCTGGCCGCGGTCGACCGGCAGCTGGCCGCCTCGGGTGCGGTCGCGGTGTGCGCGCTGCACGGGCTTGGTGGAGTGGGCAAGACCGCGCTGGCGGTGGAGTACGCCCGCCGGCATGCCGGCGGGTTCGATGTGGTGTGGTAGGTGCCGGCGCAGGACCCGGAGCTGGTCGCCGGGCATGTGGCGGCGCTCGGGGTCGCGCTCGGCCTGCCCGACGGCGTGCCTGCTGCTCGTCTCCGTTGGTCGTGCACGCGGCCGTCCTGGAACGGACTCGGCTGGCCGGTGAGGCTGACCGCGGAACATGCTCACAGCCGATGATTGACACCGTCGACGCTTCTGTTTGCGTCCATGTGCTGACATCTACGGTGATGCTCTGAGAGATGATGACCGCGTGGCACGGGCAACGGCCGTCATGGTCGGCCGACCGGCCTGGTGATCGGACGGATGAGCGGGGGATCTGGATGTTGATGGAGGTGCCGCTGGAAAGCGGCGGCATGGTGCTGGTCGAGGTGGACCGGCGGGAGGTCCCGGGCGAACTTCAACTGGCCTCTGACGATCCGGGTACGGTGGCGGCCCGTGCGCGGCGTGCGCTGGAATCCTCGCTTGCGGATCTGGCTCCAGCAGTACGGTCCATCTGGCAGGGTCTCCGCGACATCGCACCGGACGAGTTCACCGTCGAGTTCGGGGTGAACGTCGGCGGCGAAACAGGGCTGATCATCGCGAAGGGTACGGCTGAGGTCAACTTCACCGTCTCAATGACGTGGCGTGGCGGTGAAAGCACTGCATGACCGAGTCGGTTGATCCGCGGAGTGGGTGCGTCGTCCGGATCCGCCAAGGAATGACGAAAAAAGCGGCGGGGGTCGGTGTGCTCGTAGGCGAACATGAAATCATGACCTGCGCCCACGTGGTAAATACCGCTCTCGGCAGGTCACAGCGGGAACAGAAGAAGCCTGACGATATTTTATTTCTCGACTTTCCCCAACTGGACGGCGTTTCACTGCGAGAGGCAACAGTGGAAGCGTGGGTTCCGCCTCCTCCGCAAGGCTCCTTCGGGGGAGATATCGCCGGGCTGAGACTGAGCGGAGCAGCGCCCACCGCCGCTCGTCCAGCACTCCTGGAAAGCCGTGTTCCGCCGCTCGGTGTGACAATGTTCGGCTTCCCGACGGACCCGCCACGACCTAATGGAGGATGGACTTCAGCCACGCTGATCGGTACCGTCGGCGGCGGGATGTTACAACTCGACAAGTCCAGCGAAGCGGCACTTCGCGCTCAACCAGGCTACAGCGGCTCCCCTGTCTTCGATGGTGACGGCGTGGTCCTCGGCCTGTTCTCCGCAGCCTCGAGAGACGACAGGTCCGAAGACGCTTATGCCATTCCGGTCCGACGCCTGACCGAGGCATGGCCTGATGTATGCCGAGTCATCCCGGCGTCCCCCTATCGGGGGCTCAGCGCTTTTCGGGAGCAGGACGCACATCTGTTTGTCGGCCGAGGTGAGGAGGCGGAGAAGCTCGCCGCACGGGTTCGCGCGAATACTCTGGTCTGCCTGACAGGGCCATCCGGAGTCGGAAAGACCTCGCTGGTACAGGCGGGGTTGATTCCACTACTGCGCAGCCAGAAATCATGGACGGTGGTGCCCTTCCGACCCGGCGCTCGCCCGCTCGACGCCCTGGCCGCCGCACTCCTGCGCGCCGAAAGCAACAACCCGTCAGACGAGCTGCGTCTTGACCGGATACGAACCCGCGGCGCGCGTCTGGGCGCGGGCGACCCGTGGGAGTCACTCGAAGCACTTGCGGCGATACGCAATACACAGGTTCTGCTCATCGCCGACCAGTTCGAAGAATGCCTGACGGATGACGGGGAGCAGGCCCGGGGCCTGGTGGAACTCGTTCTTCGGGAACCTCCGCGAGCGGCGATACCAGCACGTATCCTGATTTCGCTGCGAGCGGACTTCGTAAACGATCTTCTCTCACACCCTTCAGTGGAGGCAAGCCTGAACGATCGGATGTTTCCCCTCCAGGTGATGACATCCACGCAACTACGACAAGCGATCATCCAGCCCGCCGAAAGCCGCGGCGTGAAGTATGCGGACGGCCTGGTGGAAAGAATCCTGCAGGATGCGGGAAGCGAGCAGGGCACGTTGCCCCTGGTCGAATTCACCGTGTCCCAACTGTGGGATCTGCAATATGCCGGCAGGCTGCGACACGAGGAATACAGCAGGATCGGCGGGGTCACAGGTGCGCTTGGCGCACATGCCGAACGGATTGCCGCAAGTCTTCTTGGTGACGGGGTGCCCGAAGAAGTTCTTCATCGAACACTGCTCAGCCTCGTACGCACGGAATTCGATCAAGCACCGGCGACGCGGCGCATCGCCCGTCGCGGCGACACCGGGGCGGACTGGGCTGCTCTCGATCGGCTGTCCAAGGGACGCCTCGTGTCCCTTGGCACAGATGATGACGGCGTTCCGACAGCCGAACTGACGCATGAGGCTCTCATCGGCGGATGGGAGAGGCTCGCTCATCTGGTGGCGGAGAATGCCGACTTCGTCCGCTGGCGTACCAGGATGGAGGAGCTGTATCAGCGGGGTGATCCGATTCCGGAAAACCGGATCGCCGAAGCGGAGAGCTGGCTGCTGCGTCGTCCGTCCGAGGTTCCGTCCCACATCGGAGGCCTGGTGGAACGGAGCGCAAGAGATCATGCGCAACGGATCGCCGACCTCCAGGCGCTGGTCAACCGGGCGGAAGCCCTCCGGTTGGCTGCCCAGGCGGAACTCGTTCTTTCCACCCGGACCGTCCCGCGCGCGGTTTCCGCCCTGCTCGCCGCTGAATCGCTCACGCGCGCACCGACACTTGAGGGTGACCTCGCAGCACGCCATACGATGAAGATCGCACCGCGGCTTGCTGCCCGCCT
>NZ_CAKKTM010000044.1:28623-30409 GCF_920888515.1 Protofrankia sp. CiP1_Cm_nod1 | reverse complement strand
TGGCTCATCGATGTGCCCATGCTTATCGAGGATCTGCGGATCCGCGCTGGCCGTCTTCTCACCGCGGCCGAGCAGAGGCGCTATGCGCTCGGCAACTCGGACAACCACGACGCAGAGTCCAGTGCCCAAACCCTCGGCGAGGCATCATGATCGTCCCCACGTATTCCCCACAGATGGCTGTAGGCGTCCGCTTGCCACCGGACACAACCGGACGCACGCAACACCAGGAAAGATCACCAAAGAGAGATCGAAAACTCCCTGACCTGCGACCCGGGGTCGACGTTGCAGGTAGAGCGGAGGGCGTGGGATTCGAACCCACGAGGACGCAGGACGCCCTAACGGTTTTCAAGACCGTCGCCATCGGCCACTAGGCGAGCCCTCCTGACCTGCGGAAACGCTGCCAGGCTACGTCCGGATCACCGGAGCCTGCCCGCCATGTGCCCGCCACGTGCGGATCCAGGGTCTCACAGCCCGCACCGGGGGCGTCCGTGACCCCGCCCAACCTGCCGGCTGGCTGCTGTCCGGTCAGCGCATCCGCGATCCGACCGTTCACGAACTGGTCCTGCCCGACTACGCAGTTTGTGTACACCCGCAACAGGATGTCGACACTGCGCCCAGCACGACGGCAGGTGTTGAGATCACACGCGGAGACGAGGTGAGGCCGTCCTGCCACTCCACCGCCAAACTGCGCAAGGTGGACAGCCTGGATGGCGGGCCCCTGACCGCTGAAGAAGTCTGTCAGGTACTACGTGCGGCGCCCGTACCAGCGGGCAGCATTGTCGGCTCCGAGCCAAGATCGGTGCCAGGCGAGCCGGGCCTGTACGCGTGGTGGGCGGTGCCGGGTGCGCTCCCAGGGAAGAAGATCCCGCTGCCGCGCGCGCAGCTTGACTGGCTGCTCCACTGGCAGGTCTCCCACCTGACAGCAACATAATCTGACGGAACAACAACCGCGCCAGGGGCACCCTGCGGACGGCCCTTCGCGCTGGCGACGGCACCCGGCTGAGCACCCGATCAGCCCCGGCTGGGCGCCTGCGGATTCTTACGGGGCAGGGGCGCGTCAGCACAGCGCCTTTCGCGTGGCTCCGTGGACCACTTTGTGGTCTGTTGTTGGAATGTCCGATCTGCCCGCGGCCGGGTCGGCATGCTGGTGCGACGATCAGAAGGAGGATGCCATGGGATTTTTGCGGCGACGGGACGACGATGCCGGCGAGGACCGCGACCGTATGGACAAGGGCCAACGGCGGCGGCAGGACACCCGGCGCGGCAACCCGACCTGGCGCAGCTGTGGGCTGTGCGGCGGCACGGGAAAGGTGCTCAGAGACATCGGCGGAACAGACGAGGACGGTGCGTTCAACGAAACCAAGAAACTGAACTGTACGTCCTGCGACGGAACGGGAAGGTTACCGATCAAAAATGATTGAACCTGTCGTGCCACTGCTGACGCTGGACTGTCCGCGGCACCGTCGGCGCCGCCGCCGACGCGGCCCGGGTGACCCGCCGAAAGGCCCGCGGCCAGGTACGTCCGGCGACTGCCCGCACTGCCGGACGGTGTGGGCCGACGGCTACGGCCCCGATGCCGAACCGCCGTCACGCGGCCCCTGGCGACCGGGCCCGGTCCACGGCCCGAGCTGAGCACCCGCCGTATCGTCCGTAATATCTTTCGCGATACACACGCATACCGCCCTCACGCGCGCATACACACATACAAGTCACGCGCGTACCACATGTTCCGTGCATTCCGCGTGTACCGTGCATTCCGCGTGTACCGCCGGGTGGCCCGGGAAAT
>NZ_CAKKTM010000044.1:12044-28400 GCF_920888515.1 Protofrankia sp. CiP1_Cm_nod1 | reverse complement strand
CCGGCCTGTCCGGTGTTCAGAGCCAGCGGCGGCTGCGGAAGACGACGTAGAGCATGGCGGACACCAGCCCCATGAGCCCGATCGCGAACGGATATCCGTACGTCCACTGCAGCTCCGGCATGGTCTCGAAGTTCATCCCGTACACGGTGCCCACCAGGGTGGGCGCGAACAGGATGGCCGCCCACGCGGATATCTTCTTGACCTCCTCGTTCTGCGCGATGCTCGTCTCGGTCAGGATCTTCATTTCCTCGTTCTGCCGCTGCCCGACCAGGGCCGCGTTGGCCGTGAGAATGTTCTGCAGGAGCTGGCGGAAGCCCTCGATCCGCTCCACGACCTGGACGACGTGGTCGCTGACGTCCCGCAGGTACTGCTGCAGCCCGGCGTCCACGCCGTATTTCACGAAACCCGACGCCAGGGCGTCGAGCATGCCGAGCAGGGGCTTGGTGGCCCGCTGGAACTCGATGACCTCGCGGGAGAGCTCGTAGATACGCCGGCTCACCTCCGGGTCGCCCCGGAAGACCTCGGTCTCGATCTCGTCGATGTCGTTCTCCAGCCCGGCGACGACCGGTGCGTAGTCGTCGACGACCCGGTCGAGGATGGCGTACAGCACCGCCTCGGGGCCTCTGGCCAGCAGGTCCGGCTCGGATTCCATCCGGTGGCGTACCCGCCGCAGGTCCGGCGCATCACCATGACGTACCGTGATGACGAAGTCGTCCCCGACGAAGACGTGCAGCTCGGAGAACTCGACCTCCTCCCGGGTGTCATTGTAGGAAGCCGCCAGCAGAACCACGAAGAGGGTCTTTCCGTACCGCTCCAGTTTGGAGCGCTGATGCGCCTGCACGGCATCCTCGACGGCGAGTTCGTGCAGTTCGAACTCCCGGGCGATCGAAGCGATCTCCCGCTGGTCCGGGCGGACCAGCCCGATCCAGGCGAGGTCCTGCTTGCGCCTGTCACGGCGTCCGTGCAGAAGCTGGTAGGTCTCGGTCAGCGAGTCCGGCCGCACAAGGCGCCGTCCCTCGGAGTAGAACACGTTCTCCATCACCGTCATCACGCCAGCTCCTCGAATGTCTCGCGGATCCGCCAGCAGACAGCGGTCTGGAACCGGGAGCGGGCTGGTTGCTCCCCCAGGACGCTCGCTCGCACCTCGCCGAGGCGGTGACCGGGCCTTGCGCATCGCTGTGTAGGCGTATCGCCGGGTGGTACACAGCAGGCCGGCCATGGACGAACGCGGCCATGGCCGGACGTGAACAAGGTTCGAGCGCACTGCCACAACGGCCAACCGGCTGGTGCGTGAAAGCCCGCTGCACGATCCCGCGCATCTGCTGACACAACCCCTGTGGGTCAGGCCTTGATTCCAGACCACCGCGACGCCGGGCTCATGGGAGCTCGTAACGGACGCCCACCCGCGTTCAGCGCGTCAGATACGACCCGACGACCGCGAGCTGCCCGGCAAGGCAGGGGCTGGGACCGTCGGCCCTTTCTGACAAAGGCCGGCGGCGATGTTTTCACACCGAAGTGACCAGGCTCAGGCGGCGGGGGTCGCCGAGCCAGTCCAGGACAGACAGCGACTATGACCGGGACTCATCCCGCCACCTCCTTCACAGCCAGGCGCTCGCGGGCGCAGACCGCATCCACAAAGAGTGATCGCACGAACGGGAGCCGGGCCAGAACCCACCCCCACGCGCGGAGCACCCCTCCTCGTCAGAGCTTTGGCACTGCACGGCGTAATCCTGACCAGGAAGCCACCTGGGCCCACCCCTTAGCCCGGGGAGAGCTGTCCTGACCCGGGGCGTCTCTCGACGTTCGGGGTCAGTGGCCTGTGTCCGTGCAGACGCCTCACCGAACGAGGTGCCGCATCCCAAGAGTGCCGCCGCACGCGGGACACTGTCAAACCAGGACACGGTGACTTTGACAGCACGAGCCGATCAGGCCCCTCATGCCCGGACGCCGTCACCGACGGCGATCGCGCCCCAGCAGGACGCCCTCAGGACGCGCTGTGTGGGATGGCGCACGGCGCCCACGCGGCGTTCAGGCTCCCGGGCCGAACGCTGGCCGGCCGGCGCGCTCCCGTTCGGACGCCTTCATCCGCGCCTCGTACACATGCCGGCGGCCACCGGCCAGGGCGTCCCGGACCATCCGCTCGGATTCGACAAAGGCCCGGTAGTACCCGTCGTCGTACTCCTCGACGACCTGGAAGGTCCATCGGCCGTCGAGGACGTTGCGCCCGAGCAGGTCCCCGCGGAGCCGTTCGGCGATCCCACCGTGACCGGCGCCGTCCAGCTCCTCCAGCGCCGCTCCGAGCATGAGATCGGCATGGCCGGACATCTGGTGGAACGCGTAGAGATGCCCTCGGGCCCGCTCCACCCACTCCAGCGCCTCGCTGATCTTCCCGACGGCGTGGACCGTGTCCGCGTCGAGTTCCGCGGCGACACTGCCGGCCGCCTCCGCCGCGTCCGGTGCCGGGCTCGGAGCCGGCGGCGGAGCCGGTGCCACCGCCATCGCCATCGCCAGGGTCGGTGCCGGCGCCGGCACCGGGTCGTTCGTCCTCACAACCCGTGAAATGCCCCGCCGGCACCCTGGCGACACCAACACCGCCCGCGAAGCGACCGCGGGGGCCACGGCGGCTGCGGGGGCCACGGCGGCTGCGGGGGCCACCGCGGCTGCGGGGGCCACCGCGGGGCCGGAAGACGCGGCCGGCGGGCAGGCGGCCATGTCAGCCGCTCATCCGTTGCACATCCGGCACGGCCCTCGGGCGGAGCCTGCCAGACGGGCGTAGGCCCACCGGGCGGGAGAGCGGGATGCGCCGGTAGCCTGAGCCTCATGTCCGCTCTGGACCCGACCGCGCAGTCGCCCGTTCTGGCGCACGGCATATATCCCTATCTCGCGGCGCGCTGCTCACCGCCGGACGAACTGCTGACCGATCTCCTCACGGAGACGCGGCGGAAGTTCGGGGAACGTGCCGTGATGCAGATCGGCGCCGAGCTCGGCACCCTGCTGACGCTGCTCACCGCAAGCACCAACGCGCGTCGAGCGATCGAGGTCGGTACGTTCACCGGATATTCGTCGATCTGCATCGCCCGCGGCCTGCCCGCCGACGGCCATCTGCTCTGCTGCGACGTGAGCGAGGAGTGGACGTCGCTGGCGCGTCACTACTGGAAGCGCGCCGGCCTGGAGGACCGGATCGAGCTGCGCCTCGGCCCGGCCGCGGACACGATCGCCGCGCTGCCCGCCGAGCCCGTCTACGACATCGCGCTCATCGACGCGGACAAGACCTCGTACCCGGTCTACTACGACCTGCTGCTGCCGCGGCTGCGCCCGGGCGGGCTGATCCTCGTCGACAACGTGCTCCAGGACGGCAAGGTGCTCGACGAGCGGAGCCAGGACGCGGACGTCCAGGCGATCCAGGCGTTCAACGACACGGTGGCGGCGGACGAGCGGGTACAGGCCGTCCTGCTGGCCGTGTCGGACGGTCTGACCATCGCACGCAAACTGTAGCCCGACGCGCCCACCCGCACCGGCGATGACCCGCGCCGGCGCCAGCCCGCACCAGTGACAACCCGCGTCAGCGCCCACCCGTGCCGAGGCTGGCCCGCACCGGCGATGACCCGCGTCGGGGCGCCCGCGCCAGTGACAATCCGCACCGGGGCCGGTCCGCTCCCCCGCGGCGGCCGCCAGCACCAGTCCCGCCCCCGGCCCTGGCCCCGCGGCGGCCCGACAATCCCTCAGCTACGCGCACGTCCCGTTTCGATCAAGAATATTGAGTGCGGAAACGGCTGTCCTGACAACCACTCGCTCCCTCGTTCTTGCGATCTTGCGATCTTGCGATGTTCGATCGGGAGGCAGGGCGGGGTCAGGACGGGGTTCGGGACAGGTAGGTCTGGACGCGGGTGAGCTCGTGCTCGAGAAAATCGAGGAAGTCGTCGACCTCGTACTCGCTGTATCCGCCCGTCAGCCAGGTGGTGTCGAACCTGGCATCGACGATGTCCCGCGGGGTGAGGCCTGCCGTGGCAGAGGCGGCCGTGGCAGAGGCGGCATCCACCGGGCGGCCGTCCCGCGCCGGCTCCGCCATCGCCTGCAGGCGGTCCAGTGCCTGGCCCACTCTGCCGAGAAAGGCGTCGACCTGGGCGGTGTCGTAGCCGGCGCGGAACCGCGTTCTCGTGAACGTCTTCGCCGCCGCCTCCGCGCCGGTGGCGCCGGGATGGAAGAACCCGGGACCGCCCCGGTACCGGACGGCGGCGGCCCGACGGCTGTCATCACCGGGAGCGTCGGCCAGGGCCGCGGCGGACACCGCGGAGAAGAACGTGTGCAGATTACCGAACTCACGTTCGACGATCCGGAGAAAATCATCGACCTCGCTGTCGCGGTATCCGCTGAAAAATCTGGTGGTATTGAACCTCGTCGACCTGATCTCCGTCGGCGTGATTCTCGGGACGAGCTCGGCCGGCTCCGGCGTCCCCCCGTTCTCGACAACGCGGACGAGGGCGTGCAGCCGACGCAGCTCGACCGCGGCCCAGTCGAGAAAGGAATCGACACCGACCATGCTGTAGCCAGGACGCAGCCGGGTCGCACTGAATGCTTTTACGCAGAGATCGCGGGCCGTCACGATGGGACGGTAGGCGACGGCGCTGTCGCTCCCGCGCTCGCCGCCGGGCGGTGGTATGGGCGGCTGGGGCGACTCCAGGTGCGGCGGGCGTGCTTGCTCCTCCCGTGACCGTGTCCGGGTGGCCCGTGGAACGCCGTCGGCAATTGACTGTTTCACCGTTCCGGATTGTATAGCGAACCATCGGCGAAGAAAGTGTGAGCTCGCAGACCGGATCGCCTTTCGTGTCGGTTCATATTTTTGCGGTAATTATTATTTCTATATTCATAGAACTCTGTTGCCGGTTCGCCTGCCCGGCCCGTTACAGTAACGAGCGGACGCGGCGCTCCCGGCGGGGCGCCACCCGCCCCCCGTCCCAGCCCCGTCCCAGCCTGGTCCTGGTCCTGGTCCTGGTTCCAGCCTGCTCCTGGTCGGCGTGGACGCCCGCCCTGCCCTCGAGCGGCACGTAGCCAGCAAGTACCAGGCAGTCGGCAAGTACCAGGCAGTCGGCAAGTACAAGTACATGGAGCGGCCGATGACAGCCACAACGAGTACCGTCGGCGGGCTCGTCCTCGCCGCCGGGGCCGGACGTCGCTTCGGTGCTCCAAAAGCTCTGGTCACCCTGAGTGGTGAACCTCTGGTCCGGCGATGCGCCCGGATGCTCACTGACGGTGGATGCGTCCCGGTGCTTGTGGTTCTCGGCGCGCGGGCGGCTGACGTGATCAGATCCACCGGCCTGCCCGGGGGGCAGGTCGTCCTGGCGCCGGACTGGGCGGTGGGGATGAGCGCGTCGCTGCGTCGCGGGCTCGCGGCGTTTGCCGCCGGCGGGGCAGGCCCTGCCGGCTCCGCCGGCGGGGAGCGAACCGGCGGGGAGCGGAACAGCCAGGGCCGGAGCAGCGAAGAGCGGCGGGACGACGAAGACCCGCGGGACGACGAAGCCCGGCGGAACGACGGAGACCGGCGGAGCAGTGGGCGGCGGCCGGCGGGACACACCGGTGTCGAGGCGGTCGTGATCGCGCTGGTCGACCAGCCGCTGATCGGCGCTGAGGCGGTGCGCAGGCTGCTCGCGGCCCATGCCGCCGGTGCCGTCGCGGCGGTCGCCAGCTACGGCGGGCAACCGCGCAACCCGGTCCTGCTGGACAGGACGGTGTGGGCCGAGGTGTCCACCCTCGCCCATGGTGACATCGGGGCGCGGGCCTGGCTGCGGAGCAATCCGGACCAGGTCGTCATGGTGCCCTGCGACGGCACCGGCTCCCCCCACGACGTCGACACCCCCGACGACCTGGCGGCGCTGGTCGCCTCCAGCCCGGTCACACCCGATCTGATCACGCCCGGTTCGGCCGCGGCTGGCGGTCGGCCGTCGGCGCCGCCCGGCAGCGACGGCCGACCGCCGGACATCGACCCGCCGGACATCGACCCGCCGGACATCGACCCGCCGGACATCGACCCGCCGGTCTGATCGTCGGGGCGGTTTTCGTGCGATCCGGTCAGTTGGCAAGCCCTCGTGGGGGGAGGCCGGCCGTACGGTAGACATCGTCGATGAGGCGCATGGTGACGACCGCGTCCTCGGCCGGTGTCAGTGTCGGTTCGCCGTACAGCACCGCGCGGGCGAAAGCACGCAACTGGGCGTCGAACGTCGTTTCCCCGCGCACTGTCTCCCGGCGGGTGTGCCCCTGCGTCGTCCAGCGGATCTGGTTGAAGACATGTGGGCGGACAAAGTTGGCGACCCGCAGTTCACCACGGTCCCCGATAACGTGGGCGGCGATCCGCAGGAAGCGCCGGGACCACAGCGAGCAGTCGATCCGCCCGGTCGAGCCGTCGGGAAAGCTGAACTCCGCGGTCATGGCGCGGTCAATGCGTGGCGCGTGCAGCAGGGCGCGCGCCGAGACGACCTTCGGTTCGCCCTCACCGAGCAGCCGCATACAGTGAATGGCATAGCACCCGGTATCCATCATGGCCCCGCCGCCGAGCTCGTAACTGTAGCGGATCTCGTCGTCGAAAAGCGGCCAGGGAATGCACATCCAGGTACGGATCGAACGCACCGTGCCGAGACTGCCGTCCCGCACGATCTTGTGCATACGCTCCGCCAGCGGGTGATACCGGTAGTGGAAGGCCTCGGTGACGACAACGCCGGCGGACGCCGCCGCCTCGGCGACGGCACGTGCCTCCGCCTCGTTGGCGGTGAACGGTTTCTCGCACAGCACGTGCTTCCCGGCCTCGATCGCGCGCAGGGTCCACTGCGCGTGCAGGGCGTTGGGCAGCGGAATGTACACCGCGTCGACGTCGGGATCGTCGAGCAGCGCGTCGTATGACTCGTGCGCCACCGGGACCGCGTATTTCTCGGCGAACCGGTCGGCCCGCTCGGTATCGCGGTCCGCCACCGCGACCACCGCGGCGGTCGGCAGCCGTGCCGCGGGTTTCATGATGGCCGCCGGGGCGATCCGAGCGGCGCCAAGAATGCCGATCCTCACCTGATCCACCGATACCGTCCTTTCCTGTTCGGTGGCCGGGAACAGCCGCCAGCTCAGTCGGGCAGCGCCGATCGTGGCGACGGCCGGAACCGGTCAGAATGCGTTTCTGTATTCGGTGTCGTGGGCACTCCTGGTAAATTGTGCAAGATCACTCTACCTCCGGTGTGGAGGCTGTCCCACGCGACCTGCGTCACTTCGACGGGCGCGGCCGATACACCCGGAAGGACGCACTGTCAATTACCGGCCGCTGTTCCATTCCCAACTACCCACCAGGACACAGTGACCCACCAGCACACCGGCACGCACACGCCTTGTTCAGCTCCCTGCCGACACCCCGGCACCCGGCATCCCGACAACCGGACACCCGAAATCCCCGCACGTTCCGAGGAGAGGCCTGAACAAAACCTTCCACTAAAGATCTTAATAAAAACACCATTCAGATCATCTATACGAAAATTTCCAACGGTCTCCAACAGGAGGAGACGTTGTTCTGTGCGTCACCGGATACCGGACGGCGAACAGCATGACTCCGGCCGCCAGGGCGACGAGGTGCCACCCGTACCGCCCGTGCTCACCACGGGAGCCGGCAGGATCTGATCTCGGGTGCCGGATTGTCGGGGGGTGGCAGCAGACCCATCTGTGCCAGGGCTGCCCGGCCGAGTGGTGTTTCCGGGTCGCCGAGGGCGAGCGGGAGGTCGAAGTGGTTCCGGGCGGGCACTACAAGATCGATAACTGGCGTTCCCGCCCGGGTCAGGGACGATACGAACTGTGCGTGCTGGGCGGCGAAGGCGGCCGTCTCGTTGTCGCCGCGGGCGACTATCAGCGGTGGGAGGTCGCCGTGGACATGGCGAACCGGGCTGTTGTGGGCCGCTTCGGCGGCGGTGAGCCTGATCTGTTCCCCGACGTAGGTGTGCCGCAGTGGCTCGAGGTCGTAGATACCGCTGAGCAGACAGGCACCGCGGATCACGTCGGAGGGGTGCAGGGCAGGCGGGAGCCAGCCGTCCATCACGCACATCGCGGCGAGATGGGCCCCGGCGGAAGAACCGCTCAGGAAGATCCGTCGGGGGTCGACGCCCAGCTCGGCGGCATGCTGGAACAACCACAGGACGGCGTTACGGACCATGGCGACGATCTCGTCCAGCCGGTGGGCGGGCGCGAGCCCGTACCCCAAGGCGGCGAAGGCCGCTCCTTTCGCGACGAAGCCCGGCGCGGCAAAGGACGATTCTTCCCTGCTCAGCTCCTGCCAGTAGCCGCCGTGGATGAAGACCTGTAGCGGCGCGTGGGGGCCGGTGGCGGGGAAGAAATGGAGCCGCTGGGCGGGGGTGTCCCCGTAGGGGATTTCCTTCCATGGCAGGGCCGCGCGGGCGTCGGCCGACCTGTCCGCGTACAGCCGCAGGTACGTTCTCATGTCGGGTACGGTCAGGCTGGGTGAATACGCCTGGTCACGTAGTTCCCGGCTGCTTTCCCATGGGGACGGTGACGTCCCGTCGGCCATGGCCCCGCCGTCTCCCACTTCTTGTCTCCACATTCTTGTCTCCCGCGTCGCCGCGGGTTCCCGCCGGCCTGGCCATCGGATTCCCGGCGAGGAGAGTCAGGGCCGCGCGCCGGCGGCGGGCCTGCCGTCGTCCGGCTGGCCGAAACAGCTCCTCGCGTCCCAGAGCTCCGGATAGAACTTCAGCGGGACCCGTTCCGCCAGATAGCCGCTACCCGTGCTGCCGCCCGTCCCAGGTTTGCCGCCGAGCTGGCGCATCACCGTCATCTGGTGCCGCAGACGCCAGATCGACCACAGCTGGTCGTGCTCGATCAGAGCTTCGGAAAGCTCCCACAGCCCGTTGTACCGATCGTCGCCGACCGCTATCTCGTGGAAGGCGGCCGCTCGCTGCCGTGGGGTGCCGACGCTGAGACCAGCGACGGCCAGCAGGGTGATGAAAGCGTCCCACAGGTCCGGTTCGGCCAGTCGTAGGGACAGCCGCTGGTGGTCCTCGGCGCTCAGCCAGGCGGCTCTGTCCAGCCAGCCGTTGTCGTCGGCACCGGACAGGAACTCTATCTCTCGGAACTGTGCCGACTGGAACCCGCTGGACGACCCGAGCGCGCCACGGAACTCAAGGAACCCGTGCGGCGTCATGGTGTCGACGACGTCGATCTGGTTCACCAGCACACGCTCGATCTCGTGGCAGCGGCGCAGCCGGAGACGGGCCCGGTAGGCGTCACCGTCGAGCATCCGGTCCCTGGCGTTGGAAAGCTCGAACAGCAGCACCTTGAACCACAGCTCGTACACCTGGTGGACGGTGATGAAGAGCAGCTCGTCGTGGGCAGGGGGCGAGCTTCTGCACCGCTGCTGGTCGAGCACGTGGGGAAGGCGCAGGTAGGTCGCGTAGGTGAGTCCGCTGTCGTGATCGACGGAAGGCCGCATATGCCCTCACCCGATCCCGTGGGCGGCGAATGCCTCGCTCGCCCCGGGAAGATCGAGGACGCCGGCGGATTCGCACATCCGCCGGGTGGCCTGGGCGGCCTCGCGGATTCGCCGAGTCGCGGCGGCCCCCCCGTAGACGTCCCGGAGCACGGTGTCGGCGGTGGGCTCGTCGAGGCCTGCGAGCAGGAGGGAGGACCGGACCGGCGCGGTGTCCCAGACGAGGCACGCCCTGATCAGAGGTGGGATGGCGTGCGCCACACGCTCCCGGAGCGAGGGCTGCAGATGCGTCCACAGCAGGTGGAAGAAAGCGACGAAGAATCGGTGGTGGCGTCCCTCGTCGCGGGCATGGTCCCGGGTCACCTCCCGGACCGCGGTGACGACCGTGGGATTGTTGGGGACTTCGTTGAGGACCGCGGTTATCAGCGTCTCGAACACGATCACCTGCAGCAGCTGGGCGAGCACCGGTTCGCCGGGGAGAATGGCGCGCCCGGTCTCCTCGAGACGTTCGACGAAACCGCCGTAGTCCCACCGGGGTATCGGGATCCCCGTGGCGGTGGCGATCTGGTCGGCCAGGTCGAGACTGTACAGCGAATGATATCCCTCGTCACAGTAGATTTTGTAGGCGTCCAGACGACATGAAGGGGGCAGGTCGAAGCCCACCCGGTTGCCGGCTATCCGCTCCGCCCCACGGTTGACGATCCTGGTCTCCAGGTGCGTGGCCGACAACAGGAACTGGTACAGGTGACGCACGGTGAGTTCCCGTGCCAGGGCGGCCGGGAGAACGCGGACGGCTTCATGGGCAAGATACGGCACCAGCTCGGACGGAAAGAACACCCGCCCTTCCTCCATTTCCTGGTGAAACGCCCGCCGGCTCCCACCGCGGACGCCCGCCGAACGGTACCAGTCGCTCATCGGCCGGGCCGCTCCCAGCGGCCATCCCGGTTTCTGCTCCATCCTCAGCCCTCGATGCTTTCATAGCGCGTGGCATCAACCGGACGGGAGACAGCGGCTCTTTCCTCACCGCACGGCCCAGCCGTGGTCGTGGTCGTGGTCGTGGTCGTGGACGCGGACGCGGACGCGGACGCGTCAAGAAAGCGAACGATACGGCTGATGCCCTCCGTCACCACGGCCCGGTCGGTGGCATAGCAGATCCGGAACCATCCCGGATCGGGGCTGGCGAAGAACTGGCCTGGCAGGACGTTGACACGGGCCCGCTCAAGAAGCCTCTCCCACAGGTCGTGTTCGGCCGCGAAGGTGGGAGCGGCCAGCCACGCCCCCAGATCGGCCCACAGCGAGAACCCCGCCCCCACCGGCACGAAGGGAATACCAGCGGCGGAGAGGAGCTCGGCCGACGAGGCATGGGAAAGGGCAAGCCGCCGACGGCTCTCCGCGAGGAAACGGGCAACCCACGCGTGGTCGGCGAGAACGTCCCGCAGAAGCGCCTGGGTGTCGGTCGAGGTCGCGGCGAAATAGGCGAGCGCCCGGGCCGCGGCGCGGACCTCGGGATCGGGACTGCACAGAACACCGATCTTGAAGCCGGGCAGCCCGAAGTCCTTCGCGAACCCCCACACGACGTGGACCCGTCCGGTTCCGGCCGTCCTCACCTCGGGATCGAGGAAGCTGACGAACGGTGTCTCGCCGAAGACCGAGCTGGCGTAGATCTCGTCCGCGATGACGTCCACCCCGTGCCGGCCGGCGACCTCGGCGATCTCCCGGAGGACCCGTGGCGGGTGGACATGGCCGACCGGGTTCCCCGGCGAGGCCAGTGCCACGGCACGGACGGTGATCCCCCGCTCGCGGGCACGGGTGAGAGCATGATCTATCCCCGAGGCCGTCACCTGGAAGTTCCCGCCCGCGCTCAGGGGCACGGGCAGCAGGCGGGCGCCGGAACGTCCGGCCAGGTCGACGTCGAAGGCCCCGTAGTAGGGAGCGGGCACGATGATCGCCTCCCCCGGGTCGCACAGGACGGAGGCGATGACGTCCAGGGCACCTGTCGCCCCGCTGACCACGACAAGGTGCCGCGGATCCACCTCCGTCCGGCAGACACCGGTGAGGAAACGGGCGAGCTGTTCCCGGAAGGCGTCGGTGCCGTGCAGCGGGGCGTAGTGGGTGTCCGCGGCGGTCAGCGGCCGCGGGCCGGTCAGCCGGGGCGCCAGCAGGTCCCACACCAGCCGGTTCTCCGCCGTGCCGAGGTTGACGTACCCGTCCGGACGCAGCCGGGGATGGTACGGATCCGCCTCCGCCCGGAAGTGCGCCGCGGCGATCGCCGGCGGCTGGGCAGCCAGCGCCGCCGCGCGCCTCGACACCATCAGTGGCCTCCCGGACGGCCGCCGCGCGCCTGACCGGATTCCGCGGGGTGCTCGGTGAACAGCCCGGGACGCACCCCCAGGCCCATCGACGCGTCCACGACCGCCCCGTGCAGCACGCAGGAACTGTCGCCGGACAGCCACCACACCAGCTCCGCGATCTCCTCCGGCCGGATCAGCCTGCCTTTCGGCAGATTCGCCTCGAAGTCGAGCCGGGCCTGCGGCGCCAGCCGGTCGAGCGTGCTCTCCCGCAGCATGGGCGTGTCGACCGCCCCCGGGCACACCGCCATGACATCGACCGGGGAATGCGCCGTCTCCGCCGCGAGATGGCGGGTCAGGTAGGCGAGCGCCGCTTTGCTCATGCCGTCCACGACGTCGAATCCCGGGAACTGGGTCACCCCGCCACCGACGCTGCAGATATTGACGATCTTCCCGTAGCCGCGGTCCAGCATGCCCGGGAGGAGGCGCCGGATCAGCCACAGCGGGCCGATGCTGTTGATCCGTAGGAACGCCTCGTCCCGGTCGTGCGGGTCCGGGACGTACCGGTCGATGCTCCGCGTGCCCACGGCGGCGTTGTTGACGAGCACGTCCACCGGGCCGGGAAGCGCCGCCAGCAGATCGTCGTGGCTGTCCCGCTCCCCCTGCCTGAACTCGAAGGCGCATACCTGGGCACCGCCAGTCGTGCGCAGGTCCGACGCGACCGACTCGGCGACGTCCCGCCGGGAGTGGTAGGTGAACCACACGTTGTCACCATTGCGAGCGAACCGTGTCACGGTGGCCAGACCCACACCACTGGAGCCACCAGTGATCAGGACGTTCCGCGGCATCGTGTCCTTTCCTGTGATCCTGTCCTGTGATCCTGTGGAGAGCGGCTCCTGTGCGCAGCGGCGCGCCGGGGCGTACGCCGGCCCGTCACGAGACGCCCGGAGCAGCCCTGAGGAGGGTGCGCCGAACCACCCGGCCCAGACGAGCTGTCGATCACGCGGTCCAGCTCCGGCAGCGTGGTCGGCAGTCATGCGGGTCGAGGCGGTCGGGTCGTTCCTCGTGGCCGGGATGTGTGCCGTCAGCGACGGCAGCACACGTCCCAGCCTGCGCCGGATGGTTACGGAAGTCTCATGACGCGGACTCTGCCCGCAGCGCCCACGGTCCGGGACGACAGCGAGTCGTGGTCAGCGGATACGGACTCTAGCAGCACTTTCACCCCGTATCCACGGTCTTCTTCCCATTTTTTCCCGGTAGGTTCGGATCGAACACGAGCGGCCTCCAGGCTTGCCCGCGACGCCAGCCGGGCTCGTGTCGGTGCGGACTTCGTACGCCCAGCTCGCGACGCATGCGGTGCCAGCATCGGATCACTGGCAGGAGTGGCCGGCCATGGCGGCGTTGACGATCAGAGATCTGGATGGCGAGGTGAAGGCGCGGCTGCGGGTCCGCGCGGCGCACAACGGCCGGTCCATGGAGGCGGAGGCCCGGGCGATCCTCCGAGCCGCCATGGCCGACGCCCCGATCGCGGCCGTCCGCCGCTCACGCTCCGCCGGCCTCGCCACCCGCAACACCCTCGCCACCCGCAACACCAGGGACTTCACCCACACCGGCATCGACCTGACAAACCCCTGGCAGACAACACCAGCCGACTGACCGGGCCGAGCATCATGGGATGATCCGACGCTGTGAGCTCCCCGTTACTTCAACCATCGGCCATCGCCGCCGCCTATCCCCACCGCTATGCGGTGGTGGACGTGGAGACCTCCGGACTGATAGCACAGCGTAGCCGGGTCCTCTCGGTAGCCGTAGTGCACGTGGCGTCCGACGGCACGGTGGAACGGCGATGGTCGACCCTGCTCGATCCGGGATGCGATCCCGGGCCGGTGCACATTCACGGGCTCACCCGCGAACGGCTGGCCGGCAGCCCCACATTCGACCTGGTGGCCGATTCTCTGCTGCCGCTGCTCGACGGCCGGATCTTCGTCGCGCACAACGCGGTTTTCGACTGGCAGATGCTTGCCACCGAAGCAATGCGGCTGGGCATCCGCCTTCCTGTCGAATGGCGGCTGTGTACCCGGGTTCTCGCCCGCCGGCTCGATCTCGACCTGCCGAACCTCAAACTGGCCACGCTGGCGGGGTACTGGGGAGTCGTCCAACGCCAGGCCCACGACGCCGTCGACGACGCCGACGTCCTCGCCGCTCTGCTGCCGCGGGCGTTGGGGCACGCCGCCAGCCAGCAACTGGACCTGCCCCTCGCCCCCTGCGGCACAGCGCGTGACAACATGGCAATCCTGCCCGCCCGGCCCCGGGCGAGCACGCGAAAACCGC
Organism: Protofrankia sp. CiP1_Cm_nod1; assembly: GCF_920888515.1. Classification (GTDB taxonomy): domain Bacteria; phylum Actinomycetota; class Actinomycetes; order Frankiales; family Frankiaceae; genus Protofrankia. The sequence goes on along the minus strand of NZ_CAKKTM010000044.1, from coordinate 14,321 downwards.
CCTGCCCCTATCTCAATCCGGGGCCGCTCACCGTTGGCGGGCCGCTCGTCCAGGGCATGCGGGTTGCCTTCACCGGAGATACCGTTACTGATCGCGAAGAACTGGTCGAGAAAGCTACGGCTGCCGGACTGCACGTCACCAGCGCGGTCAGCCGTCGGACCAGCGTTGTGGTCACCAACGACATCCGCAGCGGAACGAGCAAGGCCCGCGCCGCGCTGACACATGGCACGCCAGTGCTCGACGAACGGGGCTTCCTGAACCTGCTCGACGATGTCCGTCCCGGCCGGCGCCGGGAGGAACAACGCACCCCTGAGCCCGTGCCGCTGCCGACCGCGGGCCCGACGCCGCCCGGCACGCACGCTGACACGGCGTCCGCCAGACCCGGGGCGTCCGCCAGACCCGGCCGGAGCCAGACCCGCGCCGCGCCGACAGAGGGCCTACCGGCAGGTGGCCTGCCGACGCGCCCCGTCCAGGCCCCGCCGGCTCCACCAACGCCTGCCTCTCATCCCTTCGCGGGCCGTCGCATACTTGTGCTCGGTGGAGCACACGCCGAGGCTGCCCAGCTCAGGGAGCGCATCACAGCCTTCCGCGGGATCCCCGCGGTGAACGTCACCGCGAGCCTTGCCCTCGTCGTCTGTCTGGACGGTGGCGAGCAGAACCGTCGCATGCCCCGTATCCGGCACCTCGACATCCCTGTCGTGACCGCCGAGGCATTCCTGCGTGACATCGCGGGCCAGCGCCATCCCGGACCGGCAGCAGGCGGGACCGGGCCCGATGCGACAGTTGCCGCCGGCGCACCCCAGCCACCCGCCGGCCAGGTGCTCACCGGACGGGTCCTGCCCCGCGGCGGCGTCCAGGATCTGCCGACGGCCGCTGCCGGCACACGATGGGCCATCGCTGCCACCTGGTCCTGGGAGGTCCGCGATGTCGACCTTGTCGCGTTCCTCGTCGGTGACGACGATCTGGTTGGGACCGATGACGACTTCGTGTTCTACAACCAGCCGCAGGCTGCCGACGAGGCTGTCGTGCTCCGGGTCGACGGCCCCGCGGAACAGGCCATCACGGTGGATCTCGCCGCCATCCCGGATGACACACGAAAGATCATCATCGCGGCGGCTCTCGACGGATCCCGGACGTTCGGTGAGATCGGGCCGATCGAAGTCGGCGCTCAGACACCGGACGCGGCAACGTGGCTGCGTGCCACCCTCGACGCCGCCACCACCGAACGGACCCTGATACTCGCCGAGATCTACCGGCGGGCGGACGCCTGGCGCTTCCGGGTCGTCGGCCAGGGTTACAACCACGAACTCGCCGACCTGGCCCGCGCCCACGGCATCGAGGTCGAGGACTGAAAGTGGCACGCGAATGGCACGGCGTTGCGAGCTTCTGTCCTGTAAAGCGGCTCGGATCCGTCCACCAACCTCCAGGCTTGTCCGCAACGTCAGCCGGGTCTGGCGCGCACTCCGCTCACGTGCGGCTTGCAATGCATGCAGTGCTAGCATTGGATCGTCGGAAGGAGTGACTGGAAGGGGTGGTAGGTCATGGCGGCGTTGACGATCAGGGATCTGGACGACGAGGTGAAGGCGCGGCTGCGGGTCCGCGCGGCGCACAACGGCCGGTCCATGGAGGCGGAGGCCCGGGCGATCCTCCGGGCCGCCCTGACCGGGCCGGCCCCGCGACGCGGGCTGGGCAGCCAGATCCACCAGTACTTCGCGGACCTCGACGAGGACGTGGAGCTCGCCCTGCCGCCACGCACGGAGCCACCGAGGGCGGCGGACTTCTCCTCATGATCGCACTGGACACGAACGTCGTCTCGGAGCTGATGCGCGCCCGGGCCGACCCAGGGGTCGTCGCCTGGGTCGACAGCCAGCCCGCCGACGAGATCTACCTGACCGCGGTGACCCTGGCCGAGCTGCGCTACGGCATCGCCCGGCTGCCCGAGGGGCGACGCCGCACCGACCTGGCCGACCGGCTGCGACGTGCCGTCGAGGCGGGTTTCACCGGCCGTGTCCTGCCCTTCGACGACGACGCGGCGGCCCACTACGCGGACATCGTCGTGGGCCGCGAGCGGCAGGGCCTGTCCATCGCCATGGCCGACGCCCAGATCGCGGCCATCTGCCGCTCACACTCCGCCGACCTCGCCACCCGCAACACCAAGGACTTCGTCCACACCGGCATCGACCTCACAGACCCCTGGCAGGCAACAGCCGACTGACAGCCAGATGATCCCAGGGCACGCCAACCCCCCGCAGGCACGACTCGCCCAACCACCAAAAA
>NZ_CAKKTM010000044.1:0-11456 GCF_920888515.1 Protofrankia sp. CiP1_Cm_nod1 | reverse complement strand
CCCAGAGTGGAGCGGGCGACGGGAATCGAACCCGCGTTGCAAGCTTGGGAAGCTCGTGTTCTGCCTCTGAACTACGCCCGCGTGCTGCCTTCAGCATCCTACAGGCTCGCGTGGGCGAGGTGCGGCGGGACCCGGCCGGCGTGGGCCAGGCACGGCCTGGGCAGGCCGGCGCCGGTCGGCGGGCACGTGTCGCTACAGGACGGACGACACACGGTATATCCGCCCGGAGGGCGCGATCCACGTCCGTGAGCAGATCTTTTACTACTCTCCCGAATCGATGTGCTACTCAGAGCACACGTCCGGGAGGAATACGTGCAGTTTCGCAAGAGCATGATCTCGCTGACGGCTGGAGCCCTGCTCCTTGCCGGTACCGCCTTCGTCGACGCCACATCCGCCTCGGCCGCGCCCGCCTCCGCGACCGACGGCGCCACGATCACTGTCGGTGCGACGACCGGTGGCTCGACGGCCGGCGATCCGACGGGTGGGCACCGGTCGCTGGACGAGTGTTCGGAGGCCGACTTCCGTGGCGACTCGCGGCTGGGCCCCCAGAAACTGCCGGTCGTCGGTGAGGTGGGCCGGCAGCTGTCCCACTACCAGCGCACCGGCGGGGAGCCGGTCCAGCAGTTCCTGGACACCTGGTGGGACCCGTCCGCCCGGTCCGGCCAGGGCGGCTGGCAGTACCCGCCGAAGGACGGATACCTGATCAACCCGGACGGCACCCCGCAGCGGACGGTGACATCGCTGGCCCCGGGGCTGGAGTTCGACCGCTTCGGTGGCACCAGCGGCAACTTCGCCTCCCCGGAGGGGACGAAATACGCCGCCCGGGCCATCCCGCCGTCCAACCTGGACTCCACGACGGACCCGGGCAGCTGCAACTACCACGACTACCGGGTGCTGCGGACGTTCTCCGTCTACAGCGGCGCCATCCGGCCGTGGTTCGACCAGCCCGGCTACGGACAGCAGTACCAGGTGGTCAGCGCACTCATCCCGGGCGCGCCGGTCGTCGACCCGGTCACCGACGCGCTGCCCATCCAGTGGCTGCTCGACAACCAGCTCATCTGCTCGACGACCGACGCGGCCTACCTCTGCCCGTGACGGGACGGCAGTGCGAAGAATGAGGGGATGCCCCCGTCCGACGACCGCGACAGGGCCGACGGCCGGTAGCGTGCTCGGACGTGCTGCTGTCTGACCGGGATATCCGAGCCGAGATCGCCGCGGGACGCGTCCGCCTGGAACCGTACGATCCGGTTCTCGTCCAGCCCAGCAGTATCGACCTGCGGCTCGACCGGTGGTTCCGGGTGTTCCAGAACCACCGGTACAGCCACATCGACCCCGCCATCGAGCAGGAGGACCTGACCGAGCTCATCGCGCCGGACGTCGACGAGCCGTTCGTCCTGCATCCCGGGGAGTTCGTCCTCGGCTCGACCCTCGAGATCATCAGCCTGCCGGACGATCTCGCCGGCCGGCTGGAGGGCAAGTCCAGCCTCGGCCGCCTGGGCCTGCTCACGCACTCGACCGCGGGGTTCATCGACCCGGGCTTCTCCGGCCATGTCACCCTTGAGCTGTCGAACGTGGCCACCCTGCCCATCAAGATCTGGCCAGGCATGAAGATCGGTCAGCTGTGCCTGTTCCGGCTGTCCTCGCCGGCGACGCATCCGTACGGCTCGGCCGTCTACGGCTCGCGCTACCAGGGCCAGCGCGGCCCCACGCCGTCCCGCGCCTACCGCGACTTCACCCGCGCCGCCGTCTCCCCGGAGGACCACAACCGCGACCGTAACCACAATCGCGACCACACCGGGTAACATCCGTGCGGGCGCGGCGGATGCGCAGCAGTCGCACGGGCATGGTGGCACCGGCGCGTCCGCGCGGGCACGGCGGTCGTCTCACGGGTTCGGGCGGAAGCGCACCGGCTCCCGTCCGAACGGCTGGCCGGGAGCCGGCCGGGTGGGCGACGGCGGCACCGGACGGCTCACCGGCTCCTTCGTCGTCACCCACACCTGCTCGCCGTGGTGGACGATGACGGTCGGGTCGCCGCGCAGCAGCACGTAGGACGCGACGGCGTCGGTGACCTCGACCCGCAGCCGCCGGCCCCGCCGGGACAGCGTGAACGCCAGCCTGCTGATCCCCTCCGGCAGCCGGGGGGCGAACGACAGCGTCTCCCCGGTGTCGCGCAGCCCGCCGAACCCCTCGACCAGCGCGATCCAGCTCCCGGCGAGCGAGGCGATGTGCAGGCCGTCCACGGCCCGGTTCGACAGGTCGCGCAGGTCTGTCAGCGCGGCCTCGCGCAGGTAGTCGTGGGCGAGCCCGAGGTGGCCGACCTCGGCGGCCATCACCGCCTGACAGCACGCCGACAACGACGAGTCGCGGACGGTCAGGGCCTCGTAGTAGGCGAAGTTGCGGGCCTTCTGCTCCTCGGTGAACGCGTCCCCCCTGCGCACCATCGCCAGCACCAGATCGGCCTGTTTGACGACCTGCTTGCGGTACAGGTCGAAATACGGGAAGTGCAGCAGCATCGGGTACTGGTCGGGGCGGGTGCGCTCGAAGTCCCACACCTGGTGGCGGGTGAACCCCTCGGACTGCGGATGCACGCCCAGCTTCTCGTCGAACGGGATGTACATGTCCTCGGCGGCGTCGCGCCAGGACGCGGTCTCCTCCGCGTCCACGCCGAGTTCGCGCGCCCTGTCCGGATGCCGCCGGACGGCGTTCGCCGCCTCGACGAGGTTCTGCTGCGCCATCAGGTTCGTGTAGACGTTGTTGTCCGCGACGACGCTGTACTCGTCCGGGCCGGTCACGCCGTCGATGTTGAAGTCGCCGTCGAGGTCGTGGTGGCCGAGGGAGCGCCACAGCCGGGCGGTGTCGACGAGCAGTTCCAGGCCGACGTCGCGCTCGAAGGCGTCGTCCCCGGTCGCGCGGACGTAGCGGACGACCGCGTCCGCGATGTCGGCGTTGATGTGGAACGCCGCCGTGCCCGCCGGCCAGTACCCCGAGCACTCCTCGCCGTGGATCGTCCGCCAGGGGAACGCCGCGCCGGAGAAACCGAGCGTACGGGCCCGTTCCCGGGCCAGCGGCAGGGTGGCCTGCCGCCAGCGCAGGGCGTCCGCCGCCGCGTGCGGGGCGGTGTAGGTGAGCATCGGCAGGACGTAGCTCTCGGTGTCCCAGAAGGCGTGCCCGTCGTAGCCGGTGCCGGTCAGCCCCTTGGCCGGGATCGACCGGCGCTCGGCCCGGGCGCCGGCCTGCAGCACGTGGAACAGGGCGAACCGGACGGCCTGCTGCACCTCGGCGTCGCCGTCGACCTCGACGTCGGCCCGCGCCCAGAAGTCGTCGAGGTAGGCCTGCTGCTCGGCGAGCAGGCCCGCCCAGCCGGTCTGGCGGGCCGCGGTCAGCGCGGCGGCGGCCTGGTCCCGCAGCGCCGGCAGGGAACGCTGCTCCGACCAGCCGTAGGCGATGAACTTGACCATCCGCAGCGTGCTGCCGACGTCCAGCACGGCCGTCACGGTGATCCGGCAGGAGTCCTCGTCGCTCTCGGCGGTGACCCCCAGCCCGGGCAGCGGGTCGATCACATGGTCCATCGCGGCGGCGACCCGCAGGCCGCTGCGCCGGGTGCGGTGCACCAGCTCCGCGTATGTGCCGTGGCTGCCGTTCCACTCCCCCTGCAACGGCGCCTCCAGCGCGGCGGCCGCCCGCGGGTCCACGCTCTGCGGCGGCATCTGCTCGTTGGCGACCAGCTCGGACTGGATCACCAGCCGCGCCGGGGCGTCCAGCGGCTCGACCTCGTAGCAGATCGCCGCCATGGCCCGCTGGACGAAGGACACCAGGCGCACCGTCGACACCTTGATCGCCTGCCCGGCCGGTGACACCCACTCGGCCGTGCGCCGCAGCACGCCCGCGCGGAAGTCCAGCACCCGTTCGTGCGCCCGCAGCTCCCCGTAGCGGACGTCGAAGGGCTCATCGTCCACCAGCAGGCGGATGAGCTTGCCGTTGGTGACGTTGATGACCGTCTGGCCGGACTCCGGATACCCGTAGCCGGCTTCGGCGTACGGCAGCGGACGCAGCTCGTGCACCGAGTTCAGATAGGTGCCGGGCAGGGCGTGCGGCTCCCCCTCGTCCAGGTTCGCCCGCAGGCCGACATGCCCGTTGGACAGCGCGAACAGCGACTCCGAGCGGGCCAGCAGCGCCGGGTCGAGGCCGCACTCACGCAGGTGCCACGGCTCGACCGGGAACGACACGTTACCGATCACAACACGTTACCGATCACGACATGCTCCCGGTCATGAAGGGCCGCCGGTCGTGAAGGGCCGCCGGTCATGACAGGCTCCCGTCACCCGCTGCCGCGCGGCCGGCGCGACCGTGTTTGCCCGGCCCAGATTCGCCCGGCCCGGGTTCGCCCGGCCCAGATTCGCCCGGCCCGGGTTCGCCCGGTTCGGGTTCGCCCGGCCCAGATTTGCCCGGTTCGGGTTCGCCCGGTTCGAGCAGGACGGCCAGGTCGGGGACGGTGATGTCCGCGCCGTGCGCGAGCAGGGCGTCGGCGTGCCCGATCCGGTCGACGCCGACCACGAAGCCGAAACCGCCGGCCCGCCCCGCCTCGACCCCGGCGAGCGCGTCCTCGAACACCGCCGCCTGCCGGGGCTCGGCACGCAGCTCACGGGCCGCGGCAAGGTAGGTGTCCGGCGCCGGCTTGCCCGCCAGGTGCTCACGCGCCGCGACCGCGGCGTCGATCCGGACGGGCAGCAGCCAGTCGATGCCGGCCGCGGTGAGGACCTGTGCGCAGTTCGCGCTCGACGACACGACCGCGCGTCCGGCCCCGGCGGCCGCCAGCGCGCGCAGGTACCGCACGGACCCCGGATACGCGGTGATCCCACCCGCGCGGAGCCTGGCCAGCAGGATCTCGTTCTTGCGCTTCCCCAGCCCGTGCACGGTCTGCGCCGTCGGCGGATCCGCCGGGCTGCCCACGGGCAGCTCGATGTGCCGGGACGCGAGGAACGACCGGACACCGTCCGCCCGCGGCCTGCCGTCCACGTAGGCGGGATAGTCGTCACGGACGCTGAACGGGACGAACGGGCCGCCTGCGTGCCGGGCCCGCCGCTCGAGGAAGGCGTCGAACATCTCCTTCCAGGCCGCGGCATGGACGGCGGCCGTCGGGGTCAGCACACCGTCCAGATCGAACAGGCATACCTTGATCTGTTCGGGCAGCCCGAGCATCCATCCCTCCCCTCGAGGGAGCCTGTGACCGTCCTACTACCCGCAACACCCCCGCCTGACCGCGCGACCGGCGGGGGTAACGTCCCACGCACGGCCCGGCATCCCGGAAGGCCGGAAAACGGGCTGGGAAAAGGGAAGCGAAGGAGGGGCCAGCGTCCGTGGCAACGGTCAGCGGCAGAAGCCGTCCCCGCAAGACCGGCCGGACCAGGGCCAACGGGCGCGGCGACGGCATCGGCGCGATCTCCGGGACGTCTTCCGCCGGAAGCACTCCCCCCCGGACATCGGCACCCAGGACATCGACGGCGCCCGCGGCGCCAGCGGCAGGGACATCGACGTCGCCCGCGGCAGGAACCTCGACGGCGCCCGCGGCGCCAGCGGCAGGGACATCGACGTCGCCCGCGGCGCCGGCGCCCACCGAGGCGACGCGGGCCTCCCGGTCCGCGCTACCGGCGTGGAACCGTCTGTGGCTGCCGCCCGTGGCCGCCGCCCTGGTGTTCGTCGCGGGGCTCATCGACATCGTCTCCGCGGTGACGCCCGGCTGGCGCAGCCGTCTCGACCTGATCCGGCAGATCCTGCCCGGGTCGGTCTCCCGGCAGGCCGCGGCGTTCACGGTCGTGGTCGGGCTCCTGCTGCTGCTCCTGGCGCGCGGCCTGCGCCGGCGCAAGCGCCGCGCCTGGCACGGGGTGGTGGCCCTGCTCACGGCGAGCGTCGTCCTGCACGTGGTCAAGGGCCTCGACTACGAGGAGGCGGCCGCCTCCGCCGTACTCGTCGCCGGTCTGCTGCTGGCACGCGGGGAGTTCCAGGCCAAGGGGGACCCGACCACCCGGTGGCGGGCGCTGTGGGTCGGGACCGCCCTCGCCGCCGCCTCGGTCATGATCGGCATGCTGCTGCTCCAGGTCGGTGGTGGGCGGCTGCTCGGGGCGCACCCGCTGTCCGCCCAGTTCGCGCACGTCGTGGACGGCCTGGTCGGCATCCACGGGCCGCTGCGCTTCTCCTCCGAACGGGTCTCGGATCTTGTCACCCGGACGCTGCTGACCATGGGCCTGCTCACGATCAGCGCTGTCGTGTACCTCGTGCTGCGGCCACCACGGCCGCGGCCGAAGCTGTCCGAGGACGACATCACCGGCATGCGCGCGCTGTTGGCCTGCCACGGTGACGCCGACTCGCTGGGCTACTTCGCCCTGCGCGCCGACAAGACCGTCGTCTGGTCGGCGACGCGCAAGGCCTGCGTCCCCTACCGGGTGGTGTCCGGGGTGATGCTCGCCAGCGGCGACCCGCTCGGCGACAACGAGGCGTGGCCGGGCGCGATCCGGGAGTTCCTGCGGATCGCCGCCGAACATGCCTGGATACCAGCGGTAATCGGATGCTCCGAGACGGGCGGCAAGGCGTGGGAGCGCGCCGGCCTGTCCGTGCTGGAGTTCGGTGACGAAGCCGTCATCGATGTGGCGGCCTTCACCCTCGAAGGTCGCGACATGCGCAACGTCCGGCAGGCCGTCGGCCGGGTCGAACGGGCCGGCTACACCTGCCAGGCCCTGCGGATGCGTGACCTGCCCGCCGAGGAGCGGGCCCGGCTGCGGGCGCAGGCCGCGGCATGGCGTGGCACCGAGACCGAACGCGGTTTCTCCATGGCGCTCGGCCGGATCGGCGCGCCCGCCGACGACGACTGCGTCGTCCTGATGGCCTTCGACCGCGGCGGGGACGGCCCGGCGGGCGGCGAGGGAGGCGGCGAGCCGCGGCTGCGTGCGCTGCTGCACTTCGTCCCGTGGGGCCGCCGGGGCCTGTCGCTGGACCTGATGGTGCGGGACCGTACCGCCGACAACGGGCTGAACGACTTCCTGATCGTCTCGGCGGTACGGGCCGCGGCCGGGCTCGGGGTGGAGCGCCTGTCGCTGAACTTCGCCTTCTTCCGGGCCGCGCTGGAGCGCGGGCAGCGGCTCGGCGCGGGCCCGGTCACCCGTTGTTTCCGGAACCTGCTGGTCTTCCTCTCCCGCTGGTTCCAGATCGACAGCCTCTACCGGTTCAACGCGAAGTTCCGCCCGGCCTGGTCGCCCCGCTACGTCTGTTTCCCGGCGAGCCGGAACCTGCCGCGCATCGCGCTGGCCATGCTGGAGGCCGAAGCCTTCCTGCGCTGGCCCCGGATGGGGGTACGGCCCGCCGCGTACCGGCTACGGCGGCCCGCCCGCCCGGCCGGTGTCTGCCCTCGTAGGTAGAAACCGCCGCTCCAGCAACGTTTTCCACCTACGGGCGCACGGGCCGTAGGTGGAAAACGTCGTCGCCACAGCGGTTTCCACCTACGGCAGCGGCCGTCCCTGCCTCCGGCCGGCCCTCTGCCTCCGGCCGGCCCTCTGCCTCCGGCCGGCCCTCTGCCTCCGGCCGGCCCTCTGCCTCCGGGCCGGTCTGTCGTCGCGGGAGGCGTCCTCGCGGCCCTCCGTCAGGAGGCGTCGGCGCCGGCCGGGACGGCCGGCGGTGCGGCCAGCGAGCGAGCCAGCAGCTGGGAGACGTCGAGCACCTCGACGCTCTCCTTCGCCCCGCCGGACTGCTTCTTCTCGGTGACGGCGTCGGTGAGCATGACGATGCAGAACGGGCAGGCGGTGGAGACGATGTCCGGATCGAGGGCGAGCGCCTCGTCCACCCGCTCGACGTTGACCCGCTTGCCGATCTTCTCCTCCATCCACATCCGGGCGCCGCCGGCGCCGCAGCAGAAGCCGCGCTCCTTGCAGCGGTGCATCTCCTGGCTGCGGATACCGGGGATGCTGCCGAGGATCTCCCGGGGCGGGGTGTAGACCTCGTTGTGCCGGCCGAGGAAGCAGGGGTCGTGGTAGGTGACCGAGGAGTCCACCGGCTGGACGGGGACGAGTCTGCCCTCGTCGACAAGCCGGCCGAGCAGCTGGGTGTGGTGGATGACCTCGTACGCGCCGCCGAGCGCCGGGTACTCGTTGGCCAGGCTGTTGAAGCAGTGCGGGCAGGTGGCGACGATCTTCTTGGCGCCCGCCGCGTTGAGGACCTCGATGTTGGCCTTGGCCAGTTCCTGGAAGAGGTACTCGTTGCCGAGCCGGCGGGCGGGGTCACCGGTGCAGCTCTCGCCGGTACCGAGGATGGCGAAGGAGACGCCCGCGGTGTGCAGCAGCTCGGCGAAGGCCCGGGAGACCTTCTTGGCCCGGTCCTCGATGGCGCCGGCGCAACCGACCCAGTACAGGTACTCCACGTCGTCCGGGATGGGCTCGCCCTCGTCGAGCACACGGACCTCGAACGGCAGGCCCTCGGTCCACTCGGTGCGGATCCGGGGCGAGACGCCCCACGGGTTGCCGTTGTTCTCCAGGTTGCGCAGCATCACCCCGGCCTCGCTGGGGAACGACGATTCGATCATCACCTGGTAGCGGCGCATGTCGACGATGTGGTCGACGTGCTCGATGTCGACCGGGCACTGCTCCACGCACGCGCCGCAGTTGGTGCACGACCACAGCACGTCGGGGTCGATGACCCCGCCCTCGTCCTCGGTCCCGACCAGCGGACGGTCGGCCTGCGGCTGGCCGGGCTCGGGAACCCGCCCGAACCCGGACTCTGGGACGTGGTGGACGGCGTGCCCGTTCGACGCCTCCGCGGCAGCGCCGGCGGCGGCCGGCGCGGCGTCCTCCCCCTCGCCGGACCCGTTGGCGGCGAGCAGGTACGGCGCCTTGGCGAACAGGTGGTCACGAAGATCCATGATCAGAATCTTCGGTGACAGCGGCTTGCCGGTGTTCCAGGCCGGGCACTGGCTCTGGCAGCGCCCGCACTCGGTGCAGGTGGAGAAGTCGAGCATCGCCTTCCAGGAGAAGTCCTCGATCTTGCCGACGCCGACGATCGGCTCGTCGGCCTCCATCAGGCTCTCGATGTCCGGGGTGCTGCCCAGCGCGCCCAGCGCCTTGGGCTCGCGCTTGAGGATGACGTTGACCGGCGCCAGGAAGATGTGCAGGTGCTTGGAGTAGGCGACCAGCACCAGGAAGCCCATGATGACGGCGATGTTGAGCAGCAGGAAGACCGTCTCGATGTGCTCGTTGGCTTCGAGGGAGAAGGCGTCGAGCGGACGGCTGACCAGGTAGGAGGCGAACGCCCACCTCGTGTCGCCCTGCGGGTGCGTGCCGGCGTTGAACTGGGCGCCGCGCAGGACCAGGAGCGTGACCATCACCGATGTGATCATCCCGAGGATGACCCAGGCCGGGCCGATGTGCGACCCGTAGAACCGCGACCTGCGCTCGAGCCGGGCAGGCGCGTTGCGCAGCCGGATGATCGTGAAGGCCAGCAGCCCCGCGAGGACCGCGACCGTGAAGAAGTCCTCGATGAAACCGATGGCGGCCCAGTGCCCGAACAGCGGGATGTGGAAGTCGTGGTCGAACAGCGCGCCGAACGCCTCGATGACGGTCAGCATGAGGACCGTGAATCCCCAGAAGGTGAAGGCGTGCGCGAGCCCGGGGACCGTCCAGGTCAGCAGCTTCCGCTGGGCACCGACCTCGCTGATCTCACTCCACAGCCGCTGGCCCGCCCCGTCGAGCCGGCCGGCAGCGGGCTGTCCCTGGCGGATCAGCCTGAACAGCCAGTGGAACCGGCGTCCGGCCACCGCGAGAGCAACAACGACGATCACTCCGCCGATAGCGAGTCTCACACGTCCTCCAGTCTTCTACCGACGGTGGGAGCGTATCGCTACCCATTGGTAACTTGCACGCCGAACCGGCCCACCGCCGCCAGCCCCGCCGGGATCCGCAGCGAGTCATTTCACCCCTTTGGCCCTTCACCTTCCTCTTCGCACCGCCCAGGCGCAGCCGATCGCCGGTCGGACGGGGCCAGCGCGGGGCCCGGGCCATGCCGGCCGGCACCGCCGGCCAGGCGCGGGCCAGGCGCGGGCCAGGCGCGGGCCAGGAATGATCATCTAAGATAAAGTGAGGATCAACGTCTCACCGCCTCTGGAAAATTTGGACCGGTTTCGGGATTCCCTTGTCCGAGGACACGCTCTGGCTGCACCATCAGTGCGGCCCGTAACATGTCTGCGCTCTGCCGCGCCGGCACGCCCACGACCGCTGATGATTCAGGTTCCGGACCACGACCCCACGATCCACGGTGGACATGATGGCGAGCACGATCAAGAGCCCGATCAGGAGCAGCAGCCCGCTGCGCGGCCACACCCGCGACCGTCCCGGCCACTCCCTGGAGGTGGCCTACCGGCGAGCCCGGGAACAGCAGGCGCAGATGCGCCGCGAGCGGCTTGCCTACACCGTGCCCCGGGCCGCGCTACGGGCCTTCCCCATCGCGGTGGTGTTCGCGGTGCTGGCCGTCTCGGGCCTGCGGCTGCCGGTGTCCGTCGCGGTGGCAGCGTACCTGGTGGTCCAGCTCGGCTGGCCGCTGGTGGTGATCGGCCGTTCGTTCGATCCGGTGCCCGAGATCGAGGCGCTGCGTGAAGGCGCCGAATCCGAGCGCAAGACGGCACGTATCGTCAACAGGCTGCGCCGGTACGGCTACGTGGTGATGCACGACCGTCGGGTGGCCCACTCCGAGGCGAGTATCGGACACCTGCTGGTCGGGCCGGGCGGCGTCATGGTGATGAAAAGCGACGCCTCCCCCGGGACGGTCCGCTACTCCAAGGACGGCGCGAAGGTCGACGGGCAGTCCCTGAAGAAGCCGCTCGACCTGACCAGATGGCTCGGGGAAGAGGTGCGCAACCAGATCCGCGACGCCCTGCCGATGGTCAAAGTCCCGGTCCGACCAATTCTGATCATGGCCGAGGCGGGCGTCCTGTGGAGCGACGGGGCGATCGACGGGGTGACCCTGATCAGCCTGAAGGACCTCGTCTCCTACATCCGGGGGCGGCCGGACCGGCTCAACCCGGCCGAGGTGACGAAGGTGGTCGCCGTCGCCCAGCGCCTGTTCCCGCCCGCCACGGCCAACCAGCTCGCCGATCACGTCACCCTGGACCGCGACCAGTGGCTGGCCCTGATGGACGCGCTGCGCACCATCCTGGAGCGCGGCGGGGACGCGACCGACATGCTCGACCGGCTCACCCGGATCGAGAACGAGCTCGCCCGGTCCGGCGAGCCGGGCGGGCGCTCCGGCATCCCGGGAGCGCGCACCGGCGACAGCGGCGACGCTGACAGCGACGGTGCTGACAGCGACGACCTCATCAGCGAACTCACCGGCTCGGCCGGCACGCCCGCGCCCGGTCCCGCGGACGGCCCGTCGCCGGGATGGCGGCGGGGACGCATCCTGGCCGCGGTCCGCCCGCTGCGGCC